>JBNJDQ010000044.1:0-15829 GCA_051745065.1 Fibrobacterota bacterium
GCCTGAAGATGAGCAGGAAGCGGCCAAAGACGAGACCAAAGAAGCGGATAAAGCTGAAAGCACGGAAGATTCTGCCCCCGTCTCCAACGACGATATCGACGATCTGGTCAACTCTGCAGCCGATGATGCGGAAGAAGAAGCGGCTGAAGACAAGGTCGAACCGGAAGAAACGACGGCGGCCGAAGGTGAGACACAAAATACAGACAGCAATGAGGCTTCAGAGAAATCTGACTATGACGAAGATTATCAGGATGTCGGTTCCACTCATGAGCAAACAGCGCCGGTATCAGATTCAGGCGCAGATTTCGGTGCCTATGCGGCAGAGCTGAAAAATCTCACCGAAGAGATCCGCAGCAGTGCCCGTCCAAAAGAAGAGACAACGCCCCAGGATCCGCCGGATACGAATCTGGATACAATTATCGATAAACTCAAGAACGCCTATTCCCGCAACCGACGGGCAGCAGCGCCGGATACACCGCCGAGTTTCGGTGAACGGCTCACGGAGGACCGGGGGAGCGAATCGATTCCCGACCATGTCCTGACGCCGACCTTTGCAGATATTTATCTTCAGCAGGGGCAGCCGCATCTCGCCATGGAGATATATAAACGTCTTGCGGAAAAACGTACAGACAACGAGGAATACCTTGAAAAAATTACGGAAATCCAAAACCAGCTTGATGAAGAGGAATCCCATGATGAATAGCCGGTTACAACAAATACAGGACCTCTGCAGGGAAGGGCGATTTTCCCGCATTCTCATCACTGACCCTCCGACGGTACGCTACATCAGCGGCTTTGATGCGTCACGGGCCGCCCTCCTGATATCTGAAAACCGGGCACTCCTTTTTACAGATTTTCGCTACCGCACAGCGGCACAGCAGCTCTGCGAAAGAACAGAATGGGAATTTCATGAAACAGATGGCCCTTTTGCCCGGGCTGTAGCACCGTTTATCGTCGCCGGGGAAGCTTTGGGGCTGCAGTCACAGCACATATCCCTTGACGCATTCCGGGCACTGGAATCAGCCCTGTCCGAAGACTGTACCTTCATCTCCTGCAGTACGGAAATCAGCATTATCTGTGGCACCAAAGCTGCTGCGGAGATTGATGCGGCTGAGAAAGCGGCAAAGATTGCTGATCATGCCTTCTCCGTTTTCTCTAAAGACCTGGCCTTCGGCATGAGTGAATTTCAGGCAGCCCGGCTTCTGGAAAAACATTGTATGGACGGTGGAAGCGAAAAACCCTCCTTTGATACCATTGTCCTCTTCGGCTCAAACGCCGCTCTCCCCCACGGGAAACCATCGCATACCCGTCGCCTGCAAAAAGGTGACACCGTACTCACAGACTTCGGCTGCACTGTGAACGGGTTTGCTTCGGATATGACCCGAACCGTTTTTGCCGGCCCACCGGCACCGAAAATGGAACGCATCTATGCCATCGTACTGCAGGCACAGGAAAAGGCCCTTGCAGCGCTTCGTCCAGGGATATCCTGCGCAGAGATCGATGCGATTGCCCGTACTCACATTGAGACCGCAGGGTACGGGGATTTTTTTAAACACGGCACGGGACACGGCGTCGGACTGCGGGTCCATGAGCCCCCCAATCTGAACAAAAAAAGCACTGCCCAATTACAGCCCGGCATGCTGGTAACCGTTGAGCCGGGCATCTACATTCCCGGATTCGGCGGCGTGCGTATCGAGGATCTTGCCAGTATCACCACCAATGGATACCATCGCCTTTCACAAACACCGAAAGAGCTTAAAATCATATTGTAAAGGATTTTTCATGGACTATAAAAACCTTCTCAACACCATGGTAAAAAACAATGCCTCCGATCTTCACCTGCGCGTGGGATGCGTTCCCTATTTTCGTATTCACGGCAAACTGGTCGGGGCCAAAACGGATCCTCTGAGCCTTCCGGCCATGGATGAAATCTGTGATTCGCTGCTCAATCAATGGCAGATTAAAGCCCTCAAGCAAAAACAGGAAGTCGACCTCGGTATCGGTGTCTCCGGTCTCGGCCGGTTTCGGATCAACGCCTACAATCAGCGCGGTACCCCTTCCATGGCAATCCGTCATATTAAATCGGATATCCCCCCCTTTCAGTCCCTCAATGTCCCCGATGTGGTTTTGGAACAGGCCATGCAGAAACGCGGTCTTATTCTTGTAACGGGAACAACGGGCTCCG
Organism: Fibrobacterota bacterium; assembly: GCA_051745065.1. Lineage (GTDB taxonomy): Bacteria > Fibrobacterota > Chitinivibrionia > Chitinivibrionales > Chitinivibrionaceae > Chitinivibrio. Next base: position 2,186 of record JBNJDQ010000044.1, read on the forward strand.
GTAAATCGACCCTTCTTGCATCCATGATTGACCATATCAATCAGCATAGATCATCCAACATTATCACCATTGAAGACCCAATTGAGTTTCTTCACCGGAATAAAAAATCCGCCATTGCCCAGCGCGAACTCGGTCAGGATACCCTTTCCTATACCACAGCTCTGCGTGCAGCCATGCGCCAGGATCCGGACGTCATATTCATGGGGGAAATCCGCGACGAGGAAACCATGCTCGGCGCTCTCACCGCAGCCGATACAGGGCATCTGGTGCTCAGTACCATGCATACCCTCAATGCTGTGGAAACAATCTCCCGGGCAATCTCCTTCTTTCCCGCCTATCAGCACCAGCAGATTCGCCTGCTCATGAGCAGTGTTCTGCAGGCGGTCATCTCCATGCGCCTGCTGCCGCGCGATGACACAGCGGGCATGGTTCCGGCCACGGAGATACTGGTAAACAACGGTTCCGTGGAAGAGTGCCTGCGGGATCCGGAAAAAACAAATCAGATACCTGACCTCATCCGTGCGGGAAGTCATCAGTACGGCAGTCAGACCTTTGACCAATCCCTGGAACAGATCTACAACATGGACATGGTCACCTTTGAAACCGCCCGGCAGTACGCCAATAATCCCGACGATTTCGAACTTCGTGTCAAGGAGGGGATTTCTTCCACAGGAGATGAGTCGCAAAATGAGTCCGACGACCTTATCGACCGCTTTTAAGCAGGCCTGCTGCAGAAACCACCGGAGCAATCACCTTCCTGCAAAGAGGTACATCCATGGCAAAGCCCTTTAGAAGACTCCGCCATTCCCTGGCGTATCATCTGGTACGCCTGGTAACAGCAGCCGCCCGCAGCCTCCCCCGGCCACTTCTTTCGGCAATGGCCGTACCGATGGGACTTACGGCAGCCCTTTTTTTACACCGTGAGCGGCGGCGGGCATTTATCAACCTGCGCCGGGTATATCCAGCCCGCTCAAAGGCGGCACTCCTGCTACAGACCGCGGCGGTCTTTATTAATATGGTTCGCACATTCACGGACAGTGTTCAGATTCCCGATTACGGTGATGAACGTTTCTTCAGAACCGTCATCATGGAGGGGTCTGCCGTGAAAGAAGCAGCAGCCCGGGGACGCGGGGTCATCGCCCTTTCGGGACATTTAAGTGCCTTTGAACTCATGACCCATTGTGCCCAGCGCTACGGCATACCCTGTATCAGCGTGGGCACAAAGATATTTGATTCCCGCATCGAAGAAATCATCAGCACCCTGCGACGACGCAACGGGGTGGAATATATTCCCCGCAAACGGGCTCTGCCAAATATAATCCGCGCCCTGAAACGGGGCAAAACCTTTGGTGTTCTTATCGATCAGGACACCACCCGGGAAGGCGTCTTTGCCCCTTTCCTCGGCAAACCTGCCTTTACGCCGTCCACAACAATCAAGCTGGCATTGAAATACTCAGTCCCCATTATCTACGTGGCCTTCTATCGCGACCGCAGGGGCCGATACCATATGGAGAGTGCGCACTGCCCGATTACACCGACAGGAAATCTCACCCGGGATATTCTCGCTATTGCTGCGGATTTCAATAAATTCTATGAAGGATATATATTAGAGCATCCGGAACAATGGGTGTGGATTCACCGCCGCTGGCGCAAAAGCCCGCAGGAGTATCCCCATATCCCGGTCTACGACCCCGCAACGGAGGAAGAATGATTGTACCTGTACAGATACCCAGCGGAGATACCTACCCCCTCTGCATCGATGAAAACAGATCCCTTGCCGCAGCCCTGAACGAGAATGTCCGGAACGGCACCTGCGTAATTGTAACCAATACCACTCTGGCAGATCTCTATGCAGAGGTTCTGCAGAAGCTCCATGAATCCCTGGACCTGCCTGTGGAAACCGTCGTCCTGCCCGATGGTGAGAAGTATAAGACACGGGAACAGCTTTTTGTAATTCTTGATACCATGCTGAAAAAACGCCTGGACCGCGACACCACGGTGATTGCCTTCGGCGGTGGTGTGATCGGTGATATGGCCGGATTTGCCGCTGCCATTTTTCTTCGCGGCGTTCCGTATATTCAGGTTCCCACCACTCTTCTTGCCATGGTTGATTCCAGTGTGGGCGGGAAAACTGCCGTGAATCACCCCATGGGTAAGAATCTCATCGGCAGCTTTTATCAGCCCCGCCTGGTCCATATCGATACAACTTTTCTGCAGACTCTGCCGGAACGGGAATATCGCGCGGGCTGCGGCGAGATCATGAAATACGGCTTCATCGGCGGAACAGAGATGTTTACCTTTATTCGAACCCGCTTCACGGCACTTCTCTCAGGAGAGCCTCAGGCCCTGCGTGAAGCCGTGCGGCGTTCCGTGGAAATCAAGGCCCGCATTGTGGAAGAAGACGAAACGGAACAGGGCTGCCGTGCCCTGCTGAATTTCGGCCACACCTTCGGCCACGCCTTTGAAAAGGTACTGGGCTACGGAACCCTCCTGCACGGCGAGGCAGTCCTTTGGGGAATTGTCTGCGCACTGAAACTTGCAGAGCGGCGCGGCCTTATTTCCCCTGCTGACAGAACGGCCTTCCATGAAATCAAAACGAGTATCGTTCTTCCTCCCATTGACAAAAAACCGACCCCGGAAGAACTCTATGAGGAAATGTTCTCCGACAAGAAAACCCGCGGTGGCACCATTCGCTTTGTCCTGCCCACGACCGCCGGCGCTTCGGATATCTTCAGGGATATACCCCGAAAGGATGTCCTCACTGTATTGCGGGAGGTGCTTGAAGCATGACCTGTCTGCAGCCCCAGTGGCATCCATCATGGGAGCCGGTCTTTCATACAGTTTCACCGCAGTTGCAAAAGATCGATGCGTTCCTTGCAAAACAACGCCGCACAGCCCGCATTTTCCCGCCCCCTCCGGCTGTTTTTCGGGCTTTTCAGCTGACACCTCTGCATCAACTCAAAGCTGTTATTATCGGTCAGGACCCCTATCACACGCCCGGTGCAGCGCAGGGACTTGCCTTTTCCGTCCCCGATCATGAAAAACGCCCTCCCTCACTGCGTAATATTTTCAGGGAATATGCCCGCGATCTGGCCCGGCCTCTGCCGCAAACCAATGATCTGAGCCCCTGGGCCCGGGAAGGAGTCCTCCTGATCAACCGTGTCCTCACCGTGGAGGAATCAACCCCCGGTGCGCATCGCCGTAAAGGCTGGGAAGAAATCACCACAACAGTCATTCGGCAAATATCCCGGCGTTGCAGCAACGTGGTGTTTGTCCTCTGGGGACGTGATGCCCAGCAACTCAGATCCGGAGTGGACGAGACAAAACATGCTGTTCTGACAGCGTCCCACCCGTCCCCGTTTTCCGCACGGCACAGTTTCTTCGGCAGCGCCCCATTCAGCACAATAAACCGGATCCTTACAGAACGGGGAGTTTCCCCGATCGACTGGACTCTTACATGAAAAGAACCGCACTCTGTATACTCATGACAACACTCCTTCTCTCCGCCGGTGAACGCGTTCCGGCTCCGCTTTTAATTGTACCCGGTGCGCCCAATGCAGCATCCGGAGAATATCTGCGCGGAGGAATCAATTTCTCCTTGGCGGCTCTCATGGGCATTTCCGGATACGGCCGGCGCGAGATCTACCACCGAAGCTTTGAGGATCTGCACCGGGCGGAGCAGGCCCTGGAGAATATTCGCCTGAACGACACGGCATCCTCGGGAGCCCGTATCGAAGCCCGGGACAACCTCTACACCCGGCAGTACACAACGTACCGGGAGAAAATCCGCTATTACAACTATACCACCTGGTTCGGCGGAGTGGCAGCCTGGAGTCTCTTTGACGGCCTGAACAAGGGGTATATTGATATTTCCCCCCAATCCGCCCCCGATCCCCGGCGCGCCATGCGTCTCGGTGCAATTCCCTTTCTCGGACTGGGGCAGATACATAACGGCAAAAGCTACAAGGCAGGCTTTATCTGGACTACTCAGACAGGCTGCCTTCTTTCAGCAATCAACATGCAGCACACCATGGATACCATAGAATCCTTTAACAGCCGCCTGGCACGGTCGCCGGAGTTTGACAGCCTTTCAGAATCCGAGCAGGCTGCCCTGACTGCGCAGTGGGAAGATCGCTACGAGCGGGCAAAACGGGAACGCACAATGTTTATGTGGTACGGAATTATGGCCTATCTCTACGGCATATTCGACGCTTATATTGATGCGCATCTCTATGATTTTGATTCTCATTTTCGCATCGGCGGCACCTTGACGGGACGTCCGGAACTGCGTTTTACCTGGCAATTCTGACCGCTGCGGATATACGCGCACTGAGACGACTGTTTCGATGTGTATCCGATTGATTATGAACGGCCCGGGCAAAGGCGGCTGTATCCCCCACAAGAATACAGATTCGGCGCGCCCTGGTCAGGGCGGTGTACACCAGATTCCGGCGCAACATAATCATATGCTGTGCCGTCACGGGGATAATTACGGCGGGAAATTCTGACCCCTGACTCTTATGAATGGTAATGGCATAGGCGTGGGTCAGGTCGGCAAGATCATCCCGCGAATATTTGACCTTCACCGAAGGAAAGGAGATATAGATCGCATCTTTATCAATACCGTCAATGAAACCGATATCACCATTAAAGACCTGTTTTTCATAATTGTTGGTTACCTGCATAACCTTGTCTCCGGCACAGAACCGGCGATTTCCGTACACCAGAGTGTCCGGTCTCTCTTCACCGAAAACAGCCGTCCGAAGGCGCTCGTTGAAGAGCTCAGTTCCGCATTCCCCCCGATGCATGGGAGTAATAACCTGAATATCCTGAAGAGCGGAAAATTCATAGGCTGCAGGAAGACGGCGGGTTGCCAGATCAATAACCGTAGTGGATATATCTTCGGCCCGGGAACACCGCAGAAAGAAACAATTATCAGAACGCCCGTTGGAAAAAACCGGCACCTCTCCCCGAATCATTTCATGCGAGGCCGTCACAATACGGCTCTTCTCTGCCTGACGGAAAATGCGTGTCAGCTCGACGTGAGGAATCTCCGGCGTTTCAATGAGGTCTGCAAGAACGCGACCGGCACCCACAGAAGGAAGCTGATCGGCATCTCCCACAATGATAACTCTGCTTGATCGCTTCAGAGCGGTAAAGAGGGAGTGGGCCAGAAAAAGATCCACCATGGAGAACTCATCGATAATCAGCAGGTCCACGGCAAACATATTATCTGCATCGTACAGAAAAGAGCCCGCGCCGTTTTCAAAGGTATAGCCCAGAAGGCGATGGATTGTTTTGGCTTCAAGACCGGTCACTTCACTCATTTTCTGCGCCGCCCGTCCCGTGGGGGCAGTCAGAGCCACACGCTTACCGCGCTGTCGAAAATAATCCACGATCAGCTTAACCGTAGTGGTTTTACCGGTCCCCGGGCCGCCGGTGAGAACCATAATTCCCCGCTGCACAGCGCAATCCACGGCGGCAAACTGTTTCTCATCAAAGGCAATGCCCTGTGCTTCACACCAATCTGTAATCCAGCTTCGCAGATTCTCCGATTTAAGCGGGGAATTCCGTTTCTGCAGAAATTGGGCGAGAACCTCTGCAAGAGTACATTCCATTTGGTACACACTGCGCTGATATACAGCGTCATCCTCAGCCGTAAGAATCTTTTCGTTGATCAGTGTATCCAGGGAAAAGAGGATTTTCTCTTCAGGAAGGTCTCCGCCGAGGAGCGCCGCCGCCCGGGAAAGAAGGTCTTTTCGGCTGATCCAGAGATGCCCGTCGGACCGGATCGATTTCATACAGTGTTTCAGGGCCGCCCCGATACGACGGTATGAATCTGACTCGTATCCGATGGAACGGGCGATGGCGTCGGCTGTCTTAAAACCGATCCCCCGTATATCGTCAATCAGACGATAGGGATTTTCCGTAATCTTTGTTTTTGCCGCGTCACCGTACTGTTTCAGAATATCCTGAATACGCCGAAGGGAAACACCGTGGGGCTGCAGGTAGATAAAGAGTTCACGCATGCGCCGCTTTCCCTGCCAGGATGCCGTTATTTTTGCATGCCGTTTTCGGCCGATACCGGCAACTTCACGCAGGCGGTCCGGCTCTTCATCGAGGATCCGAAAGGTATCCGCACCGAAATGTTCGACGATTGCTTCGGCACGCTTGCCCCCGATACCATCCACAAGGCCGGCGCCGAGAATATATTCCATTTCTGCCAGAGACGGCTCACGACGGTATTCAAACTCCCTGGCCCGAAACTGATCCCCCCATTTCTCACTGGTAACGAAGGAACCGAAAAAACGGAGTGTTTCCCCCGTGCGGAGCATAGCAAGATCACCGACAACAGTATGATGACGACCGCTTTCTTCATCAAAAACAGAGAGAACGGCAAAACCGTTCTCTTCATTCATATAGACAATCCGTGAAACTACACCGGCGAGGGAATCCACGGATCCTCCCGGGTAATGATCGTTGACCGGTGACGATGATGAACCATACAGCTGCCTCAGCGACTCATGGAATCGAAAAAGGCCTTGTTATCCTTGGTATTGGTCAGCTTCTCCTTGATGAATTCCATCATCTCCTGAGAACTGCGCGTCTCCTTGGAAAGAAATTTACGCAACAGCCACATACGGTTGAGCTCCGCCTCATCAAGAAGCAGATCCTCCCGACGGGTTCCGGATTTAAGAAGATCCGCCGCAGGAAAGACCCGCTTGTCCGCGAGGGCACGGTCCAGGACAAGTTCCATATTACCGGTTCCTTTAAACTCCTCAAAGATCACTTCATCCATTTTACTGCCCGTCTCAACCAGAGCCGTTGCAATAATGGTCAGGGAACCGCCGTTCTCTATATTACGGGCGGCACCGAAGAAACGCTTGGGTTTGTACAGCGCCTGAGAATCAACCCCGCCCGAAAGAATGCGGCCGGAATGGGGGGCAACGGTATTGTAGGCACGGGCCAGACGGGTAATACTGTCCAGAAGAATCACCACATCCCGCCCGTGTTCAACCAGACGCTTGGCCCGTTCAATAACCATTTCCGATACTGTGACATGGCGTTTTGCCGGCTCATCAAAGGTGGAACTGATAACCTCAGCATCAACGCAGTCCTTCATGTCTGTCACTTCTTCGGGACGCTCATCAATAAGCAGAATAATAAGGTGTACCTCGGGATGATTTGCCTTGATGGAATTGGCCACATCCTTCATGAGAACGGTTTTACCGGTTCGCGGCGGTGCCACAAGAAGGCCGCGCTGCCCCTTACCGATGGGAGTAAAAAGATCAATTATGCGCCCGGAAATATCTTTGCGATTACGTTCCATGGTGAATTTTTCATCGGGAAAGCGGGGTATGCAGTCTTCAAAACGAAGAATGTTTCGATGGTTCTTAACATCTTCGTAATTAATTGCCGTTGCCGTATCAAGGGCAAAATAGCGCTCTTTGTTTTTGGGAGGACGAAGAAACCCTGTAATGGAATCACCGCTGTTGAGGCGATAACGGCGAATCTGTGACGGAGAGACGTAGATATCATCCTCACCGGGGAGATAACTGTTCTCCGGGGACCGCATGAAACCGAACTTTTCGGACATAACTTCCAAAACGCCGGTAATTTCAATCTTACCGCCCCGCTCAGCATGCTCTGTCATGATGGAATAGATCAGTTTATTCTTTTTAATATAATCAATATTAATATTGTATTCACCGGCAATCTTATTCAATTCATCAATGTGCTTATTCTTAAGCTCCGTCACATTGATAGTCTGATTCGCCTTGTCTTTTTTCTTCTTCTGATTCTTCGGAGCTGACTCAGCAACCGATTCAACACTCTCTTTTTCACTCATAAGTCAATCATCCATCTGGTAAAATGTAATTGGGTTATTACTGTACTCCGGAAAACAGGCGCACACGGGTATACTCCGATGCTGCACGGATCCGGTTCAGTGATTGTTATTCTGTATTATTTTGGTTCGTATTGATACACTTCTAATATCTGACGGGTAAAAAATGGTGTAATTATTTAACTTTGTCAAGTCATTTATTATATTTACTCTGTTTTTCAGAGCGAGGCACTGTTTGATAAAACCCATTCTCCTATCCATTGTTGTGGCCGATCACTATTACCGGGATATTCAGACCGGCAAGGGAATTCTTGCGGGAATCTTCAATACCATTTCGGCCCGTGAGTTCCCCATGCGGAATATCCGTATGGCAGTATACCTTGCTTTTACAGACGTTGCCCGGGCCGGAAAGATAGGCCTGAAGTTCTCCAACCCGGAGGGCGATTTCTCCGTGACTCTTCCGGATTGGGAGATTGCCGCCCCGAATGAACGCCATGCCGTTGTGGAAATCGGTGGAAACCTCGGCGGCATGAGCCTCCCCCGTCCGGGAATGTATGAACTGAGTATCACCTGGGATGGAGAAGAGCTTCAGGCCCGCCGTATTGCTGTACGTAAAACACCCCCAAAAAAGGAGTCCTGAATGGACGTTCCCGCAGTTCTTATTCGTATTACCGGTTTTGTAATTCTGTGCAGTACTGTCGTTTTCTTTATCAAGCATCTCAAAAAAGAGAGTAAAGAGGCTCAGGAAGCAGCAAATCAGTCCCGGCTGGAACTGATCCTTAATAATATTATTCTATACGTCTGGTATGCCTTCATTACCGCCTTTTCCGTAGGAATGATGGTAAACAACTGATCAGCCCCCCTTCCAGAACCCGGCATCATCGCGATACTCCCAAAGGTTCATGGCACGCCCCTTCCAGGCTTCCACGGAGGAAATCAGCTTTTTATATTTGGCTTTATATTTTGCCCCGTGCATCTCGTCATTGAGCTCCTTGACAATTTCGTCAAAGAACTTGAGATGCTCCCCCGCCCGTTGCTTGTTCCCCACACATATCTGCGTGGCAATCAGCAAATACAGACTTTTTACCTCTACCTCAGTTTGAGGGCAGTCGGAACCATCAAAAGCCTCTTCGAACTCGTCGGCTGCCGCCTCAATACTATCCAGATTATCCGAACCGGCCAGGCGTTTGATCTCAGCAATCTGCAGATGATAATTTCCGATCTTGTAATGACTGAAGGGAAACCCCGAATCCATTTCCTGCTCAGCGCGCATTATGGAGAGTTTCATGGCTGCAATAGCCTCACTGAATGAACGGGGCCGTTTGAAAGGGTCCTCTGCAGCATCGGGAAAGGATGCCTGCACAAAGGCAACACGTTCTTCCGTATCATCGCGCAGATGGGAGAGGAAATCCGGATTCACCAGAAGCTGGCTCTTTGTTACATGGCCGGTATACTCACTTTTTTTGGTAAAATCCCGAATATCCGGTGACACAAAGTAGCAGCGATCACAGACGATGGGCTTGAGAAGATTGAAGTTTTCCTTATGGTATTTTCCGATCCCCTCATACTGCGGAACAAGGAAGAGATTCTCCTCAACTTTCTGCGATTTTGCCTTGAGATTATAGGAAGTAACATTCTTATTATTGCAGACGGGACAGGTTACGGTCAGGGTATAGACGGGATCCTCACCGATACCGCTGTCGGTTTCAGTAAATGTTTCTGCCTGACCTTTCAGATTCCGGATGTCCGTAATGTTAATTTCATCGCCATGCTCTTTCACATATTTCTCAACCAGTGAATCGTCACCGAGGAGCAGTTTCAGCCGTTTTCTGATATTTGCTGCCATAATCCTCAACTTTCCCGAGATTGCCCGTATCCATGATTTCGATTACTAAGTATGTCATAAAACACAGGAACTGTAAAGGATTTAATAATAATTACCACCCGGAGACAGTACTTTTTTATATTTAGGCGGAATCAAATATCAGTAAGGATTGTCTTTGGTAATAACAATTGACGGGCCCGCAGGGTCCGGAAAAAGCAGCACAGCCCGTGCTGTGGCCGGCCGGCTGGGGTTTAACCACCTTGATACCGGGGCCATGTATCGCGGAGTAACACTCTTTTGTCTGGAACACGGCATCCCCCCGCAGGACGGGGAAACGATGGATTCTGCACTTCAGACAGCGCAGCTTCGGTTCCACACCAGGGACGGGGAAAACCGCCTCTTCCTCAACGGCACGGATGTTTCCAAGAATATCCGCACGGCCAGAGTATCGGAACAGGTGTCGGAATACAGTGCTCTTTCCTCAGTCCGCACGGCCCTTGTGCAGCAGCAGCGTGAAATCGGTGCGGAAGGCAATCTTGTCTGTGAAGGCCGGGACATGGGCAGTGTCGTTTTTCCCGAAGCACCCTTAAAAATTTACATGGATGCCACAGTCATGGAACGTGCCCGGCGGCGTATGGAGCAGATACCCCTGCCGCAGCGCCCTGACATGGACAGTCTGATTGCAGAAATTCAGCGGCGGGATTCACTCGACAGCAGTCGTGAAATATCTCCGCTGATACGCCCGGAAGGGGCTTTGGTGATCGATACAACAAACCTCTCTTTTGCGGAGCAGGTAGAGCAAATTACCGATGCGGCGACAGAGCTGCTGGAAAATAATACAGAACTGTAACCTAAAACCTTTATCCCTGTGTCCATTGGATACGGGCTTTTTTGAGGAGCTATAACTACATGGCTGAAGAAAAAGTAAATCAGGGCATTGACGCCCAGGGAAACCCCGTTGATCTCAGCATCTTTTCTGAAGACAACTACAGCAACGAAGAAGTAAACAGCATTCTTTCCACGTACGAGAGTGAAGCCGATACGGTCAACTCCGTGGCAAACATCTCGGAAAAAGAGATTGTAAAGGGCAAGATTCTGGATATCACCGACAACGAAGTATATGTCGACATTGATTTCAAGTCGGAGGGAGCAATCCCCATTACGCAGTTTCGCGATATCGAAGAATATAAACCCGGTGATGAGATTGATGTTTTTATTGAAAAACTTGAAGGAGATGACGGCAATCTCGTTCTCTCTAAATCCCGGGCGGACTTTCTCCGTGTCTGGGACAAGATCTACACGGCCTATGAAGAAGGTGAAATTGTCGAAGGGAAACTTCTGCGCCGCATAAAGGGCGGTATCGTTGTCGATCTTTTCGGCATTGATGCATTCCTTCCCGGTTCGCAGATTGCCCTGCGCCAGATTCCCGATATGGATGAAATTATCGGAAAGTCCTACAGCTTTAAGGTAATTAAAGTAAACAAAATCCGTCGCAACATTGTCGTCTCGCGCCGTGTTATTCTGGAAGAAGAGCGTGCGGAACTTCGCGAAAAGACCATTGCAAAAATTGAAAAAGGCAAAGTTATCAAGGGTGAAGTCAAAAATATCACCGACTTCGGTGCCTTTATCGATCTCGGCGGTGTTGACGGCCTGCTTCATATCACGGATATGTCCTGGGGGCGTGTAAATGATCCCCGCGACATTGTCGATATGCACCAGGAACTGGAAGTTATGATCCTTGACTACAACAAAAACAAGGAACGTATCTCCCTGGGCCTGAAACAGCTCTCAGAACATCCCTGGGACGGAATCGAAGACAAGTTCCCCGAAGGATCGCGGGTCCGCGGGCGCATTGTTTCCATTACGGATTACGGTGCTTTCATGGAGCTGGAAAAGGGCATTGAAGGGCTGATCCACATCTCCGAGATGTCATGGACACAGCATATCAAGCATCCTTCCAAGATTGTTTCCGTCGGCGATATTGTCGAGGCTGTTGTTCTCAAAATCGACAGAAACGAACAGAAGATATCCCTCGGACTCAAGCAGCTTGAGCCGGATCCCTGGGAAAACATCCGCGAGGAATTCCCCATCGGAAGCATTGTTACCGGTAAAGTGCGCAATCTTGCAAGCTTCGGTGCCTTTGTTGAGCTGAAAGAGGGGATCGATGGACTGATTCATATCTCTGATATGTCCTGGACCAAAAAGATCACCTCCGCTGATGAAATTCTCTCCAAAGGTGATATTATCGATGTAAAAGTTGTTGATATCGACGAAGGCAAGCGCCGCATTTCCCTGGGACTGAAGCAGCTTTCCGCAGACCCCTGGGATGATCTTGCGGACAAGTTTGTTGTCGGCAACAGCGTGGAAGTCGAAGTATCCCGCATGCTCGACCGCGGCATCATCGTGAATCTCGGTGACGATGTGGAAGGATTTATCCCTCTGAAGGAGCTCGGCCGCGAAGTGAAGCATCCCGTTGCAGCCTACAGCCGCGGTGATAAATTCGAGGCCCAGGTCATTGAGTTCGATCTTGACGGACGCCGTATCATTCTCTCCATTAAAGAGAATTACAGCGACAGTGAATCCTTTGCAAAACACTGTGAGGAATTCCCCGTTAAGGAAGACATCGATGTGGAAGAGGCAATTGCCAAAGAAGATGCGGAGATGTAATCTCTGCTGAATGAACAGACGGGAGAGCAGGTACCTGCTCTCCCCTTTTTTCAGCCCGCCCCGGAGGCAGATATGCAGAAAATCGCAGTACTCAACGGCCCCAATATCAACCGCCTCGGCATTCGTGAGCCTGACATTTACGGTGCCACGACCTACGAAGATCTCACGGCCATGCTGACGAACAAAGCTGCAGACGCAGGGGTCAGCCTTGAACTCTTTCAGTCCAACCATGAGGGGGAACTCATTGATACGATTCACCGGTGGTCCGATGCCGGCGTGGAAGGTGTCATCTTCAACCCCGCCGCCTACACTCATACCAGTATTGCCCTGCGGGACGCCGTCAGCTCGTCGCAGTCACTCTTTATTGAAGTCCATATTTCCAACATCTACAAACGGGAAGCCTTTCGCCATACCTCCTTTACCGCCCCCGTGTCAGAAGGGGTTATCTCCGGACTCGGTATTACGGGCTACCTCCTCGCCATGGATCACCTGATACAGAGACAAAGCTGATGACGGATATTGTTACTCTCGGTCCGGCGCAGACCTTTTCCGACAAAGCCGCGCAACGTTTTGCCGCCGAAGCCCGGCTTTCGGGGGATATCACCTATGAAAAAACCATCGAAGATGTCTGCTCCGCTACGGCAGGCGGCAGTGCCCCCTTCGGCGTCGTCCCCATCGAAAATCTCTCCGAGGGATTTGTTCAGCATACTCTGGACAGTCTGATATCACAGAATCTTTTTATCGTTCACGAACTCAGCCTTCCGGTACAGTTCAGTTTTATTGCCAATACGCCAGCCCCGGCCGAGGTGGAGCGTGTCTATGTGCAGCCCGTTGCCTCAGGGCAGGCCTCACTCTTTATTGCAGGGCTCAAAGCACGGGAAATCATCTCAACCAACAGCAATATTGAATCCCTGAACATGCTTATTCGTGGCGCTCACCGTCGGGCCGGCGCGGTTATTCCGGCCCACGCGGTGCCCCGGGGGGAACAGCTTCCCTGCTGTATTGACAACGTCAACGACTACCGAAACAACAGGACCCGCTTTATCGTAATCAGCCGATCAATGCCCCGCAATCAGAAGTGGTCCCAATGCCCGGTCTGCAAAACAACACTTCTGGTCATGGATACGCAGGATCACTCGGGTATCCTCAGCTCCATTGCCGCAGCCCTTGCCCGCCGCAACATCAACATGACCTCGATTATTTCCCGTCCAACCAAAGAACAGATCGGTAAATATCACTTTTTTATCGATATCGAAGGTCATTACCGCCAGGACTCCATTCATGCAGCCGTCGAAGAAATCAATGC
>JBNJDQ010000045.1:0-15701 GCA_051745065.1 Fibrobacterota bacterium
GGGGCATCCGTCCCGCTCCGATCACCTCAAAATGTACGAAAATCAGATCCAACTGCGGAATCAGGGTTAATTCTAATACAACGCCTTAATCTCCCCGCAGACAGTGGTTTTCGCCGGGCAGGTCAACCTCTCAGCTGTGCACCGATTTTTTCCTGTCTCCTCTGCAACGAAGGGATCAGCAACAACTCACTCCCGGAAAACATCCACCGGACCGGGAAATGCACGCCCGCCGGTGGAATACAAGAGCCATTCCTTACCAGATCATCCCCGCAGCCGCAGCCAGATTTATTCGGTCCTGAATCCGTTTGACCTGCAGGGAAAGACGGTTCATCTCAAGGGAAATCATGGATTCCCGGGCATCCAGATATCGGTCATAGGGGACAAGACCGCGAAGATAGCGGCGCTGCAGTTCTTCATGAATATTCCTGGCCGCCCCGTGCTGTTTTTCAATCAGGCGAACACGGGCCTCTGTTTCCTGCAGCTGCACAATGCCCTGCTCAATTTCTTTAAATGCCAGAAGAACAGTCTGCCGGTATTCAAGTACTGCTTTGGCATATTCAAGCTTACTCTTATCCACATCACTTTTTATCTTGCCCCCCTGAAAAAGCGTCTGTGCCACCTGCCCCCCAATGGAACGGGCAAAATTATCCACAGAAAACAGATCATCCACGGAGCTGGTATTATTGGACACGGAACCGGTCAGGGTAAAGGTCGGCAGAAATCCTGCGCGGGCAACGCCGATATCCAGACGCCGGCGCTCAACGGTATGTCGGGCCGCCCTGACATCGGGACGTGCAAGAACCGCCCGGGAGGGAACGGCAAGAGGAACACTGGGAAGGGTGGCCTGCAGAAAGGACTTTGCCTTATCCGGGCGAAGACCTTTACCGGGATACTGATTTGAAAGAACTGACAGTTGCACTCGTGCAAAATCCTGTTCTTTGCGGACTGCGGCGTACTCCTGCTCAGCTGCGAGGGCGGCACTGCGCGCCTGCTCGTATTCCAGAAAGGTCCCGACCCCGCCGGCATACCGTCTGCTGCGGGTATCAACCTGAGAGCGGGCGGCATCCAGATTCTTTTCGGCAAGGGCAAGACGCAGCCCCGCTGCACGGTATTGATACCATGTAATAACAGCCTGACTGATCACCCCGGCGTAGACAGAGCGAATCGATTCGCGGCTGGAAAGAACTCCCTCCTTCAGAGAACGCCGACCGTTGCGGACCCGTCCGGTCAGATCAAGAACATAGGAAAGATCCAGGCCGGCATTGAAATTTTCCACATCCTCCAGGGATTGCGTCATACCTCCGGTGGGGGAAAAATCCCTCTGCATCTGTTTTCCCCGACTGTATCCCATACTCGCCGAAGCCGAAGGAAAGAGGTTTGATTCCACGCCACGCAGATTCTCTTCCATGATTTCGATATTTTTGAGAGCAACACGAAGATCAAGGTTTTCCTCCAGTACGGTGTCGATAAAAGCGTTCAGAGTACTGTCTTCAAAGCCGTGCCACCAGAGAGTATCCACAGCTGAATCAGGATTAATCAGAAATGAGTCAGCCGAAGAAGCGTAAAGAAAATCTTCTGAAACATCGTGGGCCGCCGTGAGATCCTTTCGGTCCGGTGCAAGGGAACATGACAAAAGAAGCAGAAAAAAAACGCATATAAGGATTATGTTAGTCCGCATTAAGAGCCTCCGCTGAACCGTCTTTATGAATACCGAAAAACGCTCTGACCCAGTACAACAGGATGAGATAGGCCGGAACAAGAAACAGGGTGATCGCCGATGCAAAAAGAATCCCCACGCCCAGGCTGATTGCCATGGGAATCAGCATACGGGCCTGAAAACTCTGCTCGAAAAGCATGGGAAGAAGCCCGGCAAAGGTGGTGACTGTTGTCAGGAGGATGGGACGAAAACGCGTTCGCCCTGCTGCAACTATGGACTCGCGGATTGAGAGCCCCCGATCCAGTTCCCCGTTGACAAAATCCACAAAAACCAGGGAATCATTCACAACAACCCCGGAGAGTGCAACAATGCCGAAAATACTCATCATCTGCAGATCGTAACCAAGAACCACATGACCGATAAACGCTCCGATTGCACCGAAGGGGATTGCCGCCATAATCACAAACGGTTCCAGGTAGGATTTAAAGGGAATAGCCAAAAGAATGTAGACAACAAAAAGGGCAACAAGATAGCCTACACCCAAAGACTTCAGGCTTCGCGCTGTGTCCTCCTGCTCTCCACCGATAATCAGGGATATCCCCGGATATTCTTTCTGCATTTCCCCCTCAATAAACTGAACCATCTCTGAATTAACCGATGTGGGGTTGCTGACATTCTCATCAACATTGGCAGTCACGGTTACCACGCGGTTCTGATTGATACGATTGATTTTGGAATACCCTCGCCCCAGGCGTATGTGCGCCACTTCCGTAAGAGGAACCGCACCGCGGGGCGTGCGGATTTTCATATCGAAAAGGGTCTGCAGAAAGCCCCGCTCTGCCCCGGTCAAACGAATCATAGCAGGCACATCGTTCTCTCCCCGCTGAAAACGAAGTGCCTCATCTCCGTAGAAAGCCGTTCGCACCTGCAGAGCCACATCGGAAAGAGTAATTCCGAAATGCCGTCCCCGGTCCTTCAGCTCCAGCTGAACCTCCTCCTTTCCCAGTTCATAATCATCGCTGATATCATACACTCCGCTGTAGGTTGCGAGGGTGTCTTCCAGACGAAGTGCCGCTTCAACCAATTGAGCGCGATCATGATAGGAAAGGCTGATATTGATATCTTCCCCGGCACTGCGCATGGCGTTGGAAAAGGTCAGACTCTCATAGCCGCCGATACGCCGTGTTTCTTCGCGAAGCATATTCTGAATAGGCTCAAGGGAGTAATCCCGCTCCTGACCGGCGGGGAAAAGAATATTCACTTCGGCAATGGTGGGGTCATCATTGTTCATAAGCCCTTTACTGGGCTGCTGACCGATACTGACAAATACATGGCGGTAAAAACTGCCTTTCTTATCAGGATTTTCGGCAAGGAACTTCTCTTTAACACGTTCAAGGGCATTAAAGATACTGTCTGTAACATCCCGGGTCTCATGTATGGCAGTCCCCGTCGGCATCTCGACAAAAGCCTTAATGCTGACACCTTCTGTACTCCCCATACCCGGTTTGACATCAATGCGGCCACCCACAATCAATCCGATGAAAATCATGAGCAGGGCAATACTGCCGGCGATCACCATGGTGGGCCACTGCATGCTTTTGCGCAGAAGCGGAATATACCGCCGTTCCACAAAACGGCGCAAACGGCTGTCGACTTTTTCACTGAAGTCATGAGACCATCGCAGCAGAGGCACCCGGCTTTTCAGATGCAGGCCGGAAAGATGGGACGGCAGAATAAAAATTGATTCCAGCAGGGAAAAGAGCAGTACGGAAATAACCACAATGGGAACAGCATACATAATCTGTCCGGAGACTCCCTCCACGGTTAAAAGAGGGGAAAACGTGGCAACAGTTGTGAGTACTGCAAAGATAACCGGAACCGCAATACGGGTTGTCCCGATCTTTGATGCCGCAACAGGCTTCTCCCCCGCCTCACGGGCGCGGAAGATGCTTTCCCCCACCACAATGGCATCATCCACAACAATCCCCAAAACCATGATAAACCCAAAAAGGGAAATAAGATTTATGGAAACATCAAAAAGGAGCATGGCCCACAATCCGCCCATAAAAGAGAGCACCATGCCAACGGCCACCCAAAAGGAAAGACGAATATCCAGAAAAAAACCAAGTACCAGAACCACCAGGGCAAAGCCGAGAGCGCCATTCTTCACAAGAAGGCCGATGCGGCTTTTGAGAACCCTGGACATATCATCCCAGACAATAAGATCAACTCCCTCGGGGAGTGTTTTGTTTTTCTCTTTTACATACTCCTTTACCTGCTTTGCCACTTTCAATGCACTCTGCGTTCCCGTACGGGAGACAACAAGCAGAGCCCCCTCCCTGCCGTCAAAACCGGTGTAAAGGTTTGAATCCTCAAAGGAGTCTTTCACATCAGCCACATCGGAGACGCGAATCCGACTGCCCTCTGCCGTGGTTTTAACAATAATCCGCCCAAAGGCAGCTCCGTCCTCGGCAAGATCCCGGGTCCGCACAAGTATTTCTCCCTTTTCAGTTCGGATTTTGCCACCGGGAAGATCCATGCTCCCGCGGGAGATTGCCGTACTCACATCATGGAAGGTAAGATTATACGCTTCCAGTTTCTTTTGGGAAACTTCAATGGAGACTTCGTTACTGCGGGTTCCGTAGACCTCGACCTTTGAGATTTCGCTTTTCCCCCGCAGCTCATTCTTCACACGCTCTGCAAGATCCTTGAGCTCCTGTTCCGTAATACCGCCGTACAGGCCCAGTTCCATCACGGGAATTTCAATCTCCATCCTGGTAACAACCGCTTCCTCGGCATCATCGGGCAGATCGGTAATACGGTCAATCTCGCTGTTCACCTCATTCTTCACTTCATCCATGTCAACATCATCTTCCAGCTCAAGAAAGATCGACCCCATTCCTTCCGTGGAACTGCTGCTGATACGGCGAACGCCGTTCACACTGACAAGAGCGCTCTCAAACTTCATCACAATGGACTCCTCAATCTTATCGGGAGCAGCACCGGGATATGGAACGGTCACGGTAATAACAGGAATTTCCGCATCGGGAAACACCTTACGCGGCAATTGAAAATACGCGGTAAGGCCGGCAACGATGATCAACAGCATCAGCAGATTTGCCGTTACATGATTTTGGGCCATCCATGCAATCATTTTTTTCATTTGTCCGCCACCTTTACACGCATACCGTCAACGGTCATTTCCGGCCCTGTAAGAACAAGGGAATCTTCGGGGCTAAGCCCCTCTGTAACAATGGCCCTGTTCTCCTTCCAATACACAACGTTCACTGCCCGAAGGTGAATTTTCCCATCGGAAAAGACCCGTACCGAGTCCCCCGGGAGAAGAGCCGCCCGGGGCAGAGAATAATAGCCTGTGAGACCATGCGCGGGAAAATACACCTCTGTAAAGGAACCAAAGGGAAGAGGCTCTTCCCCGTTCTCTGTACCGAGGGGATCCTGCAGTTCAACCACAAAGGAGACCGTCCGTGCGTTGGGATCAACCACGGGAATTCGACTGCGCAGAATCCCCTGTCGGACAATGGTTTTCCCCGCACGATCAAGATGGACCTGCACAGTATCCAGAGAGTCGGCAATAACCCATCCCGCCTTATCCGGTGCCAGCTGAACAACAATTTTCGCTCTGTCTGTTCCGTACAGCCGTGCAATGGGAGCGTTTCCAACAATCTGTCCGGGATCAGCCATTGTCTTAACGGCAATGCCGTTGAAAGGCGCCCGGATGGAGGTGCGCCGCAGGGCAATACGTGCCTTCTGCAGGGATGCTTCGGCACCGTCACGGGCGGCAGCAGCCTGTTTCACCTGGGGCGTTCGCAAAGTAAGTGCTCCGGGGTCCGCATCGGGATGATCACGGCTGAACTCCTCCCATTGAGACCGAGCTATTTTCTGTTCCTCCTCTTCCATCATCAGCTTCATTTCTGCAGACTTCAACTGGTTCTTTACGCTTTCCAGAGCAAGACGGTAGTCCGTGGGATCAATCCGAAAGAGAAGCTCCCCTTTGCCAAAAGGGGTGCCAAGCTCAACCTTTTCCGCAGCGTAGATAACCTCCCCGGAAACCTGAGGTGTCAAATCAACCGCACGAAAGGGCTCCACCCGTCCGTATCCTTCCAGCAGGAAGGGCGTAGTACTGGGTAAAAACTGCTCTACGCTCACTTCGGGGATACCCTTTTGCGCAGGCCGTTGCGATGGCGCCTGCCGCGTTTTTACCATGACAACGACAAATACAAGCGATACTATGACCAGCACCACCGGTATCACAATTTTTTTTGCAAAACCCATAATCACCTCGTGTATATGTTATTTCTTTCTGATTCCTTCAATAACCAAATCGACTATCTCATCGACGCGTTTTTTTTCGAACTCCCGGCGCGCTTGGCCTGTAAGCCCACTTCCCTTCTGCAGAGGAGAGAGATAATAAAAGAGATTCATGCTGAGAATATTATACAGTAAATGCAGAGGCGAAAGCATGCGCATCTTTTTTTCCGCAACAGCAGCGGAAATATCACGGTACAATTCACGGCGCAGATCTCTGTCCTGCACCATCATACTTTCTTCCATGCATTCCTGAAAGATATCACCGCAGGACCGCATCTCAGAAAAGACAAAACCGGGAATATGCGGATTTTTCTGCAGGTAGGCATTATGCGACCGGATAAAGAGCTCGATTTTTTTAAAAATATCCTGCTCTCCTCCCAGACTGCGACTTACCTCACTGTACAGACGATTGGCGTATGTACTCACAATCTGCTTGTACAGGCTACGCTTGGAACCGAAGTAATAGTTAATAAGAGCCGGAGTTACTCCCGCTTCTTCGGCAATCATCCGTACAGTGCTGCCCCGGTATCCGCGTCGAACAAAAACCGTTTCCCCTGCTACCCGTATTTTTTCTTCCCTGTTCTCCAAATACTGTCTCCTGAATTAAACAGGTGTTTAATATAATTCTTTTGCTTCCTGCTAAACAAGCGTTTAATATATTTCTCATGCACTGCACATACTCAGCGCCTGCTGCCTGGGTTCCATGAGTCGGCGGCTTTTCAGAAGAAAAAGCGACTTACCCGCAAAGACATATTCCAGGGGACGAAACTGCTCCTGAAGAGGCCTCTGGTCTTTTGATAAGGATTTTTAATTTAAATGCAAACTTTAAAAACCAAATACCAACAATACCCATGACCATCCAAAGAAAAAACACCTCTTTTAATGTAGATTACCATAAGCTGATATAATTTAAGGAGCAAAATCTCTATGAAAAATGTTACAAAGAGCATGATCGGTATTCTGGCGATTCTGAGTACTCAGAGTATTGCCCTGGATCCCTCGCCACAACCCCCCGGCGGGCTTGCCCCGGAAAATGTTCCGCAGTTTGTCACCATCGGTTTCGATGACAACGCCTATTCGGGCGATTCACTTACCAAGGCGAATGAGATCGTCTCCATGCACGAAGGTATGCGCTGGGCTGAAGAGTTTTTTAAAGATCTTGAAAATCCGACCCAGGCTGCGCCCAATGCCGCAACCTATGACGGTACACCGGCCAGGGTCAGTTTCTATATGACAACATATTATGCTTCCGGCTACAACGGCGACAACCCGGTCCTCGTGCGTAAAGCAACACGCCGCCTCTACGAAGACGGCCACGAAATCGGCAACCATACCCAGAATCATAATCCCGCATGGAACAACACACCGCCGGATAAATCAAAATGGCTGAACGAAATGCAGACCTGCAACTCATGGCTTACCAAGCCCCTCGGCCCATCCAATGACAGCATTCCCTACTGGAAACAGGCCTCCAGCGATGAGTTTGGATCCGGTATTCCCGTTGATTCAATCCGTTCCTTTCGGACCCCCTTTCTGATCTGCGATAATCCGACCTTTTCCGCCATGCAGGATATGGGTTTTACCTATGACTGCAGTATCGAAGAAGGGCATCAGGACTACATGGACGGGACAAATTACTACTGGCCCTACACCCTTGACAACGGAGCCTCTGACGTCTGGCCGATCCTGATGAAGTATTCCAAGGAATGGGATGAAACAAATTCCATACCGGACAAAAGTGAACTGGATGAATACCCCGGTCTTTGGGAACTGCCCAACCACGTTCTTATTGTGCCGCCCGATGACAAGTGCGCCCAATACGGTGTAGAGCACAGTTTACTGGACAAGATCGGAAGTGAAATTGAATGGTTTAACCGCGAAAAAGCCAAGTTTGTCAATTTTGACTATAACCTTTGGCATCAGGCGAAGCTCAACAAAAACGAAACTGCGGCAATCCTGAAGTACAACCTGGATCTGCGCTACAACAACAATCGGGCACCTTTTATGATGGGAGCACATACGGGGAATTTCACTTCCAAGAAAGCAGGAAGTCCCGAAGAAGCCCGCCTCCGGCAGGAAGCCTATGAAGAAGTCATTCGGTATGCTCTGGAAAAACCGGACGTTCGTGTAGTGCCCGGAATAGATATTATCAACTGGTGTAAAGATCCCGTACCTCTCTCTGCAACGGAATCCCTGACAGAAACAAAACACACAAAGGCTGCGGATATTACCGTTCAGCTTCGTGGCAACCGGCTGATTCTCCCGTCCCTGCCCGGTTCCCGCGCAACAGTCCGCCTTTTCTCTCCACGGGGACAGCTGCTGCAGAATGCGGAAGTCCAATCCGCAAAAGCGATTCTTTCCACAGAGGGATATACGCCGGGAATGTACGTGCTGACAGTCAACACAGGAATAAAAACCTACCGGCAGAAAGTGCTGATTCCCTAAAAAAGCATCTCTCCGCCAATCAAAGAAAAGAGGCGTTTCCTGCAGGAGACGCCTCTTTCATACACAGTCATAGAAGGCAACTGATTATTGGAAACTGCTGTCGTGACGCTCCTTGGCATTGAAGGCTTCACGATAAAAATCCAGATAATAATCTGTGGCCAGCTCCCATGAAAAATTCTCACGCATGGCCCGTCGCCGAAGCCAGTCGAAGGCATCGGGGTGAGTGTACCAGGTATCCACGGCCCATTCAACGGTGCCCTGCACAGCTTCGGGGGTAGCGTCCCAGAACTTGAATCCCGTTCCGTCATTACGGTGAATATCAAAATTATGCACGGAATCATCAAGACCTCCCACCGCTCTGACAATGGGGAGAGTTCCGTATTTCAGGGAATAGATCTGATTCAGTCCGCAGGGTTCAAAAATGGAGGGCATCAAAAACATATCCGCCCCGGCCTCGATAAGATGGGCTTTTTCGTTGGAATAGCCGATCCAGGAACCGACCTGCCCCGGATAGCGCGCCGGCAGTCCGCCGAAAAACCACTCCATACCTTTATCACCACTGCCGAGAATGACAAACTGTACAGCATTATTCTCAAGAATTGCATCCATCACGGGCATAAGCAGTTGATACCCCTTCTGATCAACCATGCGGCCGACAATGCCGATAACCGGCACGTCCGGGCGTTCATCCAGAAGAAACTCCCTTTGCAGCTCAGCTTTGCACACGGCCTTTCCGCTCAGATCCTCCACGGAGAAATGTGCCGGAATCAATTTGTCGTTTTCCGGGCACCATTCGTTATAATCCACACCATTGAGTATGCCGAGAAAATGGTCCCCTTTATTTGAAAGAGGTATTTCCATACCGAAGTCGGAATAGGGAGCAGTCAGTTCTGCCGCATGAGTCGGACTGACCGTGTTGACCATATCCGCAAACCAGACACCGCCCTTAAGCATATTGAGATCTCCGAAATCCTCAAATTTATCGGGGGTGAAATGCGATCCGTCAAAGCCGAGCCAATGATAATTCTCACCGCTGTATTTGCCCTGATACCTGGCATTATGGATTGTCAGAACCGATGCCGCACCGCCGATGACGGGATTATCCCAGAACCAAATCTTCTGATAGGCCGCAACCAGGGCAGTCTGCCAGTCATTGGCATGAATAATATCCGGAGAAAAGCCCGTATCTATGGCCACCTGCAGAGCAGCGCGGGAAAGAAAACCGTACCGTTTGGGGTTGTCCCAGTAATCATTGAACTGATCATCATGATAAATACCTTCACGATTAAAAAAACCGTCATGTTCAATCAGCCAAACCTCCACATCACCGTTTCCGCGAATGGAACGGACCGCACACCACTCTTCAATTCCGGGGCCCATTTTTACACACATGGAGTCAAGCACCGTATCGGTATGGGGAGAAGTCTCTTTTATCTTACTGTAATAGGGAATAACAACCCGAACGGTATGGCCGCGCTCTTTTAAGTTTGCCGCAAGGGCTGCAACCACATCGGCAAGACCTCCCGTTTTGGCCAGAGGCACCACTTCGGATGAAACAAAAAGTACATTCATATATCTATCCTCGTTAAGAGATTTTTAAGCACATTGTAAAATAGAACTGTCACAATATCAACAGATTAATCCAGTTTAAAGGGGATTTCCCGCCACATTCCGCTGTTTGCATCTTTCTCCAGATACAGGAAGGGATCCTCACCGTTATTGTAGAGAGCCAGTTTTCCGTCATGCATCACGATGCGTCCGGTAAAATCGACTTTTCGATATCCGATGTGACGGTACTGGTTGGAGAGATGTGCCGCCATTCGATCAAACTCAGAACGACTCTCATTAAAGGTCATAAACAAGGTTGAAACACCGTGCTGACGCAGATATTTATAGATCTGAACAGGTTTTTCCTTCAGGAGGCGATACTTTCGTACCTTTCGATAGAGAGCAGCTTCGCTGGAAAAGAGGATATAATGGAACTGTGCGTGAGGGATCAATTCCTCCAGGGGGCGGAACAGGTTTGTAATCAGCTTTCTTTCATCAATCTGAATCTTATCGAGCTTGGTCTCCAGAACAAGGATATGGCGCTGACCGTTGATACGGTAATCAAAAAGCCCGTCAAGCTCCTTAATCCCCGTGTAATCCCACCCCGCCTGCGCCTGACGCTGCAGGATAACCAGATTGGGGTAATTGAGTATCTTCAGCAGGTATTCCCCGGTGTGCGCGACAATATACCCGTTCTTTCGTTTGGGGTTAAAGCGGCGGTCAAAGATCCCTCCCGTTCGTCCCTGGGCAGAAAGATGTTTGAGGAAATATTTGACAATGCGCCGGGAAATACGTTCGCCAAGTTCCCCGGCAATATTTCCATTACTGTGATCGGAAAAACTGTACGGTGCTTCGAAAATGTCACGAACAGAAAAGAGTGCATACCCCCGCGAAGCGATCTGATATTCAAGGAGGATCTTATCCAGGAACGGAAGGTCCTGATTTATCTCATCCGTAAGGTTATGATAAATAATCTCTCCTGAAACACCGTGTACACGGGAGGTGGTATACACATTCTCATGGGTATTGAGCAGATCTCCGCCGTCCCATAAGCTGGGTTCAAAGCCCGTAAATGGCTCCGGATAAAGATTATCGCCATCACGCATATTCAGCTCAGCAGATCCCCGGGACAGGTGATTCGCCAAGTCGGCGCATGGTCACCCTGCAGACCGGCAACACTCCACTCCACAAAAGCCGTATCCACACCGGCACGGCTGCCGCATTCGATGTCATACCGTGAATCGCCGATAAAGAGAGGATCTCCCGCAGGCAATGCCTGCAATGCCGCTTCTACAGGTTCGGGAGCAGGTTTATGCTCATCGGTGTCCTCCGGAGATATCAGCACTTCAAAGAAAGAATCAATCTTCATAAGGCGCAGATACTCCACAAGAGACGCCCGGCGCCGGGACGTTACCACTGCCAGATGTTTTCCCCGCTTCCGCAGTTCTTCAAGCGTTTCTGCGATACCGTCAAAGAGAACGAGATATTTCGCAGCCGCACGGAGCTGATATTCCATATGTATTTTCTGTGCATGATCGTATTGTGCATCGGAGAGCGGCCCCAGAAAAAGCTCCATCTGTTTGCGCAGGGGAATACCAATTGAAGAATAGACCGCTTCCCGCGAAGGAATATCACCCTGCAGTTCACCGCAGGTATTGCGGTATGATTGAAAAATCAGCTCCGACGTATCGATTAAGGTTCCGTCACAATCGAAAAGATACAGAGAATACTCTTTCATAGCACATTCAGTCCTTTTTCCCTAAAATACGTTCATTCCCCTGCGTCTGCGGCAAGAATATCCGCCACTTTCGCCGAAAGAACCGAGGGCACACATTTTCCGGTGCAGGTGATCTCCCCCGCCTCGATTGAAAAGGGTTCGGAAAGAAGGACCGTCTCCGGTACTGCGGAAAGCTTTTCCTGACGGGATATTCGTGCAAGATCATCCCGGACAAGGCCGCGGGCAACTCTGCTGGTAAGGATATCTCCATGGGAATAACGCCCTTTTTTCGGCAGGAGACCTCGTACGACCGTTTCATTCGGAACGACAAGTACCGTAATCTCGTCCTCCGCACGGGAATATACAAAAATCTGATCAACAAGGGAAGACCGGGCATACTCACCGGCCAGAACATCCGGACTGACAGGGCCGCGACCTGTCGTGATCAGAGGTGCGCGAACCTTTCCGTTCAGATGCAGCTGTCCATTCCGGATACTTCCGCGATCTCCCGTCCGCAGCCAGCGCTGACCATCGAAGTCCTCAAAGGTTGAGCCAGACGCCCCCCGAATATATCCATCAGTGAGCTGCGGACCGGCCACGCATACTTCACCTGCACCATCCGGCTGATCTGCACCATCCGGCTGATCTGCAGCAATACGGATATCCGTTTCAGGCAGCCCCTCTCCGCAGGAGTAATCCGGCCTACGGCGCTGGGCCCGAAGCGCAGCAATGGCAGAGGCTTCCGTAAGAGAATATATCTTAACAAGACGAATATTCAATACAGCGAAAAGATCCTCCACATAATGCGGCAGGTGACCATCCGCGGCAATACATAAGCGCAGGTTTCCACCGGTTTTGGCCTTAAGACCTTTAAAGAAAAGCATGCGCGCAAGAACACTCTGGCATTTGCGGATAAACCCGCTTCTTCCGGCCAGGCGCAGACGGCTCGCTTCAAAAAGACGGTTGAACAATCCACCCCGCCCGGAGGCGTCCAATCGGCGGACAATGCTCTTGAATATGGTTGTCCAGTTATGGGGAAATCCGGCAACACAGCTGGGGCGCATATCTTCCATGTAATGCCAGTAGCGGTGATCATTCACAATATTAACAGCTGCCCCGCTGCTGAGGAAAATGTACTGCAGAGTATGCTCCAGACAATGCCAGACCGGCAGAACAGACATGTAACTTTCCCCGGGAGTCAGGGCGATCCCGTCGCCGGTCAGATTGATATTATGCACAATATTGCAGTGACGAAGCATAACCCCTTTGGGCGCCGACTCCGTCCCGGCAGTATGCAGAATACTCACGGGATCCTCCGCCCGGGAACGTTCACGGCGATCCCGGAAAATCCTGAAAATCCTGCTCTCTTCACCGATCTGCAGAAGATGTTCAAAGGCAAAGGTTGTTTTTCCGTCGTATTCATCAACGGAAATATACTCCTCCGCCATTACAACGACGGCCTTGACCGAATCCGTACGATCGATGCATTCCCGATACCGGGCGAGAACATCGTAGTTTTCCACAAAGACAATACGCACAGAAAGATCAGCAAAAATATCCTGTACCTGTTCAACGGGCATTTTCGGTGAAAGAGGTACCGTCACTCCGCGGTTACCAATGACCCCCAGTTCTGAAATAAGCCAGCGTGAATTGTTCTCAGAAAGAAAGGCAATACGGTTCCCCTCTTTTAGACCGATATACGCAAGACCTTCACCGATATTGATAACCCGCTCTTCCATCTGCCGGTAACTCAGAGTGGTATACTCATAGTCCCGATCGTATTGAAACTCGGTTCCGGAATATATCAGGGCCGGATGATCACCGTATTCCGTGACTGCATTCTGCCAGATTCGGTTTAATGTGCTGTGGTATTTCACTCATAGTCCTTTGATTCAGAATGGAGTATACAGTATACAATAGAATTGCTTCCGTGCAAGTAAAATTCCCCTTTCACCCCACATCCGCCACACAGGGCTTCAGGTACCCGCCCAAAAGTTCTTTGCAGCAAACACGGCTATTCCCTGCAGATTGCTGTAATATGTGTATATTATTAAAAAAAGCTGTGAGGATACTGATGAAACAAACAGGCATTCTGCTTTCTGCCCTTGTCACCTGTCTCCAGGCGGCCCTGTCCCCCCTTGCACAGCAGCAGATCCGCGAACAAAGCCGTGCCCCCCTGATTATTCCCTCTGAACGGGCTTACACACGGATCGAAGCCCGTGAGTACAGGCCCCGGCGGTCACAGGGCGGATACATTGAAGGCTCACGCCGGCTGGGCCCGCTCATGGATTCAGCCAAGGCAAAAACCAACAGTGCCCCGGTCAATATCATCAATGACAGCCCGCTCAGGGGAGAAGGTGTTCTTGTGGGTGTTATTGACGGTGGGTTCGACTACACCCACCCCGCATTTCGTGACAGCAGCGGCGCAGCCCGGATCTTTGCCGTGTGGGACCAGAACGATTCGGGCGGCACACCTCCTGCCCCCTATGAAATCGGCAGTGAATACCGTCGCGATGATCTTGACAAAATTCAACATTCCACCGGCACCGAAGGCTCACACGGCAGTCATGTGGCGGGCATAATCGGCGGCAGTGCTGTTGATACCACCCTCAGCGGTCTTGCACCGGAATGCACCTTTGTATTTGTTTCAACAACCTTCTGGGAAAAGGATATCGCCGACGGCGTACGGTATATTTTCGATCTGGCCGATTCCCTCGACATGCCCGCCGTGGTCAATCTCAGCCTGGGCTCGTCCACCGGCCCCCATGACGGCAGCTCATACATCGAAAGAACCTACGAAGAACTGACCGGCCCCGGGCGTATCATTGTCACGGCCGGCGGCAACAGCGGCGACAAAAATCAGCATGTGGAAAAGGTGTTCGGTCCCGGAGACAGCCTGAAAACATTCATCGATATTCCCTGGAAAGACAAGCATATTGATTTCTGGTTCGATGATCCACAGAATCTGCGCATGGAACTGGCCGCATTCTCTCTCTCAGACAGCAGTCATACGCCACTCTGGAGCGGCTCTTTCCCCGACACCGTCTCCGATACAGCCGTCCTTATGCCGGGCTGCACCCTCACGATTCTGGGCAACTCCGAAGAGATTAATCCCCACAACGGAAAGGCAAACATCCTCTTTACCGTCAAGAACAACCGAAGTGACCTGTATAAGAAATTTGCCCTGGACTTTGCCGTCCATGCGGACGGCGGACAGCTCCACGGCTGGAACTCCTCCTACAGCAATTTTCAAAGCTTTAACAGACCGGGGTATACGGCCGGGGACACCAACTATACCATTATTGACGGCGGCGGCTGCAGCCGCGGAGCGCTGACCGTGGGGGCCTTTACCTCCCGCGGGGTTTTCCATAATATATTCGACTCCCTGGTCACGGATGTTCACTCCCCTACGCCCCGGCTCAACCAAAAATCCTTCTTCTCCTCTATCGGACCGACCATTGATCAGCGGCAGAAACCGGAGATCACCGCCCCGGGACGCACCCTGATTTCGGCATACAACTCCTTTGCGGAAACAGATACAACCCGCATTGCCTATCAGAGAACTACAGATACACGCACATACTCCTGGGGCTCCATGTCGGGAACCTCCATGGCAACCCCCTACACAACGGGGACTGTCGCTCTTCTTCTGCAGCTGAAGCCCGAACTCACTCTTGATACATTACGCAGGGCCCTGCAGGAAAGTGCTCTTTCCGACGAAATTACGGGGCCATTCACTTCGAACAGCTATACCTCATGGGGCTACGGAAAACTCAACGTGGGCGGTGCACTGCAGTATATCTTCAATTCCACTCCCCTGCTGAATACGCTCAGCCATGAAAACAGCTCTTCCGGAATCATTCATCGTGATAGACGCATACACATCACCGACGGCGGAACACGTTCCCTGAGTATCTACTCCCTGCAGGGACGCCAAATACTGCATCGCCGCGAGCTGAGAAAGAACACCATTCTGAACCTCACGCATATCACTCCGGGGATCTA
>JBNJDQ010000046.1:0-15629 GCA_051745065.1 Fibrobacterota bacterium
ATTCCTCCACGGAGCATGAACTTGAAGACGTGCTCCACTCGGATCTGCGCAATGTCATTTGCCTGAAGAATAAATGACCTCCCGGATACAGCGCGGTACCTCCTTCCGAAAGCGGGCGTGGAAATTATTTCAGAAAAACTTCGCACAGGACTTAATATTTACTGGGAGGCAAACGGAGTCAATATGAGCGCTGATTTAAACCTGAATAATTTAATGAAAGGAATTGTATGCGACTGCAGACAACTCTCACAACAGTAATAGCGACTCTCATGACCGGTATGATATTTTCCCTTACTGCAGAACCTTCTTCCCAGGGTCCGCAGGGTCCTGAAATGCAGCAGCAGGCTCCCAAAAAGCAGGCTGATGTTTCCACCAAAGAGCTGAAGTCATTCAAGAAAGCAAATTCGCGCCTCATGACTGCTCAGCAGGATCTTCAAAAGAAAATGACAGAAGCAATTAAGGCAGAAGGACTCTCTATGCAGCGCTATTCGGAAATAATGGCAGCCCAGCAGCAGGGAGCACAGGGAGCACAGGGAGCACAGGGAGCACAGCAGGAAAGTGCACAGCCCACAGAAGAGGAAAAGAAAAAGATCAGTAAAGTACAGAAACGTATCAGCAGCTTTCAGAAAGAAATGGAAGACCAGGTTGATACAATTCTTTCCGAGGAAGGCATGACATCTGAGGATTTCCAGAGAATACGTGTTGCCCTTTCTTCTGATTCAGCGCTGATGAAAAAGTACGAAGAGCTCTAAGCCGAATACCACGCAAAAACAGAAAAAGAAACCGTCCCCGTCTGCTTCAGCGCTCCGCAGACAAAACAGGGGGCGGTTTCTTTTTTTGGATCATCGCCGAAGGCAGATCAGCCTCCCGCAGGAAAAAAGCAGATCAGTCGTGGGAGAAGGGGATTCCCTCTTCACGGCAGATATGCTGACAGAGATGACGTCCCACACGGATCACCCCGGTAATTCCGCCGGCGGGAGCCACCCATTGACCGGTGAGGTAAAAATTATTCAGCCCCTCAAAGGTTGCGGGAATATCATTGCCGATTTCTGAAGGTGTCGGCTGCCACCCCTGATAGCTTGCACGGTAGATGTTGGTGTAGCGCACATAGGTTGCCGGCGTTGCCGTATCACTGCGTTCGATTTCCAGAGGCCCGAAGAAGTTTTCCACCTCGCGCAGGAGAACATCCTTCAGGCGTTCTTTCTCACGCTCATAGGCATCGCGGTCACGTTTTCGCAGATTAATCCAGTACTCAACATCATCGATACGCTGGTGCACAATCAGGACGGTATGCCCCGCCGGAGCAAAGCCTGCCGAGGCCGGACAGACACGAACCATCATGTCGGAACACATCTCCGATGCGGCTGTCCGCACGGGGCGGGAGAGTTCAATATTGTATTTATGGCGCAGCCCCGTCAGGCGTCCCTTCACACCCAGAGAGAGCTGGAAAAGCCCCGGATAGGTGCGGGCAGGCTTTTTGAGTTTCTTCTCCAGGCCGCGATTGCGATAGTTTCCCTGCAGAAGTGTTTCTGCAGTGTACATTCCGTCACAGGCCGCGATAACACGGTGAGCAGTGATCTCTTTGCCGTCTTTCAGGACCACGCCCCGGGCGGTATCGTCTTCAATCTGCACTGAAGCAACAGGTGATTTCAGGCGGTATTCGCCGCCAAGGGCACGGTATTTTTCAATCAGCACCTCAAGCAGCCGTTCCGAGCCGCCTACGGGATAGCCTGCTGCACTGAGACTGTGCCAGGCAAGGGTGGAAATTACCGCAAACATGGAGAACCCCTCATGGTGGGGAAACATCCGCAGAAACATCTCCCGAAGATTGGGATTGCGGAATTTCTGAGCAAAGGACCTGACAGAGGTGCTCTTCCATTTGAGGAAGGACGTAAAGAAACGGCGATTTTCCAGAAGAAGAAATATCTTTCTGCGCAGGGTTGCCATATCAGGAGGGGTATCAAAGGGGATGGAAACCTGTTTGCGCTCTTCAATCGCCTGAATAAAGTGATTAATATGCGAAGCATCCTCCGGGGCGATTCTGGTCATCTCCTGCCGCAGGCGATCCAGATCGCTGTACACCGTAAAATGCTCCCCCTGATAATGGATCTCAATGAACTCTTCCGGATAGATAAAGCTGAGATCCTCGAAACTGATGACTTCGGACATCATGGTATGGAGAAAACTGGTCAGGGATGATCCGGCAACCCAGTTGGTTGCACCGTCAAAGAGATACGCGCCACGCCGCCATGCCGTGGAAACACCCCCGGGCAGGGAAGACTGTTCACAGATAAGGGTAGTGAACCCCTGCTGCTGCAGATAAATCCCCGTTGCGATTCCGCCGTATCCGCCGCCGATGAGTACTGCATCTTTATTTGACAAAAGGAACCTCTTCATGAAGAAAGTACCATTGATGAAGGTGATTTTGGAGTATCTCCTCAAGATACCCGTACATCTGCCCGATAGGATCTCCCCGGGTGAGATCAACTTCTTTAAGAATCATTCTGCAGGTATCATCCTCTTCGCGGAGCATGAACACCGTAAAAACACGGGTAAAAGAGCCGGCGGTTTTGAGCAGACGGTCCAGTCCGGCGCCGCCAAGAACCCGTGTCCCCATAAAAGGAACAGGCCGGGAATATTCGGTTTCTTCGTCAAAAACCGTAAAAAGGACCTCTTTACGCCGCAGAGCAGCATACATATCCATGGCGCCGCTGGTGCCGGCCCGGCCCAGTTCAATAAAGTTGATTGGTGCAAAATCCCCCTGCTGCTCCATGCGGTCGGCATAGGCACGAATGCTTTGTGAAAGCTGTTCCGTACTGAACTTCAGCACCACATTGGCCCGGTGCCCCATGCGCGACAGGGAGGGCGTGGCAAATTCCACTGCGCCGAAATGAGGGGTTGCAATAAGAATACCCGACTCATCCGCGCAGGAGGCAAGGGTATTCTGCGCATCCTTCCAGTCGACATGCTCCTGCAGAAAACGGGAAAACTCCGCCGGTGAACAGGACAGGGCCATGATTTTTTCGGCATAGTGAATACAGATACCCCGACGGATCTCTTCCAGATCGTCTTCGTCAAAGGAGATACCCAAACCGGTCAGGTTTGCCCGTATCTGCTCAGTTTCTGCGGGGTTGTCCCGATACCACTGCCGCCCCAGGTCAAGAATTATCTCTTTAATCTCTGCGAAAGAACGACCCCGTATATCGGAGAGAACCTCCGGAGACTGAAGATGTCTGCTTAAACTCATGATCTTCCTCGTTCTGTTCTGCCACAGGGGCATTATCTTTGCTACTCATGTGTATATAATATAATCTATGAACATCGGGAGGAACCACTCTGAAGTGTAAACGCGGCATTTGCCCTGAACACACTTCCCGGATGACTCCCGCCTGTTTTTATGGTATATTATACATTCATCCCCAAGGAGGTTGAAATGGAATCATTGAGAAATGATCTGAAAAAAGTACAGAAGGAAATACAGAAACATCCGGAGGTTGAGCAGAGTGATGCCGGCCGGGAGCTGATTGAACAGATTTCCCCCGCCCTGGAAGAGCCGGGAGAACTCTCTTTCCGCCATCACCGGCAGATCGCCGGAGCCATCAAAAATGCCATGGAACGCTTTGAATATACTCACCCCCGCCTGATTGACGGGATCCGAACGGTCATCAACTCACTCAATGAGGCCGGCGTCTGAGAGAAACTCACCCCGACAGACCATCGGGGCACCCCCTTT
The DNA here is from genome assembly GCA_051745065.1 of Fibrobacterota bacterium. Taxonomy (GTDB): domain Bacteria; phylum Fibrobacterota; class Chitinivibrionia; order Chitinivibrionales; family Chitinivibrionaceae; genus Chitinivibrio. The sequence continues at coordinate 3,734 of JBNJDQ010000046.1, forward strand.
TCACGGGGGGTGTTTTTATGTATTTTTCTGCCGTGCGCACTGCCTGCAAAGGGCAGTTTGTACCCAATGGAATTACAAGGGTCAGAACTATTTAACCGAACAGAGGTATACCGTGGATCTTGGAATGGGGCAGTCCGCAGATCTGCAGATGCAGCAGAAACTTTCCCCGCGGATGATACAGTCGTTAAAACTCCTGCAGGTCAACAATATTCAGCTGGAACAGCAAATTGCGGAGGAATTGAGCCAGAACCCCTTTCTGGAGCGTATGGATACCGAATCCGACGAAGGAGAGGAGCTCCCTGAACAGGAGGAGGCGGATTTTGATGAGAACCTCGATTTCTCAGAAGATGAAGCCACGGGAAGTACCCTGGAAGACGGCTTTGAATACTCCTACGACCTGGGCGGCGACTCCGGTTCCGATGAAGACTACCTGAAGAAACGGGAGTATGCCCGGTCTCTGCAAACCTATACGGACACTCTTGAAACCCATCTGACTGCTCAGATTCGTGAAAAGAAGCTCAGTGAAAGACAGCGGCTTCTGGCAGAATTTCTCATCGGCTCCCTTGATACGGCGGGATATCTGAAGATCCCCGAAGAGGAGATCTGCTCCATAACGGGCGTCACTCCGGACGAAGCCGAAGAGGGCATTGCGCGCATCCAGAGCCTTGAACCCGCCGGGGTCGGTGCCCGGTCTCTGCAGGAATGCCTCCTGCTTCAGTTGGAGCGGCGTGACAGGGCGACCCCCCTCGCCCGTCAAATCATACGTGATTACTGGGATGAATTTGAAAAAATGAAGATTCCCGCCATTGCCCGCGGTCTTGATGTGGCACAGAACATCGTCAGCGAAGCCATGGAGGAAATTCGCCTGCTGGATCCAAAACCCGGCAGCGAATTCGCCGACGGGGGCAGTGCAGAGCATACAATCTGCCCGGATTTGGTGGTTATCTACGAAGATCACCGGTGGATCAGTATCATCAACGACCGGTTTCTGCCGGATCTGGCGATAAACCGCTCCTATTCCGACCGCATCCGCGACCGCGATGATAAAGAGGTAAAACGCTTCCTGCAGGAGAAGTTCAACAGTGCCGAATGGCTGATTGAAGCAGTGGAACAGCGAAAGCGCACCATGCTTCGGGTTATGGATACCATCATTGATATTCAAAAGGACTTCTTCGAAAACGGAGATGAAAATCAGCTGCGCCCCATGACACTTCAGCAGATTGCCGACCGCACTGATCTCAATGCCTCCACGGTCAGCCGCGTCACCAATGGAAAATACGTGGAAACACCCTACGGGCTCTTTGAACTCAAATACTTTTTCAGTTCCTCCGTGGGAACAGACAGTTCCGGCAGGGATGTTTCCAGCACGAAAATCAGAAACATCATAAAGGATCTTGTGGAAAAGGAAGATCAGCGCACCCCCCTGTCGGACCAAAAGCTTTCCGCGGCCCTGAAGGATGCGGGTTTCTCCGTGGCACGGCGGACGGTTGCCAAATACCGGGATCAGCTGGGGATCCCCACAGCGCGCATGCGTAAAAGCTATGAGTAGACTCCCCGCATTTTTGCGGCGCAGTGCCGGACCGGCCGGGGCAGCGCACAAGGTTTCGCACATCCTTGAGAAATACGGTGTGGAAACGGTCTGCAATGCTGCCGCCTGCCCCAATCGCAATGAATGTTATAGCCGGGGCACGGCAACGTTCATGATTCTCGGCCCCGGCTGCAGCCGGGCCTGCCGGTTCTGCAACATTGCCGCCCGCAGCCTGCAGCCTCCCGATAAGCAGGAACCCATTCGTATTGGCAAAGCTGCTGCAGCCCTCGGACTCAAACACGTTGTTATCACCATGACCACACGCGATGATCTTGCGGACGGCGGCACACAGCATCTGCTCCGGACACTTTCGGCCCTGCGAAGACGATGCCCCGCAGCAGCGGTGGAACTGCTTATCTCGGATCTGCAGGGGGATATGAACGCTCTGAACACCATCATTGCCGCCGGTCCGGACTGCCTCAACCATAATATCGAGATGCCCCGAAGCCTCTTTGAGAGATACCGCCCGGAAGGGTCCTACGATCGCTCCATGGCGGTTCTGGCACAGGGTGCGCAATCGGGAATTCCCGTAAAAAGCGGCTTCATGCTTGGTCTGGGCGAAACTGATCGGGACATACAGGAAACAATTGATGATCTCTGTAACACCGGAGTACAGATTCTGACCATCGGTCAGTATCTGGCGCCCCGGGACAGCGCTGTGCCCGTTGCCCGCTTTCCCACCCCGGCGGAATTTGCCGCCTGGGCCCGCTATGCGCGCAGCCGGGGGATTGAGTTGGTGCAGGCATCCCCCTACACCCGCAGCTCATACCGGGCAGAAGATCTTTTTTCCCACCGCGCAGAACATCGTCTGTAAAAGATATTTCTGTGGAATCACCATACCCTGTATCTCTCCTGTCTGAAAAACCTTTTTGAGGGATGAACATAAAAAACTGTAGACATTTTGGGGAAATAATATATACTAATGAGGTTGGCCCTGTAGTATGGGTCACATGATTGACAACAGGAGGTTACGATGAATGTACAAATTACCAAACGCCACGAAAGACACCTTTCGGAAGGCACCCAGGATTTCATTATTGCGGACGTTGAATCTCTCAGTAAGTTTCACGACGGCATCACTTCTGCCCATGTAATCCTTGATAAAGTGGAGCACAAGAGCGGCCCCGAAGATATCGTTGAAATAATTGTAAGCACTGACGGAGCAAATCTTGCGGCCAAATCCTCAAATCAGGAGGAAAACATGGTAAAAGCCTTTGATGAAACCCTGGAGAAAATTACCCGACAGCTGAAAAAGAAAAACGAGATTAAGAAGGCTCATAATTAATTCTTACTCTCATTTGAATTTTTACCTGTTATATATTACTGACAGCAGTTTCTGCTGTCAGTTTCTTTTTTGAGGAGGCACCTGTTTGCGGGCGAAAAAATCTGATTTCAGCGTGGGCCTGATAATCATAACCGCCATACTCATTATGTTCGGCGGCGTCATCTGGCTCAAGGATATCAAACTCGGCAGCAGTCACCATGGATACACCGCGGTATTTACCAATATCGGCGGTCTCAAATCCGGCGATCCCGTGACGGTAAACGGCGTCAAGAAGGGAAGCATAAAAAAAATATATCTTCGCGGCGAGAAAGTTGCCGTGGCCTTTGGCCTTGATTCAGAGGTCACCTTAACTGATTCCAGCCGAATTACCATCAAGAATGTCGGCCTTCTGGGGGAACGAACCCTGGAGATATCTCTTCGCAGCAGAGGCAGTGCCCGCACGCCCGACACCGAAGAGGATACCATTTACATCGACGGTGATTTTGACAGCGGTATTGCCGAGGCCATCGGTATGTTCGGAGATATTCTCCAACAGGCCACGGGCCTTGTGGACACAGTGGAACACATGGTAAATCAGACCGTTGCATCACCCAAATTCATTGCTTTTTTCGATGATCAGGTCGATCGGATCGATACGATTACCGCTCTGACGGAAAATTTTCTTGACGGCAACGACGAAGACCTGACCGCCCTTATCGGGGATCTGAAGGAAACCAGCGCCATGCTGCGCATGATTACCACCGACAACCGGGAGAACATTCAAACCCTTGCAGATAACGGTGCAGAACTTTCCCGTCGGGCCCTGCTCCTGGAGCAGGAGCTCGATACAACCCTCACGCATCTGAAGGGGGTCAGCCGTAAGATCGACAGCGGTGATGGAACCGTGGCACGTCTGATCAACCGGTCTGATCTGACAGATCAGCTTTCCCGTACTCTTACTGCGGTGGACTCCCTTGTCGCGGTAACCGATTCAAAGGGGCTGAAACTGCGGATAAAACTGGGATTCGGAGAAAAGAAGGGACTTGACTGATATGCTGAAGAAACAATTTAAAGTAACTGCCGACGACGGAATACATGCACGCCCCGCAGCCATGATAGTGGAACTGTCTCAAACGCACAGCTCCTCCGTGACAATCTCCACCAAAGATATGGAGATTAACGGAAAAAGCATTATGGATATTATGATGCTCTCCGCTGTATACGGAACGCTTCTCACAATTACCGTTGACGGAGATGACGAGGCCGAAACCCTTGACGACCTTACCAAACTCATTACCGATAATTTCGGTGAGGTCATCTGAGATTCTTCGGAGAGTATTGCCATACTGTCATTCTTTTGTAATTACTCAACAATTTATCTGCGAATTGCCGGGAGGCATATATTTTATGCTCTGTAATTCGGCGTACTCAACGGTAAGGACTATCCGGAACCTATGAAACAGACAGAGATCAGGAACGTAGCAATCATCGCCCACGTAGACCATGGGAAAACCACACTTGTCGATAAACTTTTTGAACAGAGCGGCATCTTCGACGCCCATGAACAGCCCACGGAACGGCTCATGGACTCCATGGATATTGAGCGCGAACGCGGAATCACCATTACCTCAAAGAGCGGCGGTTTTCGGTATAAAGATCACTACATCAATATTATTGACACCCCGGGGCACGCCGATTTCGGCGGACAGGTGGAGCGGGTACTCAAAATGGCCGATGGCGCCCTTCTTCTGGTTGATGCACAGGAAGGCCCCATGCCGCAAACCTTCTTTGTCCTGAAAAAAGCCCTGGCCCTTGATATTCCCACGGTCGTTGTTATCAATAAAATCGATAAACCCTCGGCACGTCCCGAATGGGTCCTCGATCAGGTCTTTGACCTCTTTGTGAAACTGGACGCCCCCGACGATATACTCGATTTTCCCGTGGTCTATGCCTCCGCCAAAAACGGCTATGCCATGTATGATCACCATGAAGAGGGCCGGGATATGCAGCCGGTTTTTGATTCCATCGTCAAAGAACTGCCCGCCCCAACCGGTGATTCCGAAGGGCCGCTGCAGCTGCTGATAAGCTCCCTGGATTACTCTCCCTTTCTCGGGCGTCTGGCCATCGGCAAGGTTACCAACGGAACGATTCGCGTGAATCAGGAGGTTGCCCTTTCACGCAGAGACGGCACCCTGAACCCCACGCGTATCAGCAAAATCTATAAGTTTGAAAAGAATCAGAAGATTGTAGCGGATTCCGCCGTCTGCGGTGAGATCATCGCCGTGGCGGGCATGGATAACGTCACTGTGGGGGAAACCTTCACCAGCCGGCAGGAACCCATCCCGCTCATGCCGATTGAGATTGACCCGCCCACAATCTCCATGAATTTTATTCCCAATGACTCCCCCCTGGCCGGAAAAGAGGGAAAATATGTCACCTCGCGGCATATTGGCGAACGCCTTGCCAAGGAAACCCTCTCCGATGTCGCCCTTCATGTGGAGGAACTGACGGATCGGGTGGGATATAAAGTCTCCGGCCGCGGCGAACTCCACCTTTCCATTCTCATTGAAACCATGCGCCGCGAAGGGTATGAACTGCAGGTAACCCGGCCCCAGGTAATCTTTAAAGAGGTGGACGGACAGAAGCAGGAACCCTATGAAGAGGTTACCATTGATGTCAGCGGTGATTTCAGCGGTGTCGTTATCGACAAGTTGAACCAGCGGCGCGGTAAGATGGTCAATATGATTCAGATGGAGGGCGGCCTGACCCGTTTGATCTATCATATTCCCACACGGGGTCTACTCGGCTATCGGGCGGAGTTCATGACCGACACCCAGGGTATGGGTATCATGAATTACGTTTTTCACCAATACGGTCCTTTTTGCGGCGATATCCGCAATCGTTCCAACGGTGCTATGGTCTCCATGGAAAAAAGTGCCGCCTCCATTGCATACGCCCTTGCAAATCTGCAGGATCGTGGTACACTCTTCATGGATGCGGGAGAACCCGTGTATGAGGGACAGATTGTCGGAGAAAACAGCCGACACTCGGATATGCTGGTCAATCCCGCCAAGGGAAAGAAATTGTCCAACGTCCGTTCCAGCGGTGCTGATGAAGCAGTTACCCTGATTCCGCCCCGCAAAATGACTCTCGAAGACTGCATCGCCTGGATAAACGATGACGAATTGGTTGAAATAACACCGGAAAACATACGATTACGTAAGATGAATAAACCGAAAAAATAAGGGAACGATTGTATGAGAACACTTGACCACCTTCCTGAAAGCCCGAGAAAACGGACGAAAATTGTGGCGACAATCTCTGATGAAAAATGCAGCCCCGATTTTATTCTGGAACTTTATAAAAACGGTCTGAATGTCGTACGCATTAATACGGCCCATCAGACACCGGATGTATCCCGGATCGTTATTGATAACGTGCGCTCTGTTTCAGAAAAGATCGCCATTATGATCGATACCAAGGGGCCGGAAGTCCGCACAACTGATGCGGAAAAGGAAATTACCGTCACAACTGGGGATACAATTTTCTTTGCCGGCCGCCCCGGAATACCCTTCTCCGGTGATACAATCCATGCAAACTACACCCATTTTGTAGAGGAAGTTCCCGTGGGAAGCCACATCCTTATCGATGACGGGGAAACCTCCTTTGTGGTGAACTCCAAGGTTGGGGACCGTCTCTCCTGTGTTGCCCTCAACGACGGCGTAATCAAGGGGAAAAAGAGTGTCAACGTGCCCAATGTGCACCTCAACCTGCCCACTCTGACGGAAAAGGACAAGGAATATCTCAAGCTTGCCGTCGAACTGGATGTCGATTTTATCGCCCATTCCTTCGTACGCAACAAGCAGGATCTTCTCAATGTAAAATCCTACATTACCAACAAAAAGAAGAACTGCCGCATCATCTCCAAGATTGAGAATCAGGAAGGTGTTGATAATATCGATGAGATTCTGGATCATTCCTACGGCATCATGGTTGCCCGCGGTGATCTGGCCGTGGAAATCCCCCGTGAACGAATTCCCTCGATTCAGAAAAAGCTGATCCGCAAATGTATCGATAAGCGCAAACCCGTGATTATTGCAACCCAGATGCTGCATTCCATGCTGAAAAGCCCCAACCCGACCCGGGCGGAGGTCAGTGATGTGGCCAATGCAATCTACGATGAAGCCGATGCAGTAATGCTGAGCGGAGAAACCGCCTTCGGCCGCTACCCCATCGAAGCAATCCGTGTGATGAGCGACATTGCCATTGAAGTGGAAAAAGATCTCAAGCCCTTTTCCGATATCAATCCGATTACCCTCAATACGGAAGTATCGGCATATTTATGCAAATCCGCGATTGAGTCGGCCAATCGCCTGGAAGCCAAGGCGATTATTGCAGATACGGACAGCGGCAGAACCCTGCGTAATCTTGCGGGATACCGCGGTAATACGCATATCTACGCCCTGTGTTACAACGATGAAGTAGCCCGTTCCCTGGCTCTCTCCTTTGGGGTAACCCCCTTCTTTTACGACGGCAGTACGCAGCCCGTCACAGATAAAGCCCTCAAGAACGCAATCAAACGAATTACGGAACATCTCAATTTTGCCGAGGATGAATACATTGTGATTCTTTCGGGCAACTACGGTGCCCAGGTGGGAGCCTCCTACATCGGTATCACCACCACGGCAGAGCTTGAGAATCACGTTTTTATCCGCCGTGACTAATACAACAGCCGCAGGGGAAAACCCCCTGCCCTGTATTTCTGCGAGGTTTTTGTGAAATTCTTTGATGCCTATCTGAAAGACCGGCGTTTTCGCAATTCTGTTCAGCGAGCAGAAGATCAGCGAAATCCCTTTGAGAATGATTTCTCCCGGGTTGTTTTTTCCTCATCCTTTCGGCGACTGCAGGATAAAACCCAGGTATTTCAGCTGGATAAAGGCGACTTTGTCCGCACCCGTCTGACCCATTCCATCGAGGTTTCCTCCCTGGGGCGTTCCATCGGTCTTTCCGTGGAAAACCGGCTCATCGATGACGGGCTTCTCAGCGAAGAAAAGCGTGGCTGTATCCCGTCCATTCTCGCAACGGCAGGCCTGGTGCACGACATTGGAAATCCTCCCTTCGGTCATTTCGGTGAGTGGGCGATTCAGAGCTATTTCCGCAATTTTTTTGCCGAAAACTCTGATATTGCCCAGGATCTAAGTAAACAGCAGAAGCAGGATATTCTCAACTTTGACGGAAACGTCCAGACCTTCCGGGTACTGCGCAAGCTGCATTATATCAAAGATCGCGAAGGCATGAACATGACCTTTGCCGTTCTGGCTTCAATCGTCAAGTATCCGGTCAGTTCTCTTACAGGCAACCGCTCCGGGGCCGGGCTCAGCCGTAAGAAATTCGGCTTTTTTGCCTCCGAATCTCAGGATTACGCTGATATTGCCGGGGAGTTTTCCCTGTCCGGGCGCTATCCGCTCACATTTTTGCTGGAAGCGGCCGATGATATCGCCTATTCCATTGCGGATATCGAGGATGCCTGCAAGAAAGGGCTGATCGGCTATTTTGAAATAATCGACTTTCTGCAGGAACATCTCACCCCCCTTTCCATGACCCTGCAGGAACAGGAGCAGGATTTTATAACCCTCTTTCAGGATCTCTACCGGGACGTCAATAATTCCTACAAAAACAAACTCGAACTGGCGGTGCAGCGCTTTCGCATTGCCGTACAACGGTTTATGATTGAAGCCGCCGTGGATGAATTCTGCAGTCATATTACTGAAATCTGCAGCGGGTCCTACGATAGGGATCTTCTGGAAAACTCCGCCGCGCGAAATATCCGCAGCGCCTTCAAGGCTCTGGGGAATCATATCTTCGCGCATAAATCGATCATTGAGAAAGAGATTATCGGCTACAATGTGATCACGTATCTTCTCGATGAATTCGTCCCCGCCGTTCTTCAGGATTCTGTGCGGACGAACCCAAAGAAGCCGCGCATGTACAACCTTATCTCTTCAAACTACCGATTTATCTACGAAAACTTCAGTGATCGCAGTACGTACAGCCGAATTCAGCTTGCTCTGGACTACATCAGCGGTATGACGGATAATTTTGCCCTCAAGCGGTACCGTACCTTTCAGGGAATGGAGCAGGGACCGTTGCATTAAAACACTCTTGTTGCAGCAACAGCGTTTTGTTGCATTTGTAACAGATCATCCTCTGAATTCAGGAGAAACCACCCTTGGCACGGTTCTTGTTTACTCTCTGGTGCAGTAAATCAACGAACAAGGAGAGCCCCATGGCTACAGTGGAACTGACAAAAGAGAATATTAATGACGTAATCGAAACCAATGACATTGTCCTGATCGATTTCTGGGCATCCTGGTGCGGTCCCTGTAAAATGTTTGGACCGGTATTTGAAAAGGTTTCGGAAAAGTACCCTGATATTACCTTTGCAAAATGCAATACAGAGGAACAGCCTGAACTGGCGGGAAGCTTCGGTGTAAGCTCCATACCGACTCTTTCCATTATCCGTGAAAAGATCGGTGTTTTCAGCCAGGCCGGAGCTCTGCCCGAAAATGCCCTGGAAGATGTTATCGGTCAGGTGCAGAATCTTGATATGGATGACGTGCGCAAAGAAGTGGAGAAGGAGAAAGCCAAAGAGCAGTAATCTCTCCATTGAACCGGACAGTTTGTATACACTGAGCCCGCCGATCTTCGGCGGGCTTTTTCGCTTCTTCCTGCATCAGGGAATAACGGCTTTCAGCACGGAACCTTCCTTCCGCATCAGAATCTGACGCTGCGTTTCGTGACCGTTTTCGTCATCAATTTTAATCAGCCAGATCCCCGGTCGGTCCGGATAAAAGGCAAAAGCCCCCCGTTTATCCGTGCGCCCGTTTTGATATTCAACCACTGCATCATCCGGGCTGAAGATATGCACCCGGGCATAGGTCATGGGAGTTCCATCACTGTAGGCAAAGGAGAGAACCGGTACAGGCCCACCCTCTGTAAGAGTAAGCTGTATTCCGTGGGCTGACACCATAAGCACTGCTGTAATGAGCAGCATACCTGTCTTTTTCATCGAAACCTCCGAAAGGAGCCGGGGCACGCCCGGCTCAAAAACGATATTACCATTCGAATTGTACACCCGCACTGACATTGCGCGGAGCACTTACGGCATAATTGAGAGTGCCGTACCCTTCCCAGATTGACTGAGAATATTTCTCATCGGTCAGGTTCTTTGCGCTGACAAAGACCCGGGCTCCCCGGCCGGAGACCGTCGTAAAGCGGTAGAAAAGATCTCCATCAAGGGTGGTGTACCCGTCATAGGTGGTGCTGTTATCGCTGTTGAGGTAGTACGCACCGGTTCTGTGCAGAGAAAGTCCGCCGCCCAATCCAAAGAAAGCCGTGTAGCGCACGCCGGCGCCGCCGATGATCTCGGGAACATTGGGGACCTCTTTGCCTTCCAGGGCTGCATCGGGGTTTTCAAGAATCTCCGATGTCAGGCCGGAAAGTTGCCCGGATATCTCAAGTCCCTCCACGGGAACTGCCTCGACAGATCCTTCAACACCCATGCGCCGGGTACTGCCGACGTTCTCAAAGATGTTTGAATTGGGGACGGTTTGGTGGATTTCATTATCCGTATTCAGAAGAAATCCGGCAATATCAAGGGTGTATTTATCCTGGAGGGAGAACGTTGCTCCCGCTTCAAACTGGCGAATATCCACGGGGTCAAGAGTTTGTTCGGGGTCGTACTTCCGCTCACCTGTGGGAAGCTGATAGCCCTGAGAGTAGCTTGCACGAAGAGTCAGTGGGTCGATCACCCGGGAGGTGAACCCTGCCTTGGGAGAAGCCGCCGTATATGGCTCCATCTCATTGGTGAAGAAAGTTGTGCCGGGGTCAGAGTTTTCGTACTCCCCGGTAAAGTGATCCACACGCAGGCCGATCTGGGGTTGAAAGAGAGGAGATACATCAAGACCGGCCTGGGCAAAAGCGGAAAGGGTATTGATCGAGAAGAGCCGCTCCTGGGTCTTTGCCTGGCGGGTGCGGTTATAGGTATTCCATTTGTTCCAGTCCGTCTCTTCGCGGAAAAATTCAACTCCGCTCACGACACTCAAAGGCATATCTCCCAGAGCGGTCAGGGCATTCATACTGGCACCACTTCCCAGAGCCCGCCGATCGTAGAAGCGCTCTGTTTGGCCTCGGGGATCATAGCCGAACTTGGCAAAACGGGTGAAGTCCTGTTGAGTACCGTAGGCCCAGAACAAAATCTTTGCAGTTTCATTCAGGGAGTATCCCAGATCAAACCGTCCGTAGTAGTAGCGCTTATCACCGCCATCATCTTCGGCGTTGGCGGCCTGATTCAGATAGGTGTCATCCTTGTCGAACTGTTTTTTGGGAATATAGCCGGGACCTTCCCACTCAGAGCCGTGGGCCCGGGCACTTACGGCTATATCAAAAGCATCTGAAAGGGCGTAGGAGAGCCGCGTTGCCATATTACCGCGAATCCACTCACTGTTCTCCTGATATCCATCGGTTTGGTAGAACTGCAGAGCCGTATTAAGAGAGAGTTCCTCCGTGAGGGAAACACCGAAGGCCGACTGAGTATTGACGGTGTTAAAAGATCCCGCCTCGGTCCGCAGGAGTGAATAGTCGCTGCCCTTGCGGGTCTCAAAGGCGAGTATCCCGCCGCGGGCAAAGTTTCCGTACAGCGCCGATGAGGGCCCTTTGTAGACCTCTGCTTTTGCAATCTCCAGAGGGATTATCACGTTCATATCGGCATAGCCGTCAGCATGCCCTTCGCTTTCATTAAGGGGAATGCCGTCAATGAAGACGGCCGCATCGCCACCGTGACCGCCACTGCCAAAGCCGCGCAACATGAATGTGTTAGCCACACCGCCCTGATTGTAGTCTCCCGCTTCCGCACCGGGTACGTCCCGCAGGAGCTCTTCCGGGCGCTGAATATATCGTTTTTCAATATCTTCAGCATCAAAACCGGTAATGCTGACAGGCTGCTGTTCTTCGGTGACCATCTCCCCTTTGACGGAGATCTCATC
>JBNJDQ010000047.1:0-15333 GCA_051745065.1 Fibrobacterota bacterium
TCAGAGTGGGTGTAACGGCGTAGTGAGGGACTCCGACGGCTGTCAGAGTGGGGGTAACGGCGTAGTGAGGGACTCCGACGGCTGTCAGAGTGGGTGCAACGACGTAGTGAGGGACTCCGACGGCTGTCAGAGTGGGTGTAACGGCGTAGTGAGGGACTCCGACGGCTGTCAGAGTGGGTGCAACGGCGTAGTGAGGGGCTCCGACGGCTGTCAGAGTGGGGGTAACGGCGTAGGAGGCATTGCGATGGTCGTCAGAGTGGTGGTCATCCATGAGAGGGAAGGGCCCCGGTGAGTATCACCGGGGGAGTGAGGTCAGGCCTGTTCTTCGCTGTTTTCCAGACGGGTCAGGCGGGCACGGTACTGTGCCATTATGTCCGTAATCAATTCGTTGATCGGAGCTGCCAAAGCAGGGTATCCTTCAATTTCATCGACAATATTGGTATCCAAAAAGTGGAGAAGGGCATCCAGACGATACCGGATAATCTGCTTCTGTTCCCGTGTGGTGGTGGGAATATCATCCTCCCTGAGGCGGGCTTCCAGAAGGCGGTTACGCTCTTCGTAGCTGGCTTTGAGCCGGGTAAGAAGGGCCTCGATCCCCGAGTCCGTCCGCTCCTGGGCATACTCATCGGCGAAGAGCTCTGCAAAGAGAGATTCCACTTCGTTACTCTGATCATTGTAGCTGCCGTAGATCATTTTACGCCGGTCCCGTTTTTCAAAGAGCTGTAGGAGGACCTGGGCGGCATCGCCCTGTTGGGGCATGAACTCACCCATGCCGGCGCTGTTTTCCAGATGGGATTCGATCAGGGGGAGAAGGCGGTCAACCTCATCATCCGCCCGGTGAATGGCATCGGTCAGATCACTCCCGGCGGGGGTGTTATCGATGCGGATGAGCATGTCCAGGGCATCCTGTACTGCCTGGGTCTGGCGTGCAACGTAGGCATCTGACATGAGGGGGTCCACTACGGAGATCATGCGGGAAGCGGTCTGGCGAACCTCGCCGGTTGTGAGCCGGGAGAGGGCGATCTCTTTGAGATGATTCATAGAAATACTCCTGTTTATATTGGTGTAATGACAGACCTGTGTCTGCCTGTATAGTAAAAGGTATACAGAGGGAGAGAAAATTGCAGTTTTTTTTGAGGGGAGTGGCCTTTTTGTGGGGCCTGCCAAAGTGGAGCTAACTATCCGGATGAATTAAGTAAAGGCGGTTTTGTACAAAAAAAGATTGGTGTGAATCATTATTATATAAATGTGCCATTATGTAAATTTTTTACCCGAAGAAACCCTTCGTATGGGTAAAAAATGGAAGAATTTCCCCATAAAATGGTCTACAGAATAAACCCGCCGTAAGAAATCTTTTGCGACAGTCGTTCTTCAAAGGCTGACATCGAGTTTCGCACAGGTGATACATCTCAGGTGCAAATAAAGCTGCTCAAAATGTGTGTGTATGGATGGCTGGTTGAGTCTGATACAAAATGCGGGTTGTTATTTGTACATATCAATGGTACACTTCAAAATAATAATGGATCACCCGGAGGTCGTATGACTATTCGAAGTGTATTGTTTCGCCTTGCCGTCGTACTCTTGATTGTAACCGCTGCATTAGGCGGAGTTGGCCTGTTTATTGCACGAGATATCGGGCAGAGTGGAAAACATGTGGGAGAGGATCTTGCGCCCCTTGGCGATGCTGCCATGGAGATTAAACTGACCGCCACAAGAGCTCATCTGATTTTTGAGGAGATCATCAATGGTGATACGGCTGAAAATATTACCGTTGTATGGGATCTGCTGGATGAGACGCTTTTTTATTGCAATGCAATTCTCACGGGGGGCAGCAACCAGGAGGGCACTTTTCGCGCTACAGTAAACCCGCAAGTTGCCCGAAAAATTGATACAGTGAAAGCACGGGTGAAAGAGTTCAGGTCCCTGGCGGGTCGCCGCTATGAGGGGTATAAACGCAATACGAAAGCATCTGCAGTAACCGATGCATCCTTTGATGCAGCCTTTGAGGGTTTTATCAAGACCGCGGATGACGCAGAGAGCCTCATTCATGGGGATATTGAAGAGGGAATGACCGAACTGAAAAATACTCAGTTGTATGGAACCCTTGGCATCCTTGCTATAACCGTTCTTGCTGCCATACTGCTGTTTGCCGGCAGTATTGTGCTGTCTAATCGAGTTCGTCGTACGGTCACTGCGATTCTTGGTGTTCTGGATGCCATGACACATAATGATTACACTCAGACAATATCGGTTCAGAGTGCAGTGAAAGAGATTTCCGACAGTATGGAAGCGGTTGATGTTCTGCGTCGCCGGCTCATTGAAAATCAAGAGGATATTGATACGCAGATGAGCCAACTGCAGACACTGATAAAAGATATTAAAAAGATATCGGGAAAACTGCTCAGCAGTAGTGAACAGGTTGCCGATTCCAGCAATTCTCTTTCTGATGGCGCTACTCAGCAGGCAGCATCCATTGAGGAGATTACCTCAACTGTGACAACAATTGAGCAGATGAGCAAAGAGAATGCAGAGCAGGCGGAAAAAGGGGATACCCTGTCTCAGTCTGTGCGAACCTCAGTGAATACGGGTAACGAAAAGATGCAGTCTCTGAAAGCTGCAATGGGCAGAATTGAAGAGGCGAATAAGCGGATAACGTCGATAAACGGGGTGATAAATACTATTGCTTTTCAGACAAATCTCCTGGCACTCAATGCCTCTGTGGAGGCGGCCCGGGCGGGAGAGCACGGCAAGGGCTTTGCTGTTGTGGCTGATGAGGTCCGTTCTCTGGCAAACAGAAGCGCCAAGGCAGCAGGGGAAACAACGGAATTGATTGACTCTGCTGTTGAAACGGTAAATGAAGGTATGAATATTGCCGAGAGTACCTCTGTTGCCCTTCAGGAGAGTGTTGCCGGTATTGAGGAGACGACCAGTTCTCTTTCGGCAATATCCAGGGGTAGTGCAGATCAGAGAAATGCAATTCAGGAGGTGCTTCGGGCGTTGAATAATGTCGATGAAATTATTCAGGGCACTGCTGCCCATTCCGAAGAGAATGCAGCAACATCCCAGGAGTTAAAGAGCATTACCGCTTCCCTGATGAAATTGGTTGAAGGAGGAGCAACCGGGGGAGCTTCAGAACACACTGCGCAGATTGAACACTCCGGGACAGATCATCCGGCCCTGGAATACTGAGAGACATTTCAGTTTTTGACAGGTTCACATACAAAGAGCCGCCTCAGAAAGGCGGCTTTTTGTGGGTTCATATCGACCGGAAAGAATCAGACAACCTGTGAGGCGATCTGCAGGGAGTAGTTCTCCACGGAAACGGTCTCACCTTCGGGAAGCTCATCGGCAAAGGAGAGTTCCTCCGTCAGGGTTTCCCGGCTGACCATGGGAACAAACTCCTCCAGGGCCGCTTTGAGCTCTGCCGGACAGGCAAGATGCAGGCGGATTCGGTCGGAGACTGCATAGCCGCTCTCTTTACGGTGGTTCTGAATCCGGTTGATCAACTCCCGGGCGTAGCCTTCGCTGCGCAGGGTGTCGGTGATCTCTGTGTTCAGGGCAAGGGTAATCTCATCTTCGGTTTCCACCTCCATGCCCTCTTTTTTGTCCCGGACAATAAGGATATCCTGAAAGGTCAGCTCCTTGCCCAGCACCTCGCGGGTCTCTCCAGCTTCCAGGGCACGGATATCTTCGGCGGTGAATTCGGCAATTGCCGGCAGGGCTTTTTTCATATCCTTGCCGAAAATGGGACCGAGCTTCTTGAAGTTCGGCTTGGCCGACAGGTTGAGCACAGACTCTTCGTTTGCTTCCAGATGCACCTCTTTAATATTCAGTTCATCCGTAATCAGATGGGACATCTTTTGCACCAGTGTGCGCTTATGCTCATCCCGGATGATAATGGTGGTATCCTGCAGGGGCTGACGGTTTTTGATGCCGTAGCGGCTGCGCAGCAGACGTCCCAGTCCGACGGCTTTGCGCACAAGGTTCATCTGCATGACCATGTCTTCGTCAACCATGGATTCATCCACCTGAGGAAAGTCGCAGAGATGGACTGAATCCGGTGCATTCTCATCGATACGGCGGACCAGATTACGGTACACTGCATCCGTCAGGAAGGGCAGGAAGGGAGCCATAATTTTGGAGAGTTCCACCAGTACGTAGTAGAGAGTTCCGTAGGCGTTGAACTTGTCCCCGTCGTTGTCGGATTTCCAGAAGCGGCGCCGTGACCGGCGGATGTACCAGTTGGTGAGGTTTTCGATAAAGTCGACCATGAGGGGGACAACCTTGTAGAGATTGTAGTTTTCCATCTCGCGGTTTACATCGCGGACCACATACGCCAGAAGAGATACTATCCAGCGGTCAAGCTCGTTGTCGCTCTCCGGGGGCATGGTGCTTTCGGGCTTCCAGCCGTCAATATTTGCATAGGTCACAAAGAATGAGTAGGCGTTCCAGAAAGGGATCAGGACGGAGCGGGCCATATCGCGGACACCCTCTTCGGAGAAACGCAGGTTCTCTGCTTTGACGGCGGGGGAGTTGATCAGAAAGAGGCGGATCGCGTCGGCACCGACCTTCTCCATGATCTCCTGGGGGGGCGCGTAGTTTTTCAGGCGTTTGGACATTTTGTTGCCGTCTTCGGCCAGAATAATACCGTTCACAATAACATTACGGAAGGCCTGCTTTTCAAAGAGGGCCGAGGCCAGAACGGTCAGCGTATAGAACCAGCCACGGGTCTGATCGATCCCTTCGGCAATGAAGTTTGCCGGGAAGTTACGCTCGAAATACTCCTTGTTTTCAAAGGGGTAGTGGTTCTGGGCGTAGGGCATGGCTCCCGATTCGAACCAGCAGTCCAGAACCTCCGGTGTCCGCTCCATGGTGTTTCCGCAGGAGGGGCAGGTGAGGTCCAGACGATTGACAATATGGGAGTGAAGATCCTCATCGGTGATCTCCGTGTTGGAAACCATCTCCGCCCAGGACTGATCGATATCAAAGCGTTTGAACTGAGCCGCCGCGCCTTCGGAGAGCTCTTTCTTGACTGCTGCCACAGCATCACGATGCGCCTGACGGCCTGCGGGAATATCGCCTTTGCCTGCAAGACGGTGGAGGTCATCCAAAGAGCCCACACACTCATCATGGCCGCATTCGCAGCGCCAGAGAGGGATCGGTGTTCCCCAGTAGCGGTTGCGGGCAATGTTCCAGTCCGGTGCCGATTCGATTCCTTTCCCGAAGCGTCCCTCCTGGAGATGTCCCGGAACCCAGTGAATATCGGCATTGTTGCTGTGCATATTGGCCTTGAGGGGCTCGATCTTCATAAACCACGTATTGATTGCCTTGTATATCAGAGGCGTATCGCAGCGGTAGCAATGAGGGTAGCGGTGGGTAATGCTCTGCTTATGTACCATGCGGCCGGTTTTTTTGAGATCCTTAACGATCTGCAGATTGGCTTCATGGACAAACTGCCCGGCGTAGTCCGGTACTTCGTCGGTGTAGCAGCCCTCTTCATCCACGGGGCAGACAATGGGGAGCTGAAGTTCTTTGCCCACCATAAAGTCGTCCTCACCAAAGGCCGGTGCGATATGGACAATGCCCGTACCGTCTTCCGTGGAGACGAAATCCGCCGTGGTAACCTGAAAAAACTTATCCGAACGATCCGTAAAGTAGTCAAATATGGGGCGGTAGCGGGTTCCGGCAAGGTCGCTGCCCCTGAAGCGCTCCACAATTTCGTAATCCTCTTCGTTTTTATAATACGCGGAGAGGCGCGACTCGGCCAGAATAAACTGCTCATCACCGTCTTTAACTTTGACATAGTCGATATCGGCACCGGCGGCGCAGACCACGTTTGAGGGGAGTGTCCAGGGCGTGGTTGTCCAGACAAGGAGGGACGTGGATTCATCGCCGACCACGGGCATCTTTACCGTAACGGAGATGTCTTTTTTATCCTGATAGCCCTCGTTTACCTCAAAATTGGAAAGGGGGGTTGTACAGCGGGGGCAATAGGGCTGTACCCGAAACCCTTCGTAGATGTAGTCTTTCTGCCAGACCTGCTTGAAAACCCACCAGATGGACTCCATGTAGGGGGCGTCCATGGTGCGGTACTGGTTGTCAAAATCAACCCAGCGGCCCATGCGTTCCACCACTTCCTTCCACTGTGAGGTGTAGCGCAGAACAATGGAGCGGCATGCTTCGTTGAAGAGGTGCAGGCCCATTTCGTCGATCTGTTTCTTCCCGGAAACGTGAAACTCCTTTTCCATTTCGTTTTCCACGGGCAGGCCGTGAGTGTCCCAGCCGAAGCGGCGTTCCACATGGTGGCCGCGCATGGTCCAGTAGCGGGGAACAATATCCTTCATGGTGCCTGCAAGGAGATGACCGTAATGGGGCAGACCCGTTGCAAAGGGAGGGCCGTCATAGAAGACGAAGTCATCCTCTTTCTGTTCGCGGGTTTTATCCAGAGATTTCTGAAATGTATCCTCTGCTTTCCAGCGTTCGAGAATTTCCTTCTCCACTGCCGGAAAATGTACTTTTGTATCTACCGGTTTGAAGTAGCCCTTTTTCATAATGTTTCCAATACCTTTATAAGTAATCTGTTCAATTCGTTTGCTTTTTTCTGAGCCCCGCGGCGAGCCTCTTTGGGGGTGACTGGACCGCCGGAGGGACTGTCCGTAATGAGAGATATTCCGCCGATCTCCATGCCTGCATGGACAGCGGCAATGGTTTCTGCAACGGTGCTCATACCCACGGCGCTCATGCCGAATCCGCGGTACATGGCAAGCTCCGCAGGGGTTGGTGTCTGAGGGCCCGCAATACTTCCGTAGACTCCTTCATAGATAAAAAGATCTTCATCCCGCGCAGCCTTTTTGATGCACTCCTGCATTCTCCGTGAGTAGACTGCATCCATGGAGGGGTAGCGCGGGCCCGTGCGGTAATCATTGGTGCCGGTCAGGGGGGAACATCCGGTCAGGTTGATCTGATCCGTAATGCTCATAAGGGAGGGGGCTGAAACGTAGGGAGAGCATGAGCCTGCGGCGTTGGTTACCAGCAGCTGTTTCACTCCGGCCTGACGGCAGAGCTCCACCGGTGCAGCAAGCTGAGCTGCCGAGAGTCCTTCATAGAGATGAAAGCGACCGTTGAATATGAGCAGCTCTGTGCCGCGTACGGATGCCCGCAGAAGTTCGCCTTTCTGGTGTTCCACACTGTGCGGGGGCATTCCCGGTACATCTGCATAGGCGGCAGTTGCCGTTACTTTCACCTGCGAAGTGAAGGAGCTGCATCCGGAGCCCAGAATGCAGGCGGTCTGCACGTCGTGAAATTGCGGTGGGAGCTGCAGGGCGCTCATGTGATACCATCCCGAACAAGGCGGTCCAGGGCTTCGCCGGTTTCCATATCCGCCACGGAAACGGATTTGCGCCGTGCCGATTCTCCGCGAATGATTTCGATGGCACTCTGCGGGCGCTTCAGGGTTTTGGAGAGTTTTTTGCGCAATGCCCGGTTTGCCCGGCCCTCAATGGGTTTCTCCTGAATACGGATGTGGAGAATTCCCTCCGCAGAGAGACGCACTCCCGGTGTTTTGGCTCCCGGTTTCAGCTGAATCTCCAGGCGGGCCATCTCAGCGATTCTGCTCCCGGGATGAAGAGGAATCATCACTGAGATCCGTACTCATCACCTCCAGATAGGAGAGCTGGTCCTTCAGCATGGAGCGGAAGCGGGCCAGAAAGCTTTCCTTCTGCGACTGCAGGGAGCGAATCTCCGCGGCCAGCTCATGTACCCGGCGGCGGGACTCATCCTCGTAGCGGTCAGCCCGTACCTGGGACTCCTTAATAATGAGCTCAGCCTCTTTTTGTGCATTGGCCCGGGCTTCGTCTGTTGCCCGCTGTGCTGTCAGGAGGGTCTCGTTGAGGGTCTCCTCGATGCGTCGGTACTTGTCGATCTGACCGCGTGATTCCTTCAGCTGTGTTGCCAGGCGGCTGTTTTCGTCACGCAGGGCGGCCACTTCATCCGCCGCCTGCTGCAGAAAGCTGGTGACATGATCCGGATCAACACCCTTAAAGAGGGTTTTTCTGAATTTGTAGTTCCGTATCTCGATAGGAGTCATCTGCATTGAATATCCCCGTACGTTAGAGGGTGAATAACAGTCGTTTCAGAATATCAATAAGAAGAAAGAGGATAATCGGGGAGAAGTCCACCCCGAAGGAGTTTCGGGGGAGTATCCGGCGGATTGGTGCAAGGGCGGGGTCCACTGTGCGGCAGAGCCAGCGGGTGAACTGGTTCTCATCTTCGTAGCGGAACCACGAGATGATCACCCGAATAAAGAGCAAAAGCTCCGCTGCTGAAAAGAGTAGATTCATGAGATCTCTCATTGGGAGACCCGCTTTCCGACAATCCGTGATCCCACGCGGATCATGGTGGCGCCTTCGGCGATGGCCGCAGCAAAATCACCGCTCATGCCCATGGAGAGTTCCGGACGGCGGCCGTCAAAACAGTCCCGAAAGGATTCACTCAGCTCCCGCAGGGTGCTGAAACTGCGCCGGGTGTCGTCACTGCTTCCGCCAAGGGGGCCGATGGTCATGAGACCGCGCAGGGAGAGATGTTCTTTTTCGGCGGCGGCCCGACAGAGGGCTTCGGCTTCACCGGGGGCTACGCCGGATTTGCTTTCCTCACCGGAGGTATTTACCTGTACGCAGATGTTGATCGTCTTTTCGATATGTGCCGCGGCGGTATCGAGCTTGTTCAGAATTTTACCCCGGTCAACCGAGTGGACCCAGTCCACAAAGGGGGCAACCTTGGCTGCCTTGTTGCTCTGCAGTTGTCCGATAAGATGCATGGTGTAGTCGCCAACCAGCTGCGGTGACTTGTCCATAATTTCCTGCGGGCGGTTTTCGCCGATATGGAGATAGCCCCGGTCGATCACGGCCTGGGTGAGTTCCAGGGGTTTTGTCTTGGTGACCGTAATCAGCTGAATATCACTGCGGAATACCCCTGCATTGCGGCAGGCTTCTTTGATCTCTTCTTCCACGGCGATGAAATTGTCTTTGAGAAATGAATAGTCCATAGATTCTCCTTCAGGCTATGCCGATGGTTTTACGCAGGCGGCTGATTTTTTTCGCAGCGCGGTGCCGGGCTTTGTCTGCGCCCTCGCGCAGAATTCTGTCGATCCGGGAGCGGTCTGCCATGAGATCGTTGTAGACTTCGCGCATGGGGCCGATCTGTTCTTCAATGACCGCAAGGAGTTCCTTCTTGGCGTCTCCCCAGCCCATTCCGCCGGCGCGGTAGCGCTCGGCAAGGGCCGCCTGCTGCGCTTCGTCAGCAAATATTTTATACAGTGAAAATACATTGCATGTATCGGGATCCTTGGGCTCTTCGATCTCCTGAGAGTTGGTCTCGATTTTCATGATTGATTTGCGGAACTTCTTTTTGGAGGTAAAAAGAGGAATCGTATTGTTGTAGCTCTTGCTCATCTTGCGCCCGTCCAGTCCCGTCACCAGCTGTGATTCCCTGTTGGTCAGAGGGGCGGGAACGGTGAGAACATCTGCGCCGTAATTTGCATTGATTGTTCCGGCGATGTCCGCGGTCATCTCCAGATGCTGGATCTGATCTTTTCCCACGGGGACTACGTCGGCATCAAAGAGAAGGATATCCGCCGCCATGAGAACGGGGTAGGTGTACAGACCCATATTGACACCGAAGTCGCGGTCACGCTCTTTGGCTTCGTTCTCCTGCACCATAGCTTTGTACGCATGGGCGCGGTTCATGAGCCCCTTTGCTGTGAAGGCCGTGAGAATGGTCGAGAGTTCGAAGGTTTCCGGCACATCGGACTGTCGGTAGAAGAGTACCTTTTCGGGGTCCAGACCGCAGGCGAGCCATGCTGCGGCAACTTCGTAAGTGAGTTCCCGAAGTTCTTTGGGATCACGAATGGTATTAAGGGCGTGATAGTCGGCAATAAAGTAGTGGGCAAAATAGTCCTTTGCAAGGCCAAGGGCCGGCTTGATTGCACCCATGTAGTTTCCCAGGTGGGGCATACCGGTCGGCTTGATTCCCGTGAGGGATATCTTTCTCTCCATTACGGCTCCTTTTGATTCTGTATCTTTGAAAAATAGTTTCTGCAGAGCCCGAAGAGGGGGATGAATTCATCGAAGGGAAGCACCGCCATGCCGCTTGGTGAATGCGCCCCGGAGGTGAGTCCCGTCAGGGGGCGGCATTGGTGTAGATTCCGCCCTCTGTAAGGGCAAAGAGACGGCCCTGAAAGCGGTAGCATTCACGGTTTTTCAGGGCACTCAGGCGAATACTTTTCTCCCGGAGATCGAAAAAATCCTGTTCCGTCGATTCAGTATCCATCAGAATGAGCAGATCCCGGTCCGCCCCGCCGCCGTGCATCAGGTAGCGGCCGTTATGGTCGGTGATCCCCGGCAGATAGGGCTGACTCTCCCAGGGAAGGTGTTCCGAATCGGTAATATTTGTGGTTACGGTGGTCCCCGGGCTCATGCCGTTGCCCCCGATGTGGTAGGTTGTGAGTTCCCCCGTAAGGCTTTTGGCATTATGGGTGATCAGGGTGGGGGTGTCCCCTGTCCTGTCGAGCCAGTAGCTGTGCAGACGGATCCGCTGTTCATCGATGCTGACCAGGGTGTCTGAGCCGGGATCGTACTGGTATAGCGAAAAGAGGGTGCCGCCGATATGAAGTGTGTCATCACTCTGTTCGATCAGCAGAAAGAGCGTTCCTTCATGGGAGAGGCAGAATTTGCGCTCTTTCACACCGGTCCAGGCGGGGCGGGCGCCGCCGGTGGTCTCCTGCTGCCAGGTGAGTCCTTCATCGGCGGAGGAGTGAAGCCCCCCCTGCGCATCGGCAATCCAGAGACGTCCGTCGTGGAAAACACCGTTGGAAGGTTCATGAATGGAGTCGGTCGTGAAGGGGGTACCTGCATGTTGGGAAAAGGCAACGCCATCCGTGGAACGCAGCAGAGAGAGACTGTCCTTCCGCAGTATCGGCAGGATCAGGGCGTTGTCTGTTGCAGTCAGGGGCAGATAGCGTGCTCCCGGTGCGGGAGGATCAGCACGTTTCTCCCAGACAGGGCTCACACTGAGACGGAAGGAGTCCGTTACAGAGGGACCATGGGGAGCCGAAAGCCGGGCGTGGATGAGGGCGCTCTTCATGTACGCCGTGGAGCATGGCAGGGTAATGGTGTCATCTGCGTCCATGCGGATGGTATCCAGAGACGCCCCGGACAGTTCCAGACGCAGACTGTCTCCCAGTACCGCCGGCAGATGCAGAGGCAGCCGCAGGGGGCGATGGATATTCGTACTCAGGCTCTCCGGGCGAATAACGTTGAGCTCTTCCTCCGGCGGTACATAGTTGATGGTATCGCGAAAGAAGTTTTCTCCCTGTTCTCCCGTAAAGCTGCGGAGCCGGACGCGGTAGACATAGGTGCCCGCCGGCGGAGTATCCGTAAAATGATCCGTCCACACGGTGTCATCAGATGAGCCAATAGGGCTGGCGCCCAGTTCTGCGGCATGTATGCTGTCCCGATAGATCAGATATGTCTCGCCATGGGCGTATTCGGCACTGCTCCAGGAGATCTCTGCAGTGCCCGCAAGGGTGTCGTATGCAGCGGTGATATTCTTCACCACGGGGATTCCCGTATAGGCCAGAGTGAGGGTGTCCCGCAGGGTATCCGGACTGTCATGGCGCAGGCTGATCATCTCCGTTGTCGGTGTGTAGCCGGCTTCCGTTGCGGTAAAACGGATAAAGTAATCCCCCGGCGGAAGGGCCCGTGCTGTGAAGTGGGAGCCCGGGGTGACCACATTATGGATATGGGTTCCCAGAATATGGCCTTCGGCAATGCGCGGATCGTGCTGGGGCTGAACAACAACGGGCAGAATCATGGGGCGGGTTTTCTGCAGGGTGTCTGTCGCGGTGTAGGAGCTGGTGTCATCAATGAGGATATCCTGTCGGTAGAGGGCGGCTGTATCCCCTTCTGCCCAGATGGCGTAATATCCCGACGGCAGTGAGTTGATGCGGTAGCTTCCACTGTCATCCGTGCGGGTGCTGTCCACATACTCGCCGCTGCTGTCGCGGTTGGTAAAGATTCGCACGGGGATGTTCGCGGCGGGGTCCCCCGAGGCGTAGCGTACGGTTGCCATGACATCGGTTTCGGTTTCATCAACGGTGCCTGCCCTGCCGCCGGTTCCGCAGGAGGTACAGAGGAGAACTGTCAGCAGAAGGAGGTGATACGCTTTCATAGATCAGCATCCTTTCGGGCGTAGGGAAAGAGAGTGAGGATCATCTTGTACACACGATCGGGGCTGTTCTCATCATCGGAAACAATGGTGTTGACTTCGTTACTGAAGCGTTTTACCGCCCGGTAGACCTGTTCCATGGCGGGTCGGGAGAGAGAAAGCATCTTGGTCATGGTCTTCATCTCCATGCCTGCCCGGGTCGGTGTATTGAGCACCTGCCGGGCCTGCGCCAGGGCGTTGTTCTGAAACTGAAGGATTGCTTCGTCGCGACATGCTTTGGGGGTACGGATGATCTTATCCGACGGTTTAAGATACCCTTCGGGGTTCGTGTAGATCAGCTCCAGATCTGTGAGGAGGGTGATGGACTCCCGTATCTCCTGAAGCCCGATATCCGGGATAATCCAGCGGCGCAGATCCGGCGTTTCGTCTTCCCGAATATCCACAATGTCCAGGGTGGCCCGAATTACCGGATTGTACCACTTCAGGTAGTACTCAAACTGACGGGGATCGATTTCATGGCCGGTCAGCTGTTTCAGGGAGAGCAACTGTTCAAAGTAGATCTCCCGTTCATCCGGGGCATCGAAGGTCTGGTTGTAGTTGACCAGCACACGAAAGTATTTCTGTTCGTCCCGGGAGAGTTCAAAGATCTCCATGAGCAGGGGGAGTTTATAGGGGGAGAGAAACTTGCCATTCAAAATATCCTGAAAATAGCTTCGACTGTTCTCCAGACCGAGTTCACGGCAGATTCGGGCTTTGGAAAAGCTTTTGTCGCTGCTGCGGCGGAAGGTGTACATATCGGCAAGATACGTGCGAAAGTCTTTATAATCAAACACATCCGGTCGATTCATTACTGCTCCTTTTGCGGCTGATGAACCCCGGGCAGTGGTCGCCCGGGGGATCTTTCAGCGGATAAATCGCTGGCTGCTGATTCCGATATCCGTGGTGAGTACGGCCAGATACATTCCCCGGGGGATCCGGCTGCCGTCTCTGCCGAGACCGTTCCAGAAGAGAGTTTCCTGCTGCAGGAGTTCTTCGCCGGAGAATCGGGCGACCAGTTTTCCCTGTACATTATAGATGCTGAGTTCCGCCTTTTTTGCCCCGGGCAGACGGTAGCGGAAGCGGACTCCCTGCAGGGTGCTGCGGATATCCGTAAGGGCGGTTTTGTCCCGTTCTGTCCGGAGTATTTCCGTAGGTTCAAAGATCTCATCCTCCGAAAGATAATCGATATCGCCGCCTTCCTCCAGGGCCTTTTGCACCTCGTCGCTCATGCTGTCTTCGGGAAGGGCAAGCAGGGCGTACTCTTCATCGATAAAGCCCATGAGACGGCCGATGCTGCCGTTTTTGATGCTTTCCGAATAGGGAGAGGAGGATGAACCGCCCCAGAGCATGACCACGGCTGTATCCAGAGTGGTGCTGCGGCGGTGGGGGACCTGGGTATACTCCGCAAGGATCTCTCCCTGAGGGCTCTGGGCATTCCAGTAGACGCTGTCCGACCATGCTTCTTTGGCATGTCCCGTAAAGTAGATGGTACCGAAATGGCGGGCGGAGTCCTGCTCTTTGGCGGGGACATCCATATAGAGATTGCCCTTACTGCTTTTGAGGGCCGCCGTAAACTGCACATCTTTCTGGCGGGGAATGGATATGCCCTCGCAAATCTGTGCCTGCATCAGCTGGTGATCACTGATGAGTGTACGCATATCGACTCCCGGCCAGTATCCCTGGGGGTAATCGCCGTCATTGCCAAGACCGGAGATGGTGATATCCTCAAAGCCATCCAGATTTGTGACATACTCGATGTTCCCGTCGCTCTTACGCTTGCCTGCCGTAAGCACAACAACGTGTTTGAGAATGTTTTCATCCGCGGAGAATTGGGCGAGCACTGTATCGATGGCAAGATTAAAATCCTCGGCACCTTCCTTACAGATTGAGTCCAGCTGAGCGGCACTCAGGCTGTCTCCGTCATCCTCGTTGGTTACGGTGTAGCCGTTGATGACGGCCATGAGGTTCTCCTCCTGGGTAAAGAGACGGACATAATTGAGCATATCCGCAGATTCACTGCGCCCGTGGGACATCTCAAAGAGGGTGTCTTTGGTATCTGTGCTGCGGTCATGCACCAGGGAGATACCGGCATGGCTGTTGAGCAGATGAGTGGATACATTGTATATTTTGCGGGCCTGCTTCATTGCATCCCAGCCGTGACCGGTCAGCCTCTTTTGGTAATTGTCGTTGTTCTGTTTATGCCACCGAACCAGGGAGTTTTCATTCTCCCAGCGCCAGAGAAAGACTACTTCCCGTTTGATTCCGGCGGCGGTGAGAAGGGTATCGGGAATGGTGGACCAGTAATGCATGAATTCTCCCGTCAAAACCGAATCTCCGGGCATGGTGGTGCTGAGCATGGTGCCGCCCGAGGCGAAATCCGGCCGGGTGATGCTGTAGGCCCCTTTGCCGTCGTAGGACTGCTCCATGCTGAAGGGAAGTCGTCGTGTCAGGGATTTTTCCTTTCGCGTCAGGGTTATCTCTGTAATGCTGTCGGCGCCGGTGAAATCTGCTGTGTAGAAATCCGGGCGGAGGGTATTTCCCCCGCAGGCTGTTGCAAAAACCCGCGGAATCATGGTGGCGAAGGAACCCTCTTTCTGTGAGACGGGCAGAATGTAGTGGATGCGCAGTCGTTTGGTGCCCTTCCAGGCGAGAGGGAAGAGGGCAATCTGATAGGTGTCATTGTCTTTCCCGCGCTCGTCCAGACCGATCAGCAGGGGATCTTCCGGGCTGGGGTCCCAGGTCCAGTCATGATCAACTTCGTCGTTGTACTGCTCCTGCGCTTCGTTGGTGGGTTTGAGCTTGGCCCGCAGGGCGTTGCCCTTATCCCAGAGGACCGCTCCGGTGATGACACTCCGGGAAGGCAGAGTGAATGTTCCGGTGATCTCCAGGGCGTTTTGCTGGTCTGCAGGCGGTTCGGATCCCCAGCGGCCCACAGCGGCAAGCTCCACCTCTTCTTCAATTTCCAGATAGGTTTCGTGGACGGTCACCTTTTTATGGTCCCGATCGAGGCGTACATCACCTTCCCAGTAACGGCCGCTGATTGTACGCGATTCAAGATCTGCCCTTGCGGTT
>JBNJDQ010000048.1:0-15236 GCA_051745065.1 Fibrobacterota bacterium
CATTACAGTACGGCTTTCCAGCAGTCGGCCATTCGGCGTGAGCAGGCTCACGCGGTATTCACCGGACACGGGGACTGAAAGATTGAGTATGCCTTTTTGTATCGGAGTTACTCTGATCCGGGAGGCCTCTTTTTCGCTGAAATACTCCGCTGTTGAAGATGGGTCATGCTCCCACCCGTGGAGCTGCAGATTCCGAATTTGAATATCGACGGTACTGCCGTAGACATCAATCCCGGAGAAGCTCAGAGAATTGCAGAGGCCAAGGTCCAGTTTTGTCGGGGATGAGACCCATTCAGGCTGACTGAAAGAGTCGAGGGGAATAAACATTTCTTTCCATTCGGATGACGCGGGCATGGAGGCAGCGTAGGAGGCACCGGCATCGGAAAGGTTCTCCTGATCCAGGCTTACGGTGAAGTCAGCCGAGGCGGTATACTGCACTGTAAGGCCGGTCATGCCTGTAAGGGATTTTGGTAGATCCGTTACCAGGCCGGCATAGGGATAAATCTCATCGGTGCTGCTGACCGTGCCCACCTCCATGTTTGCTCCGATAATTCCCTCTGAAAGCCGGGATGTGTCCAGGGTGGCCGCAGAGGCATGGTCACCGGTGTAATCATCACTGATAACACTCCAGGTTTCGTAGGATACCAGATTATCGCTGATAAGAATATCTTCAACAGTAAAGGCGGCATCACTCATATCGGTTTTGCCGTTCGCACTGACGCGAATGCGGTATTCTCCTTCCGGTAAATTTTCGGGAACGGTCCAGCGGACAGACGTTTTCTCAGTATTCTTGAGAATACTTTCTTCCCACCCGGAGGCGACAACGGCAACATCCGCAGGGGCGCCGGTTGTGTTGGTCCATGATACGGTAATATCTGCCCCGATATCATATATCTCTCCGCCGTTTGGTGTTATTACCGTTACTGCTGATGCCGGTACAAAGGATGCAGAGATCGAGTGATCACTGCTTACATCGGCAAAGGTGTACTGTGCAGCTGCTTCCTGTTGGGTGCCGTCAATGCTGATATGTTCGATTTCGTAGCCTTCATCCGGGGTAATGGTGAAGGTTAGGGAGCCGGCGGAGTCCACTGCAACGGCTCCGGCAGGATCGATGGAGCCGCCCGTACCGGCGTCAGCCCTAAGGGTGTAGGTTTTTTGTACGGCACCGCGAATCTCATTGACGCTTTGCCAGATTGACTCGTTCTGCCATGCCCCGGCGGAGAGCTGCAGATCCCAGAGTCCGATACCGACCTCTCCGTCGGCAACAACCCAGTCCACCTGTTGCTGTGCCGTGTTACCCTGCCAGGAATCGCTTGCGGGCATGCCGATCATCAGTTTTTCCGGCGCGGCTGATGCCATGGATTTCTGGCCGCTGTAGGTTGGTTTGAAGATTGCGGGATCCACATTGCTTGTTGCATTTCTTCCGATCTCACCATAGCCCATGGTGGTGATTCCGTCAACGTAGGGAAGCAGCTCATTCCAGTGGCGCGGGCCGGGAGTATGGTACTCCGAGTGAAATGAAGCCAGAGTAAGGTCTTTGCCTTCGGCCCGAAGCTTTGCCGAAAGGGCTTTTATAAATGTGATGAAGGCGTCGCCGTCAGCCTGGCTCTCTACATTGGGGCCTTCAAGGTCCACCTCGATGCCGTCCAGATTCAGGCGGTTCATCTCTGCAATGAGGGAGGAAATGAAGGCATCCTGATTATACATAAAGGAGTTCTTTGCATTTGCCCAGTTCCAGCCGTCCTGCCCGTTGTAAACGCAAAGCATCACTTTAATGCCGTGGGCCTGGGCGGTATCGCGGATTTCACGTATCAGGTCGTCATCGTATCGACCTGAAGCCTCGTATTTGGATTTTGCCACATTGGCACCGTCGGGAACCCAGAACTGCAGGGCAAGATGGGATATTCCCTGCTGTACCATGTCGGTTTCCAGATTGGCTTTGGAGGAACTCACCGCATAGGGAGGGATCCAGGTAATAACAGGGGCGGCAGTGGAAAGAACAGTGAATGTGAGGAGAAGAGAGAGACTCAAAAACAGATGTCGCATACTCGTCCTCTTAAAAACAGGTGTAGTTTATTTGTTTTAAAAGGTAGCACAGAGAGTCACTAAATGCACAAAAAATAAAAAAAGCAGAATATTTACGGTGAAATGTAAGGTTACAGGGGAAAAATGGCTGGAGTGGACGGACTTGAACCGCCGACCCAGTGGTTAACAGCCACTTGCTCTGCCGACTGAGCTACACTCCAGTATTTTAATACGGGGACAAAATATACTCTTTGAAAAAAGGCTTCAAGGAAAAAATAAAAATTGTTTTGTCATGGTGTAAATATTATAATAATAGGGCGGATAGGCATGAAGCATAACCTATATTTACACTTTAGCGGTAAGCGTGGTATGTTCATTTTATGGCAAATGGTATTTCCGCTGTAACAAACAGCACAATTTTCCGCCGGATCTACGATCAAAAAGAGCTGGGTATTATTCTTGCTCTCGTAGCTATTGTTGTCCTTATGGTGGTACCCCTGCCCACGTGGATGATGGATCTGCTTCTCTCTACAAATATTATGGTTGCTCTCGTAATTCTTCTTATATCAATGTATAACAAGCATGCTCTGGATTTCTCCATCTTCCCCACGGTTCTTTTGGCGGTTACCCTCTTTCGGCTCTCTCTGAATATTGCCACGACCCGTCTGATTCTGGGTCAGGGGGAAGCGGGCCGGGTTATCGACACGTTCGGTGATTTTGTCACGGGCGGCAATATCGTGGTCGGTGTCATTATCTTTACGATTATCATGGTTGTGCAGTTCATGGTGATTACCAAGGGTGCCGGCCGTATTGCCGAGGTTGCTGCACGCTTTACCCTGGACGCCATGCCCGGTAAGCAGATGGCCATTGATGCGGATATGAATGCCGGGCTGATTGACGAGCAGCAGGCAAAACACCGCCGCGAGGAAATTACCCGTGAAGCGGATTTTTACGGGGCCATGGACGGTGCGTCAAAATTTGTAAAAGGTGATGCCATTGCAGGTATTATTATTACCATTATCAATATTATGGCCGGCTTTATCGTGGGGATGCTTCAGCAGGATATGACCGCCGTGGAGAGTCTGCAGACCTTTACCACTCTTACCATCGGTGACGGTCTGGTGAGTCAGATTCCGGCGCTCATGATTTCCACGGGCGCCGGCATTATCGTCAGTCGCGCCGCGAGCAAGGGAACCCTCGGTGAGGATATGAGTGAGCAGATATTTTCCAATTACAAGGTGCTCTTTGTAACATCCTTTGTGATGCTCCTCTTTGCATTTATTCCCGGTCTTCCGTCATTCATATTTATCTTCTTATCCCTGCTTATCGGTGGAATGGGTTTTGCGGTTTTTAAAGATATCTTCGCCTACGATACACCCGGAGGCGGGGAGTATGATCTGCCTGAGGGAGAGGAAATGCCCGAAGAGCAGCCCGAAGAAAAGATCGAGGATTTTCTTGTGGTGGATCCCCTGGAACTGGAGATCGGCTATGGCCTGATCCCACTGGTTGATGCCTCTCAGGGCGGGGATCTTCTGGACAGAATCCAGCAGATCCGCAAACAGCTGGCTTCGGAGCTGGGCTTTATCATTCCCCCCGTGCGGATTCGCGATAATATGCAGCTGGAATCCAACACCTATGTTATCAAAATACGGACGGTTCCCGTGGCGGAAGGAGAGCTTATGAGCGGTTCCTATCTTGCCATGGATCCCGGCGGTGTGACCGAGAAAATTCGCGGAGTGGAGACTGTGGAGCCCGCCTTTGGTCTGCCGGCTATCTGGATTACGGAAAGCCAGAAAGACGAAGCGGAGCTGTGCGGATATACCGTGGTGGAACTGCCTGCTGTCCTTGCAACGCATTTGACGGAAGTAATAAAGATGAATGCCGATGACCTGCTGACCCGTCAGGATGTGCAGGAGCTTATCGACAATATAAAAAGCACGCATAAAGCCGTGGTTGACGAGGTGATTCCCCATATTCTGAGCCTCGGTGATGTGCATAAGGTGCTTTCCAATCTCCTCCACGAGCGGGTTTCCATTCGGGATCTGCCCCTGATTATGGAGGTTTTGGGGGATGCAGGCAAATCAAACAAGAACACGGATGTTCTGACAGAATATGTGCGTAACGGCCTTGCGGCCCAGATCTGTGATAAATTGAAAGATGAGAACGGTGTAATTCGGGTAATTACCATGGATCCCAACCTGGAAGCCATGCTGGAGAATTCCCTGCAGGAGTTTGAAGGTGGTGTGAAGCTGAATCTGTCTCCCACCGATGCGGGGCGGATTGCCGATGCCGTGGGACAGACCGTTGATCGTCTGCGGGAAATCGGAGAGATGCCCGTTATGGTGGTTTCGCCGGTCATACGATTGCAGATCAAGCGAATCTCCGAAGGACAGGCGCCGGAACTGTCCGTGCTGTCCTACAATGAGATTGTCACCGGCGTTGAACTGCAGTCCATGGAAATGGTTTCCTTGGAAAGTGAGGAGTGATACTGCTGTATGAAGATTAAAAAGTTTACCGCCCTGACAATGAAAGAGGCTTTGGTACAGGTGAAGGCCGAGCTCGGGGATGATGCCATGATTCTCAAAAGCAGGAAGCTGCCCAAATCCCTTGTTCCCGGCAAGGGGGGCGGGTTTGAAGTAACTGCTGCTGTGGATGATGATGAAGGTATTACTCCCAGTCGCAATCCACGGATTCAGGCTTCGGGCGCGTTGAATTCCTCCGGAGAAAGGCGTACAAAACCGCTGAATGAGGGGTATACCAATCAGTTGCGCCGCCTGACCCGCGAAGGGCGGGAGCTGCGTCGTCAGATGGCGGAAGAAAGCTCCCGTGGAGCGCGGCAGACCACTGACGACAGGAAAAACGCTTCATCTGCTGAGAAGAAAGAAAAAGCTCCTCCCCACAGGAATCCTCCTGATTCGGGCAGTTCCATACAGATTATGAAGCTTCACGATGAGCTGAACGAGATGCGCAAGCTCCTTGCGTCAATCCTCGCAACGGGAGAGTCCCGTGCCTCCGGCGGGTATGCCGGCCCCTGGGCGATTCTTTTTAAACGTCTTCGCGACTCCGGTATCAAAGAAGATATCGCTGCGGATCTCATCAACAATCTGAAGGAAACTGTACCGTCACCGGGAAAAGAGATAAACAGTCGGTTTATTCAGACTCTGTCGGAAAGTTTTCCCACCACCGGCGAAGGGCTTGGCGACCGGATTCATGTCTTTGTGGGGCCCACAGGAGCGGGCAAGACCACTACCATTGCAAAACTGGCGGCATATTTTTCTCTGGAAAAGGGACTGCGCGTGGCCCTGATTACCTCCGATACGTACCGGATTGCCGCGGTGGAACAGCTTCGTACGTATGCTGAGATAATCGGCGTGGAGCTGCAGGTTGCCTTCGGCCCCGAGGATATTCCTGATATGGTGGTAAATTGTGCGCAAAGTGATGTTATTCTGGTTGATACGGCCGGCCGCAGTCAGCAGCAGAGGGAACATCTTGATGAGCTTGATGCGCTCCTTGCAGGGTTGAAGGCCGATGCCCGGCACCTGGTTCTCAGCGCGGGCACCAAGGAAGAGGATCTGCGTGATATTCTGCGGCGCTATCGTCGTTTTGATGTGAATCGCCTTGTTTTCACCAAGCTTGATGAGACCGTGTCTCTGGGAAATGTCTACAATATTGTCAACGAGTTTATGGTGCCCGTGTCATTTCTCACCTTCGGTCAGAGTGTTCCGGATGATATCGAGTTTGCCCAGTCGGGGCTCTTTGTAAAGAAAATGCTTGAGAGGAGTTCTCTGTGATGGATCAGGCAAATTCCCTGCGCAGTCTTGTGGGACAGAGCCTGAGCCGGAAGGGGGATTCCCCGGAGTCCGCCCGGGCAACTGTGATCTCTGTAACCAGCGGCAAAGGCGGGGTCGGTAAATCCAGTTTTTCTGTGTTCTGTGCCCGGGCCCTTGCGGCGCGTGGGGCACGGGTGTTGCTTTTTGACGGGGATATGGGCCTTGCCAACCTGCATATTCTTCTGGGTGTTTCCACTGCAGCGACCCTGGGGGAGTATCTTCGTGGGAGCTGTTCCCTGCGTGATCTGACAGAACCCGTCAGTGCGGGAATTGATCTTCTGGCAGGGCTTTCCGGCAGCGCGGCTGCGGCAAATCTCACCGCTTCCCGCCGCAGGGAACTCACGCATGATCTCGCCTCCCTGACCGAAGCGTACGATTTTATTATTATCGACGGTGGTGCGGGGATCGGTGACGGAGCCATGTCCCTTGCTGCGGCGGGGGAGTATGTTTTTCTGGTGATGATGCCCGAACCGACCTCTCTGGCCGACGCATATTCTGTAATGAAGGTGCTTACCCGGCGTGGCATCAGCAGCTTTCATACGGTTATGAATCAGGCTGACAGCGACGAAGAAGCCCGCAGTGTATTTCGGCAGCTGGAACTGATCAGCAGGAAGTATCTCGGCATAGAACCGCAGCTTGCGGCCATGTTGCCCCGGGCCACAAAGATCCGTGCCCATATCCGGGATGATCGCTCTTTGCTGGAACTTGCGGAACTGGGGCCTTTTGCCGTTCGTATGAACAGTCTTGCGCAGCGTCTTATGCATGAACACGGGAAGAAAAACAGAGGGGATGCAGTGTATGAGCAGTAAGAAAAAAGGAATCCAGGCGGCCTGTCGTCTTCCGGCGGTACTCGTTTTTGTTGTTGTTTTCCTTATAAATATGGACTTTACCGCTGATCTGAGTTCGGATATGATGGTCACAGCCGCCGTCAAGGCTGTGTTCAGTGGGCTTCTGTTCTGGCTCTTTGCCCTTGTTATTGCGGATATTCTCGTAAAAGGGGTGATTCAGGATATTGATGACTCGCGCATTGATCCCCTGGAAGGCGGCATTGAACAGCGCATTTATGAACGAAAAACTGCTCAGGATGTAAAAGTAAATGATATTGAGTTAAAGCAAAAGAAAAAATAAGTTTTGCTCAGGGGGGTAAATTATTGTATTATATACTTTTATTGACGTAAAATTCAGCAGAATCGGGTATGTATGGCGGAACTGACGCATCTCTGGAAGGAGTACAAGGATCATAACTCCCGTGTTGCCAAGGATAAACTCCTTGTGGAATACTCATCCCTGGTCAAATATATTGCCGGGCGCATGGCCTATTCTCTGCCCCCCAGTGTGGATCGCGATGATCTTCACAGTGCCGGTATTATGGGCCTGATTCGTGCAGTGGAAACATTTGAGCCTGATCGGGACATCAAATTTGAGACCTATGCAAGCCATAAAATCCGCGGGGCAATTCTGGATGATCTCCGGGCGTTGGATTGGGTTCCGCGGTCTATCCGCAAAAAGAGCCGTGATCTGCAGAAAGCCTATGCCGAGCTGGCGGAGAACCTGGGACGCCATCCCTACGATGACGAGGTGTGCGAACATCTCGGTCTTACGGAAAAGGAGTATAAGAAGATGCTCGGGGAAGTTGCTCCCACAACGATTCTTTCTCTGGAGGAAGCTCTTCCCAGTCGCGGCGGCGATTCCAAAGATCTGAAACTGATTGATACCATAGAAGATACAGAAAGTGATAATCCTCTCAGCGTTCTGGGGTACAAAGAGGTAAAACGTGTCCTGAAAGAATCTATTCAGGAGCTTCCGGAAAAAGAGAAGCTTGTCATTGCTCTTTATCATTTTGAAGAACTCACCCTCAAGGAAATCGGCGTTGTTCTTAATATTTCCGAATCCCGGGTGAGCCAGATTCATTCCAAGACCATACTTAAACTGCGGGGAAACATCCTTGCCAGAATGGAGCAGTAGATGGTTGGTGAAATTGACTTTCAGGGAGGTCTTACCAATTCGGAGAAGTTCTCCCGTCTGCACAGTAAAGAGCAGGCCCTGAATGCATCGCTTACGGCATACTCCGGAGAAAATGTAAAAGAAAAAAGTGAAGAACGCATGCAGCGTCCCAACGAGGTGGAGCAGCGTGATCAGGCCCGCCTTGATGACAAGGAACAGGAAGAGCAGAGACGGCGGGAGCGAAAGCGCCGGAAGAAAAAAAAGTCTCAGCAGGATGAAGAGGATTCCCGCAAAGGTCCGCCCCGTTCCGGAGGATTTGTCGATTTCACAGCGTAATATATGAAGGATATTGAAAAGAAGATCCGTTTTATAGCGTCAAAGATCAGTACGATTCCCACGCTTCCCACGGTTATTTCCCGCATGATTGAGATGGTGGATAACCCCAATACCAATGCCCGCCGTCTTGCGCGGGTGATATCAAGTGATCAGTCCCTGACAGCGCGGATTCTTAAAATGGCCAATTCTGCATTTTACGGTTTTTCCCGTGAAATATCCACGGTGGATACGGCCATTGTGGTCATGGGATTTAATGCTGTGAAAGAAATGGGGCTTTCTCTCTCGGTCTTCGATGCGTTTAAAGGTGTGGGATCTCTTAATAATTTTGATGTGAATCGGTATTGGGAACACAGTATTTCCACGGCCGTGGCATCGCGGATGCTCGCCCGGCGTTTGGCCGTGCCCAATGCAGAAGAGCTTTTTGTAGCGGGATTGCTCCACGATATCGGAAAAATGATATTTATCCAGTATCTCCCCGAGGACTACAATAGAATTTTCTCCCGCGGGGAAACAGAAGATATCAGTTATTATGAAGCGGAGATGCGCAGTATCGGCGTAATGCACTCTCAGATTGGTGCTGTTGTGGCAGAACGGTGGCATCTGCCTGATCGTATTGTTGCAGGTATTAAAAATCATCACAGTCATAAAGTGTCCGATGTTTTTGCTCTGGAAAGCGTTGTTGTGGACACGGCGGATTTCATCTCTCACCGGGCGGGATTGGGCAACAGCGGTCATCGGCGGGACAGTGCGCCGGATCCCTTTGTGATCCATCAGTTTGAAGAACACGGTATGTTTTTGGATGAGGGGCTGCTGGATGATTTTATGACGGATATGCTGATGGAGCTGGACAGTTCCGAAATGACCGATGTCTTTTCGCGGTAATCCTTTTCTGTAAAAATCCTTGTATGGCAAAAGGTTCCCAACATATCTTACACAGGTAAATCATTTTAATTACGTGAGGAGAATACATGAAAAATGTAATCTGGATTGTTGTTGTCGTTCTTGCCTTTGCCGGCGGATATTACCTTTCTCAAATGACCCCTGTTAAGGGCGGTGTAACCGGTGAAGGAGAGCAATCTGTCCCGGGATCTGCTGCATCAGAATCATCTTCCGAAGAATCAGGTGAGTCACTTCTGCGTGACATTGAAGTTCTTGGCAATGATACGGAGTCCTTTTCGTATTCTTTGGGATACGGTTTCGGTAAGAGCCTTGATCAGGTAAAGGATCGCGTGGATATTTCTGTTCTTTTGTCTGCGGTTAAGGCCGCCATGGAAGGTGATGAGCCTCTTATTGGACGGCAGGAAGCACAGCAGATTCAGCGGAAAGTTATGACGGAGCAGAAAAAGGAAGCCTCTGCAAAGCAGCAGAAGCGAGCTTCGGAAGGGAAATCCTTTCTGGAAAACAATAAAAAACAGGACGGTGTTGTTGAAACCGAGTCGGGCCTGCAGTACAAAGTTATGAAGGAAGGAACCGGCGAAAAACCCGGTCCCGAAGATAAAGTCCGCGTCCATTATACGGGAAAACTGCTGGATGGAGAAATCTTTGACAGTTCCGTTGAGCGGGGAAAACCGGTTACATTCTCTCTGGACAGAGTTATTAAAGGCTGGTCGGAAGGCCTGCAGCTCATGAAGGAAGGAGCGAAATATACGCTTTATATTCCCAGTGAACTTGCCTACGGCGAGAAAGGTGCATCGCCCAAAATCGGTCCGAATGAAACTTTGATCTTTGAAGTCGAGCTTCTGGAAATCCTTACAGATACCGAAGAGGATTCTTCCAAAAAGTAAAACAACTTCCATCAAATCCCTGCAGAGCCTCTTCCTTTGGGAAGGGGCTTTTTGCGTTTTTCCCAAAACATAGAGTCTGCCCCTTCGGTGTGCCGCAGAACCCGGGGGCTCACGACGCGCGCCGGAGGGTGCAGAATCAGGAATTATGGTTCTTTCATGCGGGGACCATGCCACCGGTCGTCGATCTTTACTATATTATAGTTGATGTGTAATTTACAGAGGGGATGGATTATGAACGGAGCCGGGGGCAGTGAAGGTGGAATCGGACGTTTTTTTACAGGATTTACCATGATGATTGCCGGGGGATATCTCTTCCTCAATTCTGTGGATGTCTCCACTCATCTGACTTTTTCCCGGGGATATGGGAGGGCGTTTGCCTCACCCGCGGCTTTTGGCACCTCCGGGTACGTGTTTATTCCCTTTATATTCGGAATCGGTATGGTCTTTTACAATGCAAAGAACCCCGTTGGGTGGCTCCTCAGTCTTTCTTCTCTGGTCTTTCTTCTTTTTGGAGTAATTGCGGCGACTCAGCTGCGGATGCGCCATATGTCTGCCTTTCAGCTGATTACAATTCTGGTTCTTCTCATGGGTGGACTCGGCCTTTTTCTCAGTTCTTTACGGAATATGTCCCGGGAGTAATGCCATGAATCGCATTTTGCTGCTTCTTTGTGGTGTAGTCTCCTTTGCTGCCGGTGCGGGGTTTGAACACGGTCTGCCGCAAATCGGTACCCGTGAGGGGGAAACACTCGGAGCGCGGGCCCTCTTTGTAGATGATTACGGTCCCGTCGTCTACAGCGATGCCGCATCGATGGTGGTGTTTTATACTCCGGAGGGGACGGTGCGTGATACGCTGATTTTGGAAGGGATCGGCCGCGGCTCCTACTGTGGTGACGATTTTGTTCTCCGCGATGATTCACTTGTTTTTCTGAACACCGTGGACATGCGCCTTGAATACTATCGCAGTGAGAACGGCAAATGGATTTTGAGCAGACCTCTGCCCGCAGATCTCTGCAGCGGCGACAGCCCTGCGGATCGACTTCCTCTGCGCATCGCTCTGCAGGGAGATTCTCTCTGCATAGGATCCCGCACGGGATGGTACTCCTATCCTTCGGGAAGGGCCTGTGCAGTGCGGGGTGCTATTACCCCCCGCAGGAGTACCTTCAACAGCCCTGACCGGGAGCTATGGCCGAAGAAGGAACGTCAGGGCGCCTGGATGCTGACGGCGGATTCCTGCCGGCGGATTGACGGTGAACATGAATAAGTGCGGTCTGATTATCTGTGTTGTGGTGGGCCTCGTTTCGGCCTGGCCTCTGGATTCGGTACGAATACGTGCGGGGCGGGGAAGAACCATTTCCTGGACTCCGGACAGCAGTAATACGGATGACTGGTTTTATCAACGGTTCGGAGATCACTGTACCGGGGGTAACGAGGTGTATCGCCAGTGCGATTTTATTCCGGGACGGGAGTATAAGAGTATCGCCTATTCCTACGGTGGTGAGGACAGTGACAAGCGCTTTCGTGACAAAGTGCAAGGCAGTTTCTTTGTCGGTTCTCATCTCTGTCATTATCGCTCGTACGGTGATCCCTCGGATACGGTGGCCGGAACGGATTGTTCCGGTTTTCTCAGCTGGGTCTGGAGTGAACCCCGTCAGAGTACGTGGATGTTTCTGGAAAATGATGCATATACGCACATTCGCCGGGCTGATCTGCAGGCGGGGGACGCTTTGATAAAGGGTGGTTCCCATGCGGTTCTTGTGCTGGATGGCAGGGACGCCGCGTCAACGCTGATTGTGGAGTCCACCTCGGCGGTCAACGGCGTACGGCGGCGGCTTATCGATGTCAATGATTCCCTGTGGCAGGAATATATTCCCCTGCGAAATGACAGAATTACTCCACTGGCAAAGGTTGGCTCTTCTTCCAAAGAGCAGGAGATTCGTTTGAAGGGATCCCGCCTTCTTTCACGCAGTCCGCTGGTGAGTGTTCGCGTGTACACCCTGCGCGGTAAAGAGGTATACCGGCAGAACGGCGCGGGCGTCCGTGAATTTGCCCTTCCTGCAATGCCCCCGGGGATCTTTCTGGTACGGGCGGAAACTGCCCGGGGGATTTATTACTCTGAGTTTCGTGCCCCCTGAGTTATACCTGTACTGAATGAGTCCTGCCGGGGCGGCTGTTCTTTTTGTATATTCCAGAGAGTGACCATGTTCTGCTACTGAAGGCTCTATGAAAATTGTACTGATCATACTTGTGTGTTTTGTTCTGCTTCTGAGCATTCCCCATACCCTGCGTCTGGGGGCATCGAAGGAAGGGATACGTTTTTCCTGGAGATTTCTCTTTCTGTTTCTTGTAAAATCCCCCGGTGGCTTCCTTCTGCAGATCGGTCCCTGGCGGATTATTGACGGAGAAAAAGCGTCTGTTGGAGAAGACCGCAGAAAACAGCACGAAGATGCATCCCGTGAGGAGAGCGCTTTTTCACGTAGGAGTGGCCGGAAAATGCATCGAAGAGAACGGACATCCACCGGAGCAGACCGCCACAGAGCGGGGGTGCACTCACCGGGTTTTGGCTCCAAAGAGAGCACGCACGGGCCCGGCGATATACAGAAATCTATGGAGAAGCCGCAGAAACCAGAATCTTGCCCGGAGAATACCGCCCGTACACAGAAACGGGAAGATCATTCCTTTACGCACGGAGAAAAGACGTACGCACAAAAGGACGAGTCTTTTGGCGCGTCCCTGCAAAGGGCGTGGCGCCGGGTACGGCGGGAATCAGCCCGGATGAATCGGATCTGGCAGGAAAACCGCCGGGATCTGGGGAAAATCGGCAGATTTGTTTTGTGGTGTGTGGGTATGGTCATGAAAACTTTGCGGCCGCGATACTGTGTTCTGCGCCTTCAGGGCGGCCTGGAGGATCCTCTGTGGACAGCCCGGCTTTTTGTATGGTTGAATACGGCGGGGGCTTTTGTTAACACCCTTGAGGGTATGGAGTTTCAATATGTGCCGGATTATACCGGTGCTTCGTGGAGCGGGGACGGTTCCTGTGAATATCGCTTCAGTCCTGCGGGACTGGTGCTGATATTCCTGCGTCTTCTCTGGTATCTGCCCGTGTTTGCAGGAATTCGTGTGTTTCGGCGCTTCAGAAAAGGATATAGCCTATGAAGGGAATTATACTTGCCGGCGGGGCGGGAACGCGCCTTGCACCGGCCACTCAGGCCGTAACAAAACAGTTGCTGCCGGTGTATGACAAGCCCATGATCTACTATCCCCTTTCCACGCTCATGCTTGCGGGAATACGGGATATCCTGATTATCGCAACTCCCAAAGAGCTTCCCCGCTTTCGGGAGCTTCTCGGCACGGGGGAGGGCCTGGGTATCAGCCTTTCCTATGCTGTGCAGGATGCCCCCCGGGGAATCGCCGAGGCATTTCTTATCGGGGAGGAGTTTATCGGCACAGACCGTGTCGCTCTGATTCTGGGGGATAACATTTTCTACGGACACAGCTTTGTGGATCGTCTGACCTCCGCAGCCTCCCGCGGGAGCGGAGCCACACTGTTTGGGTACACCGTCAGGGATCCCTCCCGGTACGGTGTGGTTGAATACGATGCATCCGGCCGGGTGTTGGCGATAGAGGAAAAACCTTCTGTTCCCCGCTCTTCTGTTGCCGTGGCGGGGCTGTATTTCTACGATTCTGCTGTTGTGGAATATGCCCGCAGTATCACCCCTTCTGCCCGGGGAGAGCTGGAAATAACGGCGGTGAACAACTGCTACCTCAGTAAATCGCAGGTACATCTGGAGCTGATGGGCCGGGGCTTTGCCTGGCTTGATACGGGAACTTTTGATTCCCTGGCTGATGCATCGATCTTTGTAAAAACCCTGGAAGAGCGAACCGGCCTGAAGATTGGCTGTATTGAAGAGGTTGCATGGCGGAAAGGGTTTATTAATCGAAATGAACTGATAGGGCTCGGTAAAACCCTGATTGGGTCTGGGTACGGCGAATATCTCCTGAAAATTGCGGAGGAGGAAGTATGATCTGGATAAGCGGAGCGACGGGGCTTCTGGGCCATGCGATCAGGGCGGAACTCACGGAAAAAAATATTCCCTTTCTTCATGATCGTGTCGAGCTGACGGATAAGCAGGCCGTACAGTCCTATGTCGGGGAGCATGGCATCACCTGCATTATTAACTGTGCCGCCTGGTCCGATGTGGACAGTGCGGAAAAGTATCCGGAGCAGGTCTTTGCTGTGAATCGTGACGGTCCGGCTTACTGTGCTGCCGCCGCACAAAGCGTTGGAGCCCGGATGATTCATATCTCTACGGATTATGTGTTTGATGGAACCGGTCCGGAGACTCTGCGGGAGTGGAGCCGACCAGCACCGGCAAATGTGTACGGAGCATCGAAACTGGCCGGGGAAAAGGCCGTGCAGGAGAACTGCAGTCGTGCCGTTGTTCTCCGCACCTCCTGGTTGTACGGGGCGGGACGGCGCGATTTTGTGGATACCGTAACCGCTCTGTTGCGGGAGCGTACACAGCTCACCATGGTTGACGATCAGCTGGGCAGCCCCACCTGGACGGCGGATCTTGCCCGTTTCATCCGGCTGCTTTGCACGATAGAATCATTGACAACGGGGGTTTTTCACTACAGTAACCGCGGATGTGTGTCACGCTGTGCCATGGCCCGGGTTGTACGCGAAGAACTGGCAGCACAGCGGCAGGAAAGAAAACTGGCTGAGATTGTTCCCTGTTCCACCCAGGAGATGCCCCGGCCCGCGCGGCGCCCCGCCTTTTCCTGCCTGAATCCCAATAAGACCGCCCTGGTTTACGGAATTGATATTCCCCACTGGCGGGACTCCCTGAGAAGATGCATCAGAAAAAATGGAGCGCAGGAGATTGAAAAATTGCCGTAAATACGCTATTGTTTGTATGAACTCATATAACTATATTTAAATGAATACATTAATCAGATTGAGGTGATTCCATGGGGCAGGAAACTGTTGTCAGAAGTGCCGCAGAAGCACTTGAGAAGAATATTACCCGCAAGCGGGTTATTGCTGGACTTGACGGATTTGTGGACGAAATAATCCACGTTGTCAAAGAACGGACAGATGATGATTCCTACACGCGGGTTAAGACAATTACGGAGTTTTCCGAGCGAACCGCTGCGGCTTCCGGATACAGTGCCAATATTGAGTTTGTGCCGCAGCAGGTGAAGCTGGGCGGGAACGGGCCGATTCTGGCCAATGCTCTGGTACAGCAGAACTATGATATTACCTACATCGGTGCTTTGGGCAAGGATGTAATCAATCCGGTGTACGCCGATTTTGTTG
>JBNJDQ010000049.1:0-15033 GCA_051745065.1 Fibrobacterota bacterium
ACCGCGTGAGGGACCGGAGGGGGGCGGCGTGCCGCCGTGCGCAGCACCAAGCGTCCAGCGCAGCCCCGGAAGGGCCCGACCGCGCAGTCAACACGCTTTTTAAAACGTGTTGACTGCGCGGACACGCCCGAAAAAGATTTCTTCGTTTTCAATCTGTCGTTATTTAATTTCGCTGTTTATTCCAACGCCACTCCAGATATATCAGAATCGTTGATAGCGGGTCGAGATGGATTTACCCATCTTCGGAAATGGGACACTGAATGTGTTCAAACCCAACCGAAATGGTCAGCTCCTTCAAGAACACCGGATGTAGCCTGGCGTGTTGCAAAGTAATTCGAACAATTCTGCGTATGTTTCTGCACTTCCTTTTTGATATTCTCCGGAGTGTTTGCAACAATTACTGCAGGAATATTGCTGAGAAATACGGCCAGATCGTTGCCGGAATCCCCCGCATAAAAGAGGGTATTCCCGGTTCTGCCCTGTGATGCGTACCATTGAACCGCTGAGGCTTTTGAGCATCCTTTTGGCAATAGATCCAGTAAAATTATACCCGAATCCGGATCTGTGCTGGTGATAGCGTCCCAGGGAAGGTGGTTCTGCTGCTGCAATGCAGCAAAATCGCATTTCCAGCGGGAAAGTGAGCCCCGGTCTATGGTGTAACTGATCTTGAATTCCGTT
This sequence comes from Fibrobacterota bacterium, assembly GCA_051745065.1. Lineage (GTDB taxonomy): Bacteria > Fibrobacterota > Chitinivibrionia > Chitinivibrionales > Chitinivibrionaceae > Chitinivibrio. Next base: position 679 of record JBNJDQ010000049.1, read on the forward strand.
TGAGCATCTGCGGGTTGTTTCTGTAGGTAGGAAATGCCGCCCAGAAGTTGTTCCACATACGAACGTGGGTATTTGTAAACAGTTTTTAATAAATGTTTTCTGTAATCGGAATCCTGTATGAACGCCGTGCCTGCGGATGTGTAAAAACTGGTTCCGACATCCGCAAAGATTCCGTGAGGTTCGGGCAAATTATATTCTTCAATTGCCCTTTCCACCAGGGCTGCACTGCGTCCCGAGGCGAAGACAATACGGAGGGAAGGATTATTTGCAAGACGTTTTTTGATTTCGTACAGGGCTTCGGTTTCGTTCGTTTTGTCTGAACGCGGTATCAGGGTGCCGTCAAGATCTGTGATCAATATGTTTTTCATAGGTTACTCCTTGAAAAAAAGTAAACAGGAGTATACAATAGTGTTTCGGAAGATGAAAGGAGTCTTTGCAATGCAACAGGTCTATTTATTTGGTGAATTGCTCCATGATATGTTTGAAAACGGATCCGCTGTTCCCGGAGGGGCTCCTTTTAATGTTGCCTGGAATCTTGCGGGATTTGGTCTGAGGCCGCACCTCATTAGTGCTGTGGGGGATGATTCCCGCGGTACAGAGTTGCTTCGAAAGGCTGAACAGCAGGGGATCGATATTTCCCGGGTTTTGCGGGTGCCCCGAAAGAAGACCGGAGCCGTGGATATAACGGTCTCGGCGGGAGAGCCTGAATATACGATTGCTGCAGACTGTGCCTATGATTACATAACCTGTGCGCCGGAGGCTCTCCCCGCCGAAGGGTTGCTGTATTACGGTTCTCTCGCTGCGCGGAGTAAGCAGTCCCGGCATACCCTGCGCACTCTTTTGGAGGATAAGGCACTGCGGGCATTCTGCGATATCAATATCCGTAATCCATGGTATTCCCAGGCCCTTGGGGAGGAACTTATTGCACGTGCGGATATTTTAAAGATAAATCTTGATGAAATGAATGAAATTACGGAGCATAAATATAAGGCTCCCCTTGATGGAGCGCGTTTCTGTATGGAACAGTATAATCTTTCTCTTCTGATTTTGACAATGGGGGCTGACGGTGCGTATCTTATGAGTCGGGATGAATATTTTTATGATACTCCGCCCAAAATTTCGGGGTTTCGTGATGCAGTCGGCGCTGGTGATGCTTTTGCATCCGTGGTGCTGGCTGGAATTGTCGCCGGTCTTGAATATCAGGAGATTCTTCGCCGGGCATTGAATTTTGCCGGGCACGTGTGCACGAATACGGGCGCAGTAACAGAAGATCGGCAGTTTTATGCTTCGACTTTTTCCGAAAATGAGGTGTCTTAATGAGTGATAACACTAATTTGTATATTGCAATGATCAATATCCACGGGTTATTTCGCGGATATAATCAGGAGCTTGGCGCTAATTCTGATACGGGGGGGCAGACCAAATATGTTCTGGATCTGGTCAAAGCTCTTTCCCGAATGGATGCGGTCGGTAAGGTTGTGGTTTTTACCCGGCAGATTATCGATAAGAAAGTTGATTCCTCCTATGCGCAGCTTGAAGAGGATATTAACGAGAAGGCGAAGATCGTTCGGATCCCTTTTGGACCGAAACGGTACTTGCGAAAAGAAAAACTCTGGCCGCATATTGACAGCTTTGTGGATCAGACTCTCAATCATATTCGCCGCAGCGGCGAAATTCCCTCTGTATTTCACGGACATTACGCTGATGCGGGGTATGCTGCAAGCCAACTGGGGCTTCTTCTTGGTGTACCTTCGGTATTTACCGGGCATTCTCTCGGGCGTATTAAGCTGGACAAACTGCTTAACAGCGGGAAATCCTATGAGCGTATTCAGTCGTATTATCATATTGAAGAGCGGATAGAGGCAGAGGAGTTTTCCCTTGACTCTGCCTCCTGTGTTGTCACGAGCACTGTTCAGGAGGTGGAAGAACAATACTCGGTGTATCACTGTTACCAGCCTGAAACCATGGAGGTTATTCCACCGGGGGTGGATTTGGAGCTCTTTACTGCGCCCACGGAAAATGTTTCTGTGGATACGCCGCTCACCAACCGGGTTGAAACCTTTCTGACAGATCCTGATAAACCGGCGGTTCTGTGCCTTGCCCGGCCGGATGAACGAAAGAATTTTCCCGGACTTGTCAAGGCATACGGAGAGAGTCGTGATCTGCAGGAACAGGCAAACCTTGTTCTGGTGATGGGTAATCGTGAAGATATTCAGGCTCTTCCCAAGGAGCAGCAGCGGGTTATCAATACCGTTATCTACCTTATTGACTATTATGACCTGTACGGTAAAGTGGCTTACCCGAAACACCATGAGGGTGACGAAATTCCTCTTTTATACCGCTGGGCCACTCAGCGGCGCGGTGTATTTGTGAATCCTGCCTATACGGAGCCGTTTGGCTTGACTCTGCTGGAGGCTGCGGCAAGCGGCCTGCCCATTGTTGCCACCAACGACGGCGGACCGCAGGATATCATTATGAACTGTGCCAATGGTTTCCTTATCGATCCCTTTAATCCGGACAGCATTGCCCGCAGTGCCCTGCGTATTGTTACTTCACATGACCTGTGGGATGATTTCTCCCGAAAGGGGCAGGTGAATGCACGGGAACATTATTCCTGGGATAATCATTGTGAAAAATACCTGAAGGATCTTGAGGATATTGTCACGGGGAATCGGCCCCGCATATTTAATGCAATTAAATCCGATTCAAAGCTTTCCAATATTGACCGTCTCATAATTACAGATGTTGACAACACCCTCACCGGAGACAGTGAGGCGATTGAACGTTTCAATGCAATGATTAATGACATGGATAGTCATATCGGCTTCGGTATTGCCACGGGGCGCAATAAAGAGTCTGCCCTGAAACTCGTTGATGAACTGGGTATTCGGCAGCCTGATCTTATGGTAACGTCTGTGGGGACCGAGATTTACTATGGGCGTAAGCATATTAAAGATGAGGCATGGGAACGGCGGATCGATTTTCACTGGGAGCGGGATCGCATCCGGGAAATATTCGACGCACAGCCGGGTTTCTACTATCAGGATGAACAGCAGCAGTCCCGGTTTAAGGTGAGCTACCGCCTTGATATGGAAACGGCTGTTTCCATTAATGAGATCAAGGCAATTCTTCGGGAAAACAAAATCAAGGCGAAGGTTATCTTCTCTCTCGGTATGTATCTTGATTTTATACCAATGCGTGCAGGAGACGGGCTTGCCGTTCGTCAGCTTTCGTTCAAATGGTGGATTCCCTGGGAGAATATCCTTATTGCCGGTGACAGCGGTAATGACGAGGCCATGCTCAAGGGGGAAACCCTTGGTGTTATTGTGGCGAATCACAGTATGGAACTGGAAAAGCTACGTGCATATCCCCGTATCTACTTCTCGGAAAAAAGCCATGCCGACGGTATCATTGACGGTATTAAGTATTATGATTTTCTTGGCAATATAGAGATACCCAATGATAGAACTGAATAGAGAGAGCAGTGAAGATGTATTCCGGGAGCATGCGGAACTCTGCCTGAAACGTGTTGTTCCCCGGATTGAGTACCTCTTCAGTGAGGTGGCGGACAGTACCAGAGAGACCTTTTTTGCACGTCTGGAAGAATATTGGCCCCGACTGTTCCGGCTTACCTTTGAGCTGTACGGTGATCGGTATGACTATTTCTACCATCTTGAGGAACTTGCCCGGGAACTGGCAGAATCCTATCTGGAACGACCGGAGTATCTGCGCGGCCGCGATAAACAGCGGGAGTATGATCCGGACTGGTTTATGTCAAATAAACTGGCCGGCGGAGCAATGTATGTGGGTCTTTTTACGGAAAATCTCAAGACTCTGCGAAATAATATTTCCTATTTTAAAGATCTGGGGATCAATTACCTCCATCTGATGCCCCTTTTTGAGTCCCGCGAAGGAGAAAGTGACGGCGGCTATGCCATTCGTGATTATCGTTCAATTGACCCGCAGTACGGCACAATTGATGATCTGAAAGATCTTGCCCGGGATTTTTACGAAGAAGGCATACTCCTTGTACTGGATTTTGTATTTAATCATACCTCCGATGAGCATATCTGGGCAAAGCGTGCTCAGTCCGGTGAGCCCGAGTATCAGGATTTTTACTATATCTTTCCTGACCGAACCATGCCCAATGAGTATGAAAAAACTTTGCGGGAGATTTTTCCCACGGTCCGCCGGGGGAATTTTACCTGGCATAACGGCATGAAAAAGTGGGTCTGGACAACTTTCAACAGCTATCAGTGGGATTTAAAATACGCAAATCCCTCCGTTTTTCGGGCAATGCTCGGGGAAATGCTTTTTCTGGCAAATATCGGTGTGGATGTTCTGCGCCTGGATGCGGTTGCCTTTATCTGGAAAAAACTGGGGACCAATTGTGAAAATCTGCCCGAAGCGCATACGGTTATCAGAGCCTTTAACGCGGCGGTTCGCATTGCCGCACCGGGAATGATTTTTAAATCCGAGGCTATTGTGCACCCCAATGATGTGGTGAGCTATATCTCTCCCAAAGAGTGTCATCTTTCCTATAACCCCCTTCTTATGGCCATGCTGTGGGAGGCTCTTGCCACCCGGAAAATCTCTTTGCTGTATGAGTCCATCAGCAAGCGCTTTTCCATACCTCCAAATACGATGTGGTGCAACTATCTGCGGTGTCATGACGATATCGGCTGGACCTTTGATGATGACGATGCACGATCCATCGGTATTGACCCCGGCGGCCACCGGGATTTCCTCAACCGGTTTTATACAGGAGAATTTGAAGGTTCCTTTGCACGTGGTGTTCCTTTCCAGTATAATCCTGATACCGGTGATATGCGGGTTTCCGGTACACTGGCATCTCTTGCAGGACTGGAGCAGGCCATGGATCGGGATGATTCGGTTCTGAAGAAAATGGCCATCAGACGGATTGTTCTCCTGAACAGTCTGATTATCAGTATCGGAGGGATACCACTGCTCTATCTGGGGGAAGAATGGGGGGTTCTTAACGATTATAACTATATGGATGATCCGGAAAAATCCGATGACAGCCGCTGGATTCATCGGTTTAATATGCAGTGGGAATATATTGAAGGTCTTGATATGGAGGATTCACTCCAGGGACAGATATACAGCAGTATTCGCCGTCTCATTGCACTGCGGAAAGAGCACGCCGCTTTTTACGGGTCGAAAATCAATGTGTTCTCCGCCGAGAACGAGCACGTTTTTGCCTTTATTCGTAATAATATGGGGGCGCAGATGGTTGTTCTGGCCAACTTCTCCGAAGAAACCCAGCGTATTGACGGGAATATCATTCGGTCTCATGCAATTGGCCGGTTCTTCCACGATGTTTATGCTGATACGGAGATAAAAACTTCGGATAGTGTAGAGCTTGCCCCCTATCAGTTCCGATGGCTCAAACGGATCTGAAAAATCCTGACGGAGGCTGCTTCAGATCCTGATGCGTGCGTTTACTGCCAGGGAGAAGGTCCATTGGTCCTTCTCCGTATAGCGGCTGCGCACAAATCCTGAAATCTCCGTCCGCGTGCCTGCCTGTGCCTGTCCCCGCAGGGAAAGGGTGTGGTTCATCCCCTTGCTCATTCCGTAAAAAAGTGTTGCCGGCAGGGGGGCTTTGGTTTCGATCGTGCTGATATCATAGGACAGCTCTGCGTTGCCCCGTTCTTCTCTGTACCATGTGAGGCCTGCTGTCCCTCCCCGGCGGGTTCCCGGAATTCTGTCGATAAATATGCGTCCGGCGGTTTCTTCCAGGTAGGGGGAAAATCCCGCTCCTGCGCCGTATTTCTGCCGCAATATCAGAAGTGCGCTGCTTTGACGGCGGCCCGTTCCCACAGAGCGGCGGATTGTACGTTTCAACGGGGTGCGTCCGGAAAGGGTCAGGGCGTGCACTCTTTTACTCAAGTGCAGTTCACCTTCGTATCGGTGAAGGGAGTCGCCGGAAGAATATCTGCGTTCCGTTGCAGCGGTTAGTTCCGTTCGCGGTAGAGCGGAACGGGGATATACGTACACCCGTCCGCTCAGTTTTCGCTGTGAATACAGCAGGGAGTCAACCCGTAAGAGGCCAAAGGTGGCAAGCCCCGGAACGGACGCTGCGGAAAGCCCCGCTGTATCACGACGGATTTCTTCATTCAGGTGCAGATTAAGGCGGGCTCCTCTGGAGTGGGACGATGAGCTCCAGTCCATTCCCCAGCGAAGATGGTTTTCTGTTACGGGAATGCCTTTTTCATTCCAGAGGCTGATTTCTGAGGCAATATAGTTTCCTTCGGAGTCGGGAATAAAATCTCCGGTGATACTGTCTTTAATATGAGTTCCTGTACCGTCGGGGACGGGGATGTATTCCCAGGTCCTGTTTCGCCGGGACTGGGCGGTGGTTTCGCAGGCAAAGCGGCTGATGAGGACGTGAGGCAGAATATGATGATCCCGTTCAGCCCGCAGAAGCAGTGAACTGACGCTGTCATTTTTTCGGTATTCCCGGCTAAAGGATGAACGCAGTTCATAGCGGTTGTATTCTGTATCCTGGGAAAGGGCCCCTTCCGCCACAAAGAGACGCAGGCTGTCGCGACTGTTAAGAAGACTGTTTCCGCCGCGTTTGCTCTGATGGTACAGCAGCCGCGTTTCAAAATGGTGTGTGCCGCGGGCACTAAGATTCAGCTCTCCCTTCCAGTACCCGCTGTCGCTGTGACCGAAGCGGTTTTCCCAGAGTTCCCCGGCAAGGAGTTTTGCGCGGAACCGGCGGTTTTCAACCATTATTCCCGTTTCCTGCATGCGCTTTCGGGTGTTTTCGGACCGGGTGAAGGTGATATCGTAATTAAAAGTGAAGGGCATGGCTGCACCGCTGTGGAGCCCGGTTTGCACGTGTTGTCGGTTTCTGCGCTGATTGCGAAAGCTTTGACGTCCCTCAAGAGTCAGTCGCAGCTTATCTGCTAAGGTTGTTTGCAGTGCTTCGGTCCACAACAGGTGGGCAGCAGAGTCTGTCGGGGAGATGCCCCATTTTCGTTCAAGAATATGATCCGACAGGAAATTAACATCCTCAACCCTTCTGTCAACAGTGGTAACGCGACTTGTGAGGGTTGTTGTCAACAGGTTATCAACAGGTGTTGAAAACTGCAGTTCCGTGCGAGTTGCCCCGCGGGTGTTATTGCCGTCATCACGGGGGGAGAGAATGTTTCTATCGCGGTTTTGTCCGATTACAGTACTGGTGAGTGAGAATTGATCCCCCCGCTGTACGCGTAGTTTTCCTGCGGCGAGCAGGGTTCTTTCCGGGAGGACAGCGGTCGTGGTGGGGGTATGTGTTCCCGCTTTGGGCAGATGCAGGTAGATCGGCGGCAGATAGGGCGCGGATTCCATCTCACGGGCGATGCTGTCAAGGAATGCCGGTGAATAGCCGGAAAAGAGTTCCCTGTCTTCTTCGGAGTATGGGCGGTAGGCACCGGCAGTATCTGCCCGGAAGGTCACGGTGAAATGCTCTTTCTGTTGGGCTCCAGTGAGCGGCGCGGAATCCCATCGGTAGAGGGAATCCTGGTCCCTGAAGCGGTACACCCGATGCCGGGCGGTGATCTTTCCCAGGTCCTGCGGATCCACAGGTGTTCCGGAAAGGATCTGCGGTGTACTGTCGCCGGCCTTCTCAATGGCGGCAAATTCCTTTTGGCCGTACCGCCGCGAGCCGCTGCGCGGGGCGTCCTGCTGCAGGGATACATTACTGCGCAGGGAAACGTTTTCCGTACTGTCGCCGGCAGAAAAGGAGAACGTGCTGTTGAGGCGGTCGTAAATACCGCTTCGGTACGCATACCGGACAAGAATTTGGTCCGTGCTTTTTACAGTGTAGCGGCTGGTGAAGGAGATCGCTTTGGCACTGTAATCAACGGTGAATTCCCCCTCCAGGGCACCTTCCTGAAGCTGTTCTCCGTTGACAAAAACCTGCACACTGCCCGGAACGAGGTAGAGCGGCCCCTCTTCGCTGCCCTCAAGGGTGTAGCGCCCGGCCTGAAAGCCGCTGTGCCCCTGAAAATAAGCGGAGGCCTTTTTCTCTCTGGTCAGACCGAGAGAGCCTTCTGCCTGAATTTTCCGGCGGCTTATTCCGGCAAGAATTCCCTTGGGTTCCGGCGGAAGGGAAACTCCTGTTACGCTATCCATGCGCCGGCGAATATCACCAGCGGAAATGTACCAGTCCGGATTGTCCACGGTAATAAAGAGGCGGTCCAGCTCTCCGATTTCCCGGGTGTCCCCTTCCAGAGTGGTGGATTTGTCCATAATACTGCCGGAGAGCTGTGTTTCTTCGGTGAGATTTCCGGAAAGGGTGAGATCCAGCCCCTGATTAACAGCGGTTTCCCCCCGGCCGGCAAGAAGTTCAATGCGCTTTGAGCCGCTGAGATAAAGGGCATCACGTGCGGGGGGCGGCGCTTCCCGTCCAGTGGTGACGGGGGTTTCGGTGTGCAGGGTTTCGCCGTCAGGATGATACCGGCGGTAGACTTTCTTAATCGGACCATACCGGGTCCTGTACCGGGCAATGAGTTGGGTTTTCGCAGGCAGGGGCGTTTCAAAATAAACACTGTTGTCGGCACTGCTGAAGTTCCACGGTGGAAGACGCGTACTGTCAGGAGTGAACAGGTGCAGGCTTTCCTGTCGTATAAAAAAGGGGGAAAGTACAAAGGGGCCCCGTGAACGGCTTTTGACGTGGAGGGTATCCTGAAAAAGGGTGTCCTTCCAAAGAGTGTCTCCGGCAGCGGGCTGTGCATACAGAGCTGAGCATAACAGAAGAACTGTTGCAAAGAGAAAAATCCGAAGGAGTCGGGTTGTTGACACCATGGGTGGATGTTTACTGCAGGTCCATGAGCTCATCCTGCTGGTTGTCGAGGATTGAATCGATGCGAACGCTTATGCCGGGAGTGGTGTATCGCTGTTCGCCCCATTCAATTTTTCGAACAATGGTACCCTCCAGAGGCGTCTTGTGGGTCAGTTCATTGATTACCACATACACCTTCTGCCCTTCCTCCCATTTTCGGGAAGAGGTAATGATAAAAAGGCCGTTGTCGGAGATGTTCAGGGTGCAGCTTTTCTCCTGAATGCCGGTAAGATCACGGGTGTTGGAAAGGGTCACATTGAGAGGTATTTCCTTGCGGGCGGCGTTGCGCATAATACGCGGATCAAAATACCGGGCTTCCTTTTCAATAAAATCTTTAACAGTGTTGATATCATCGCGATGATGCATGAGGTTGATATCCCGACGGTGAGCATCCCATTTGATACGGGCAAAGGGATAGATCTTCTCCATTTCCTTCAGAATGTACTTTTCCTGAGAGTCCAGCTTAATAAAGGATGCAATGTCAACCAGAACACCGTTAATGGGAATAATCTGTGGAATGTTTTCGATATGGTTTCCCGCGGAAAGAGTGTAGTGGCGTATGTTCATGCTTCGCAGGTGCTTTTTATACTGCGCCGTTGTATCGGAGGCGCTGCAGACTACCATGATGTTTATTTCGTTGAGATCAAGTTTTTTCATATGCCTCTGTTCCGTCTGTCCGGGTGAATGCATAAAATACTAATCGAATTGATCTGCGTGAAGGATTCCTCCTGTTATTACATAAAAAAAAGAAGGGTGGGGGCCCTTCTTTTCCGCACTGAACCGAGTTCAGTACTTGTTCTCAAGGGAGAAGTCAGGTGATTTCCTTACAGAGTGCATGGGTCGATTTATCCTGTGTGTTAAACCAAAAGAAAAGCTTCCCCTCTTCCTGAGTAAAACACTCATCGAGATTGTTGTATCCGCCGCAGGGTTTGATTGAATTGTACTTCTTTCGAGCCATATCAATAAGCTCCGTCATTGTTTCATTCACGTTGACCTCCTTGTCAAATCTCATTATTTTATGTCGGAATATATTTTGAGGATGTTTAACATTTTTTTTCACGGGAGCGTAAAAATCGTATATCGCTGTTGTGATATAAAGGATCTTCCCGCTGTCATTGCTCTGGAGCAAAAGAGCATTGCTGAAGTATGGTCCGATCAGCAGTATCGTGCTCATCTTGCAGGCAATGGAGTGATATTCGGCGCATTTTCCGAAGGGGTGCTGTGCGGATATCTTTCGCTCCTTGCAGTTCCTCCCGAGGGTGATCTTTGCAAGATCGCCGTGGATCCGGCCTGCCGTTACCGGGGAATTGGAACATCTCTGCTGCAGGCAGGCATTGACAGCTGCTGCCTTTCCCGCGGCATTGATACGATATTCTGTGAAGTTCGCCGCTCAAACGGAGCCTGTCTTTTTTATGAAAATATGGGCTTTGTCATTGTAGGGGAGCGAAAAGCATATTACCATGATGGTGAGGATTGTATTTTATATCGGTGGCGAAGATAATATTTCGGGGGTTATGTGGCGACACTTGAATTCAATGAAAAAGTCTGTGCTGTGTGTGGTACACGAAGTCAGTATGCCGAGATGGCCAATGTTCCCATCGATGTGCCTGTCGGTATTGACGGGCATCCCGGCGAAACTGATGCTCTTTCGGTCTCCCTCAATTTCTGCCCCGGATGTGGCTATGCGGCGGAGAATATTGCCGTGGTTCTGCCCGAAGTAAAACAGATTGTGGAGTCGCCGGAGTATCAGGATCTCATTGCATCAGAATCTTTTTCAAAATCTGTTCTTAAATTCGTTGCTGCCTCCCTGATTTATTATCGTATTGAAGATTATTCCGGGGCTATTTCCATGTTGATCCGTGCTGTTTGGATGGCGGAAAACCTCGGTCTGGAGCAGGAAGATATCACCACCCTGCGTTTGAAGGCAATCGACCTGATGCTGCAGTGCCGCAGCCTGGGAGACAGTTTTGAAATGACCGTGTGGCAGGAGGCGCAGACTATTGCAGAGCATATGCGCCGTGAGAAGCTCTTTGATGATGCCCGCGAGATCTGCGAAGCCGCCCTTGCCCGGGGAACCCTTGATGAGAATCTGCGGGCCATGCTTGAGTATGAACACGAGCTGTGCCGGCGCGGGGACAGCAGTTTTAAGGTGATTGACGATTTTTTCCGCTTTAAACGCTCACGATCCTGATACCGCGTGCTGTTAGTCGTGGATATGTGCACCTCATAGAAATCATTTCTTTATTACCTCAGCCTTTTGTACATTATACTCTGTTAACCTAAGTAAAACCACGAAGAAGGTACCTATGGCGCGTAGAGTAGTAGTGACCGGGATAGGAATCGTCACCCCGATCGGCACGGGACGTGAACGGTTCTGGGACGCCGCCGTAAAAGGGACAAACGGCGTTCTGCCCATTGAATCCTTTGATACAACGGAGTTTCGGACAAAGACCGGCGGTGAAGTGCGCGATTTTACCGCTTCAGATTTTCTGACGGCGGACCGTGCAGAGCAGATGGGCCGGGCCAGTCAGTTTGCCATTGCCGCTTCACAGATGGCCCTGGATGACGCGGGGCTCAAAACAGAACAGGTGAATCCGCGGCGGGCGGCTGTCTCCATGGGAACCACCATGGGGGAACCGCAGATTATCGAAAAGATGGTTGAAATCAAGTGCAAAAATGAGAATCACCGCGATCTTCCGGCGGATCTCTTCGCAAAATACCGGGCTAATAATATTCAGGCGAATGTGAGCCGGTACTTCGGCTTTCAGGGAGCGGCAACCCTGATCCCCACAGCCTGTGCTGCGGGCAATCATGCCATTGGCTACGCCCTGGATCAGATTCGTGCCGGTCGTATTGACTATGCCCTGGTCGGCGGAAGCGACCCCTTTGCAAAGGTTGCCTTCACCGGGTTTAACCGTCTGCTTTCAACGGCGGGTGATGTCTGTCGTCCCTTCGATAAAAATCGTGACGGTATGGCTGTTGCCGAAGGTGCGGGGATGCTTGTCATGGAGACTCTTGAGTCGGCCCTGAAACGCGGTGCCGAGATTTACGGTGAAGTCCTTGGGTACGGTCTTGCCTGTGATGCCCACGATATGACCATTCCCCATCCCGAAGGGGACGGCGGAACGCTTGCCCTGGAGCGGGCCATGGCCAACAGTGGTGTAAGCAAAGAGACCGTAAACCTTATCTGTGCTCACGGAACAGGAACACCGGCCAACGATCGTGTGGAAAGCAATATCGCCAAGCGGGTCTTCGGGGTGCGTGCCTATGATATTCCCATGATCTCCCTGAAATCAATGCTGGGGCATACCATGGGGGCAGCATCCGCCATCGAAGCAGCGGCCTGTCTTATGATGATCAAGCGGGGAACCATCCTCCCCACAATCAACTACGAAACACCGGATCCCGACTGTGATCTCGATTACGTGCCAAATACGGCCCGTGATGCAGAGCTGGATGTGGTCATTTCCAATGCCTATGCCTTCGGCGGCAATACGTCCGCCGTGGTTCTCAAAAAGTACAAAGGTGAGTAATATGTCTGATAAAACAGTAATTACCGGCCTGGGGGCCATCAGCAGTCTGGGTATCGGTTTCGATGCAATAGAAAAGAATCTGGCCGACGGGGCGAAGCCCGTCACGGTAAACAGCTTTGAAGAGCATGATTTTGGCCGGGACGTTCCGGCGTATGCCGTGGATTTTGATAAGAAAAAAGCCAAGGAGCTTCTGGGCCGCAAGGGGCTGCGCACCAAGGATAAGGCGACAAAAATGCTGTTTGCCGCCATGGAAGGCCCCTTCAAAGAGTGGCTTGAAGAACTGCCCGAAGCGGAACGTCCCGGCCTGATGGTGGGAACCGCCTACGGCAGTGTGGAGAGTGTGGGCAATTTTATTACCGTTGGTGAGCGTACCGGCCCGGGTTCGGTAAATCCGCGGCTCTTCTCCAACACCGTAATCAATTCCGCCACAGGCAACGCCAATATTCGCTACGGTCTGAAAAATCACAGCGGCGTTATGACCACGGGGACAAACTCCGGTCTTGATGCCCTGATATGGAGCTGTGACTATATTCGCAGCGGCTATCTGAAATCTGTCTTTGCCGCCGGTCTGGAAGAGCTGTCCATCTTTATGCTCTACGGCATGGATCGTGACGGCAGTCTTTCTGCAGGGGGAGCGGTCAAACCTCTCAGTACAGACAGTGACGGCACTCTCCCCGGTGAGGGCTGTGCCATTGCCTGTGTTGAAGATGCAGTGGCAGCACAGGAGCGTGGGGCACCGGTCTATGGCACCATTGCCGGCTATGCTGCGGGCTTTGATCCCAACGGAGGAACCTGGGCGTTTAATCCGGCTGGAACCGTTGCGCAGAGTGTCATTACTGATGCTCTTGCAGAAGCCGGATGCACGGCTGGAGAGGTGGATTTTGTCGTCTGTGATGCCAATGGCGATCCTGTCGGAGACGAAGCCCGGGCCGGTGTCATTGCGTCAGTCTTTGGAGCAGAGACACCTGTAACGTCCTATCGGGGTATCTTCGGTGAGTCCATGGGGGCCGGCGGAATGCTGGATGTGGCCGCGGTTTGTGCGGATCTGCGCGCCGGACGGGTCAGTGCGGCAGGTTTCGGCCTGAATCCGCGTAAAAATATAAACCTGGTTAGGGATACCGCTCTGCAGCAGGAGAGCAGTCGTGCGCTGATCTTCTCCATGTCCGTTGATGGTCACTGCAGTGCTGTTGTAATAGAGAAGTAAACTGTATTAATATATAAAAAGGAGCAGACAATGCCGTCTCAGGAAGAAATTAAAGATGCAATCAGAGAGCTGATCGTTGAGATCGCCGAGGATATGGATATCGAAGAGGATGAGGTGAAGGATGACTCTCATCTTGTAGAGGATCTGGAGCTGGACTCCATGGCCCTGCTGGAAGTTCTTGCGGGTATGGAAAAAGAGTTTGGCGTGAAGATCCCCGAAAGCGATTTCCCCAAGTTGACATCCATCAATACCTGTACCGATACTGTTCTGGAGTATCTGGACAAGTAAGCATCCCTTTGGTGCTCAATCATACGGGAGAGGTCTGCTGATCTTTCCCGTTTTTGTATCCATCATGTACCGTTAAAAAATCCCATCAAACGTAGAACATGTATCGATCACAATGGTGAGAAATCTGCTGAAAAAGCTGCTGCTGCCCCTGTTATGCCCTGCTTTACTCGTCTCCTCCCGGGAGGTCTTCGACCTGGTCTGCTGAGGAGAAAAAAATCATATTCAGGGAAAAGAGTTTGATGAACTGGCACTGTACCTATCCGGAACCAAGGAAACGACAATTTTTGCAGATGATCTTATGTCTTTCAAGTATCGTAAGGATTCCCGCATGGGCAGCGTCCTGCGTATGGAGGCAGAGAAGGGGGCGACTGTTATTTCCGTTGCCGATATCGGATTGTCCGCATCATTACGGATGGGTTTTCCGCACCGCGCATTTGTTCTTCACGTCTTCTGGTCTGACTGATGGGCAGGTTTATTCA
>JBNJDQ010000050.1:0-15019 GCA_051745065.1 Fibrobacterota bacterium
CTACGATCTCAACGACCGGACCGAGCGCCATTATCAGGTGGTGTTCTATCTCATCTTTCGTCTTCTGGGGCAGTATTGCCGCACGGAAGTGAAAAACGCAACGGGCAGAGCTGATGCTATTGTCGAAGCCGGAGACTACGTCTACTGCTTTGAGTTCAAACTGCACGATACTGCCGAAGCAGCCCTTGCGCAGATCGACAGCCGGGAGTACCTGACCCCGTACGAAGGATCGGGGAAGAAGCTGGTGAAGGTGGGAGTGGAATTTGACAAAGAAATGCGCAATGTCGGGCGGTATCTCACAGAGGAAGAGTGAGGAAGGTCGCAAGGTAATGCCGGACTGTCCCCTACTGATGGAATGAACTTTTTTATGGGAGATTTTATGCAGCGTTTTTTCATGATTTTGGCAGTTCTGGCCTGCCTCGGTGTATGTCTGTCTGCCTGCGATATGGGAGATCCTGCGGATATTTCCGTGGGGGACCCCGATGTATCCGCCTGTGCCGATGGAGAGTACACCGGTTCCTACGGGAAGTTTCCCGTAAAGGCCGTTGTGCAGGTGCATGTCAGGGATGGTGCTCTTCGGCGCATCGATCTGAAAAAACATCAGAACGGGAAGGGAGACCGGGGAGCACAGGTGGTGGATCGTGTGCTCAAGGCCCAGTCTCTGAATGTGGATGCCGTCAGCGGGGCCACCTGGAGCAGCCGGGTGATTCTCAAGGCTATTGATACAGCCCTCTCTCAGGGCATAAAGGAGGAGTTATGAAAACAGGAATATGGTATTATTCCAAAACCGGTCATACCAAAGCGGCGGTGAAGCGCGTGAAGAAGTATTTGGAGGCCGACGGCCATGAGGCGGTTCTCCATGATCTTGCCGCATCGGTGCCCTCCGGGGAGTGGGACGCTCTGTGCGTGGCAACACCGGTGTACGGGTTTTCCCTGCCCGACGAGGCCGAAGCTTCACTGCAGAAATGTGCTGCCCTGAAGGATATTCCCACGCTGCTCCTGACAACGCAGTTCTTTCCCTTTTCGTGGATGGGGGGCAATCAGACTCTTTCCGCCATGGAAAAACATCTGTGCGCGGCCGGTGCCCGCATTGCGGGAACCCGGGCTCTGTGCCGGACGGGCTTTGGTTCGTATCTGCGCCGTCTGGAGGCAGGGACTGTCTCTGCGGCAAAGATCCTTGCCCGGGAAGGGGGCCGATCATGAGTGTTCTTGCTCTCTCCGGCAGTGTGCGTCGTGGTTCCGTGAACATGCTGCTTTTGAAGGAGGCGGCCCGTGCCGCAGAAGAGGCCGGGCTTATTGTGGATATCTGCAGCGGTAACGATCTGGATCTGCCCATTTTCTCTCAGGATATTGAAGCGGCGGGACTGCCCGATTCAGTGCGCTGTCTGCGGGAGAAAGCGGCGGGGGCATCTGCCTTTATCATGGCATGCCCCGAGTATAACCACTCCCTGACGCCGCTTCTGAAGAATGCCCTGGACTGGCTCTCCCGGCCCCGGGGAGAGGAATCTTACGGGGCGCTTTTTCGGCAAAAGCCCGTGTTGATTCTTTCGGCCACGCCCGGTCCCGCAGGAGGAGCGCACGCACGCCGGCATCTGCGGGATGTGCTGGAAATCTTTACAATGCCCTGTTCCGGTGAGTTTGGTCTGGGCCGTGCCTATGATGCGGTGACTGCGGAAGGAACCCTCCACCTGAACAGTGACCGGCGCAGGGATCTGCACGGGGCGGTCCGTTCCTTTGCCAATGCCTGTAAAGAGCAGTTGCTGTAGATTACGCGCGGTCTTTTTCAGTACCCATGTAGAAGCGTCCCGAAGAGGGCGCTTTTTTGCTTTTTTCCGGCGAGAGAAACCAGATAATGCCCCAGAAGAGGGCCGTGCAGATGAGGGCGGCTCCCATGAAATGAAAGATTTTGGCCAGAAAGATATCGTGCTGCAGGAGATTGAGCTCCGTGAGGATAAAGTTCCAGTCGTGAAAGCCGTAGGGAGCGGTGCGGCCGAAGTTGCCCCCCAGCAGGGGCATCACTCCCGCCCGGGCATCCGCCGTGTAGGGGGCGATGTCGATGAAGTTCTGCCCGATCCAGGCCAGGGCAAAGACCGCGCCGGAGATATCCTGCCGCCAGAGGGTGAAATGCCCCAGAAAGACGGCCGGAATGATCAGCTGCATGAGGGAGCCTCCCAGAGAGGTTATGATCGCCCCAAAGGGGGAGAAGATGATATGCCCCGCTTCATGGAAGATCAGGTTTACTCCGTGGAGAAAATGGCCGTTGATCCAGGTGCCGTCCAGGGGGTGAAAGATAAAGGGTACAAAGAGGAGTGCCGTCAGGGCAACACCGGCCATACGCAACCTCCTGTCTGTGGAGGAGAGATCTGCCGGGGCATGGAGAAGTCTTTTGAAATTACCCATACTGCTTGTTTCGTCGTCTGTCGCTGAGCAGGCAGATGTCCTTGAGGTTTTCCCGGGAGCCCGCCTTCAGCCAGCGTTCCTCAAAGCCTTGGTTCTGGGTGATCTGCGCAATGGCGGAAAGAGCCTGCAGGTGAAACTGCCGTTCGTCCTTGGTACCGGCAAGGACAAAGGCTGCCTTTACGGAGGGGTGATTATCGTTGAAATAGATCCCCTGCCGGTTGCGCACGATGCACATGGAGAAGCGTTCTGTTCCTTCGATAATGATATGGGGGATTGCGACAAAATCCGTGAGGGCCGTACTGGATTCGGCCTCGCGCTCTTTGAGGAGGGTTTCAGCCTGTTTCGGAGCAATGCTCAGGACATCCCCGAGTTCCCGGGCCAGGTCGCCGAAGAGTTCCGGTGCCTGAATTTTGCGGTCGTAATCGATTACCCGGCTCTCCTTGACAAGATGGTGGAAGCGGTCAATCACCAGATTATCGCGGGTGTGAATGATCTCGCGAAGTTCATCCTCCAGATTGCGTGAGGTAATCTTGCGGTTGATGACCCGTTCAATCAGATAGAGCAGGGCGTATTCGCTGTTATACCGTTCTTTCCCGTAGGCGAAGTAGATAATCAGTCCGGCTGCGATAATAGCCAGAACTGTTTCAGCAGCGGCAACGCCGACTTCGGTCAGAAGGAAAGAGAAAAGCAGGACTGAAACAATCTGTACCCAGGGATAGAGCGGCGTCTTGAAGGTGGGGCGGTAGTTCTGAATACCGCTTTCCCGAATGATAATGACGGCTACATTGGTAAGCACATAGGAGGTAATGATAATGGATGAGGCGATCTTGACAAGGGACTCAAGTTCAAGCAGAAGGGAGAGAAATATAACGATCCCCGTGATAATAATGGAGATAACCGGTGTTTTAAAACGTTGACTGACCCGGGAGAAGGCCGGCGGCAGGAGTTTGTCGCTGCTTAAGGCAATGGGGTAGCGCGAGGCGGACATGATACCCGCATTGGCCGTGGATACAAAGGCCAGGAGGGCTGCAGTGATAAGGGTGTAATAGCCAGCGGACCCCATGAATCCACGGGCGGAATCGGCCACGGGGGTGAGGGAGTTCTCCAGAGCAGCCGGCGTGCTTGTGCCCACCAGAACAATCAAAAGCAGGGCGTAGATGATGGTGACCACGATGATGGAGGAGATGACTCCCACGGGGATGGAACGCTGCGGATCTTTGACTTCTCCGCTGATACTTGCAACTTTGAGAAGCCCACCGAAAGAGACAAAGACAAAGCCTCCGGTCAGGAAGATTGTTTTGACACCTTCCGGGGCAAAGGGGCTGAACCGGGCAACTTCCACGGAGCCCATGCCGCTGAGAATGTAAATACCCATAATCAGCAGAAGCACCGTGACGATAACTGCCTCGAAACGGGCGGCCATGTCGACGCCGACAATGTTGAGTATAACGAAGAGGGTGGTGACCCCGGCAGCCACGGGCAGCAGGGGCAGTCCGGCGGTGCTGGTAATGATTTCGGAGATACCGAATACGGCAAAGGCTGTTTTGAAGGAAAGAGAGAGCCAGCTGAAGATACCCATGATGATCCCCGGCATGGGCCCGAAACTGCGGGTGATAAAATAGTAGTCTCCCCCGGATTTGGGCATGGCCGTACTCAGTTCAATGATGCTGAACACTCCGAGCAATGCCGCAGCCCCGGCAAGAGAGTACGAGATAAAGACGGAGGGGCCGGTTTTGGCAAAGGCGATTCCCGGCAGAATAAATATGCCTGAACTGATCATGACCCCGGCGGCAATGCAGAAAATGTCAAAGGTGGTAAGGCTTTTGTTCAGTTTCATTGTACTGTCTTTCTCCTGAAGATTTCAGATTGAGTATATCATTCTGCTATTGGTTTTCATTCTTTTCGTGTACACCATGGGCTTTCCCGCGCTGGCGGCTGCTCAGCAGGCAGATGTCACGCAGATGCTGCGAAGTTTTGGCGCCGCTCCATTTTTGCTGAAAGTCGGGATTCTGAACAATCTGGGCGATGGCGGAAAGCATCTGCAGATGCAGGTTTCGTTCGCTTTTGGCACCGGCCAGTACAAAGACGGCCCGCACTGCGGGATGTGTCTCATTAAAGTGTACTCCCTCCCTGCAGCGGATCAGACACAGGGCAAAGTCCTGGCCTTCCTGACAGATGATATGGGGAATTGCCACAAAATCGGTCAGGGCGGTGCTGGATTCCTCCTCCCGTTCACTGAGGAGGCTATGTACCTCATCGGGAGTTTCTTTCAGGGACGTGCTGAGCTCCTGTGCCGCCACGGCAAAGAGCTCCTGCGCTGTAAGGGGGCCGGCAGGATCGCGGACAGTGCTGGTGGAAAGTATGCGGTGAACCCGATCGATGACCAGATCATCCCGTTGGTGAATCACTTCCTTCAGCTCCTCCTCCAGATCCGCTGATGTAAGACGACGGTTGACAATGCGTTCGATCAGATAGAGCAGGGCGTATTCCCGATTGTAGCCTTTTCTTCCGTAGAACAGATAGATCAGCACCGCTGCGGTAAAGATCACGGCAACTGTTTCCAGAGCAGCCAGGCCGACCTCTGCCAAAAGAAGCGTAAAAAGGGTCATGGAGAGTATTTGAATCCAGGGGTAGAGGGGGGTGCGAAAGAGGGGACGGTAGTTTTGAATGCCGCTCTCCCGCAGAATAATTACGGCGAGATTGGTCAGAATGTACGAGGTGATAATAATCGAGGAAGAGATTTTTACCAGCAGTTCCAGGGGCAGCAGCTGTGACACAATGACCACAATTCCGGTCAGGATAATTGCCGTAATCGGTGTGCCGTAACGCGGGCTGACTGCGGCAAAGAGGGATGGCAGGAGGTTATCGCGACTGAGTGCTGCGGGGTAGCGGGATGCCGACATGATTCCCGCATTGGCCGTGGAGACAAAGGCCAGCAGAGCGGCCGCAAGAATGGCATAATAGCCGGGACTGCCGAGGAATGTACGTGCGGAGTCGGCAACAGGGGTCAGGGATGCTTTCAGCTCGTCTGCGGGAAGGGTACCGGCAAGCACAAAGAGAAGGAGGGTGTAGATCAGGGTTACCGCAACGATTGAACTGATCATTCCGAGAGGAAGGGCCCGTCCGGGGTTTTTGACTTCCCCGCTGAGACTTGCCACATTGAGAAGCCCGCCAAAAGAGACAAAGACAAAGCCCGCCGTAAAAAGAACCGCATGGCCTCCGTGGGGGGCAAAGGGTGTCAGCCGTGAGATTTCCACGGCGGGAAGGCCGCCCGCGATATATCCGCCCATGATTGCCAGCAGCAGCAGCACGATGACAGCTTCAAAACGGGCGGCCAGATCGACGCCGACACTGTTGAGTATTATAAACAGAATTGTACAGACTACGGCCGTGGGGAAAAGGGGGATTCCCGTAGCTGTGTAGAGTATTTCCGAGATGCCGAATATTGCAAAGGCTGTTTTGAATGACAGGGAGAGCCAGCTGAAAAGACCCATGATAAGGCCCGGCAGGGGCCCGAAACTGCGGGTGATGAAATAGTAGTCCCCGCCGGGACGGGGCATGGCTGTACTCAGTTCGATAATGCTGAAGACCCCCAGAAGGGCGGCGGTCCCCGCCAGGAAGTATGACAGGAAAAGAGAGGGGCCTGTGCGGAGAAAGGCTGCTCCCGGCAGAATAAATATGCCTGAACTGATCATGACTCCTGCGGCGATGCAGAAGATATGAAAGGTTGTAATGGTTTTTTTCAGTTTCACAGTTTTCCTCCGGCAGGCAAAACAGAGTAAATAATATACAACAGGGTCGGGCAGTTCACTGCAGAGCAGATAAATATAATATATTTTTGCAATATCCATGCTCTCTCTTCACTTGCGGGGCAGGATTATCTATTTTTATGGACAGGTTATTACTCTATAAACGACAGGCAGGAGTTTACAAATGTCGAACAGACGGGAAGTTGCTTCCAAACTCGGTCAATTCAGAGCAGAATCAATTAAAGAGATCGACAGAGTCTCAAATTATTTCGGACAGGGTACATTCGCCGAAGATACCATGCGGACCCGGGTTCCGGCAAAGGTCTTCGCGGCATTCAAGGAATGGCAGAACGGCGGCGAACAGATAAGCAAGGCCGATGCCGATCAGATTGCCCAGGCCATGATGGAGTGGGCCCTGGATAACGGTGCCACATCCTTTACGCACTGGTTTCAGCCCATGACCGGCCTGACCGCCGAGAAGCATGACAGTTTTATCTCCCGTAACGGCCAGTCCCAGGTGATAGAGCAGTTCTCCGGGAAAAATCTTATTCTCAGTGAACCCGATGCGTCTTCTCTGCCTTCGGGCGGACTGCGGACCACTTTTGAGGCGCGCGGATATACCGCATGGGATCCATCTTCCCCCGCATTTATCCGTGAAGTTGAGCAGGGACGTACTCTCTGTATTCCCAGTATATTTGTCTCTTATCACGGCGAAGCCCTGGATAAGAAACTCCCCCTTTTGCGCAGCGAGAAGGCCGTGCGTCAGGCAGCGGCGCGGGTGATCGGTCTTTTTGATGATCGCGGAGATATTCAGGTGAAAACCACCTGCGGTCCGGAACAGGAGTTTTTCCTGATTGACGAAGGTTACTACCGCCTTCGGCCGGATCTGCAGCTGACCGGGCGTACTCTGATCGGTGCTCCTTCAACAAAGGGGCAGCAGCTGGAAGATCAGTATTTCGGCTCCATCAAGGATCGGGTCCTTAATTACATGAACGATATTGAGCGGGAGTGTTACGTTCTGGGGATTCCCGTCAAGACACGGCATAATGAAGTGGCTCCGGGGCAGTTTGAGTTTGCTCCCATCTTTGAGGACTCCTCCATTGCCGCGGATCATAACCAGCTCCTCATGGATATTCTTAAGAAGATCGCCCGCAAACACGGCCTGATCTGTCTGCTCCACGAAAAGCCCTTTGCCGGGGTCAACGGCAGTGGAAAACATATTAACTGGTCCATGTCCGACGATACCGGCGCAAATCTGCTTAACCCGGGAAGTACCCCACGGGATAATCTGCAGTTTGCAACCTTTCTGACGGCTGTGGTTTCTGCAGTGTACCGTCACGGTGATCTTCTCCGTGCTTCTGCGGCATCAGCGGGGAACTCCCACCGTCTCGGGGCAAATGAAGCGCCTCCTGCGATTATGAGTGTCTTTCTCGGTTCGCAGCTGACGGCTCTTGTGGACTCCATTATCAAAGGTGAAGTCATGGCCGCGGACGGGGAAAACACCATGAGCACAGGACTGGAATTTATTCCCTGTTTTGAGAAGGATCAGACCGACCGGAACAGAACATCCCCCTTTGCCTTTACGGGGGCAAAGTTTGAGTTTCGCGCTGTGGGCAGTGAAATGAATATTTCCACCCCCCTGATGGTGATTAATACAATCGTGGCGGAAAGTCTGGATGTGATTGCCGATAAGATTGAAGCCGCCCGCAGTGAGCACTCTCATGAGGATGCGGTGAACACGGTTCTGCAGGAGGTGCTCATGGAGAGTCGTGATATTCTCTTTGAAGGGGATAACTACTCTGAGGAATGGCAGGAAGAGGCCGCGCGGCGTGGGCTTCCCAACGAGCCGTCCACGGCCGCGGCCCTGGAGGCATATGTGTCAGAAAAGAGTATTGCCCTGTTCAGCCGGTATAATGTTCTCAATGAAGAGGAACTGCGGGCACGCTACATGATCTGGCTTGAGCTGTACAACAATCTTCTCACCATTGAGGCGGAGACCCTTGATGAACTGGTGGAGACAGAGATCCTGCCTACGGCCTACGAATATCAGACCTCCATCGGGGAATCGCTCAATGTGCTGAAAGAGATCAGCGAAGATGATTCCGTTCCCCTGCCCATCCATGCCGTGGAGGATCGGCAGGAGATGTTTGCCCATCTCACCGAGGATATCTACCTTGTCCGCAAGCATCTTCATAAGCTGAAGGACATGCTGAAGATTATCTCCAAAAAGTCTGATCAGGCGGAAAAGGCTGACTACCTGACCAACGATCTGGCACCGCATTTTGATCAGATCCGCAAGCATGTGGATCATCTTGAGTATGCCATTTCCGATGAACTCTGGGAGCTTCCCAAGTATCGCGAGATGCTCTTTAACCTGTAATCGTACTGGTTTTTGAAGAGATCGGCGGGATGGCGACGGCCGTTCCGCCATTTTATATGCACGGATCCCCTTCGGGGATTTATATTTACGTAAAGATATTTCATACAGGTCGGAATTGTGCAGGAGCCCCTTAAACTGCCCGAACGCCTTGACGGTGTCTGGGTCGCCCACCATTTTGAAGAGATTCCCCGCGATGTGCCGGAGCTCACCCTTGATATGAGCGCAACCACGGTGATCGACAGTGCGGGCCTTGCCCTGGTGCGAAACCTGCAAAAGGGCGGTGATCTGCGCATCGAAGGGGCCCGGGGTTCCGTGGCCGATGCTCTGGAGCGGCTGGAACAGCATTCCCGTGAAAATGAAGATCCTTCACCGGAAGAAAAACTTTCCCTGCATGGGCATCTCACAGAGTCCCTTACTCTCCTTCACCGTCAGGCGGTGGTTGCTTTCTCTATTCTGACGGAGATGCTCTTTTGGGGCACAGTGGGCCTGTTCTTTCGGCGCAATTTCCGCAAGGGCGTTCTTGCGGATCAGATGTTTCATCTCGGCTACGGTGCTGTGGGGATTGTTGCCTCTCTTACCTTCCTTATCGGGGTTGCCCTGGGTGCGCAGTCCCTGGTGCAGCTTGGGAATTTCGGTCTGGCCGCGTATACTATGTCCATGGTGGTTCTCGGCATGGTGCGTGAGATGGGCCCTCTGCTGGTTGCTATTATCTTTGCCGGACGAACGGGCAGCTCCATTACCGCAGAGATTGCCACCATGAGTGTTCAGGAGGAGGTGGATGCCCTTAAGACCATGGGGTTGAATCATATTCAGTTTATTGTGGTGCCCAAGTTCTGGGCGGCCACCCTGACGATTCCCTTTTTGACCGTTTTGGGCATCACGTTCGGAATCCTCGGCGGTGTTGCCGTGGCCCGGATCATGGGCGGCCAGTCCTGGGGGTTTATCTTTACGGAATTTCAGAAGTCCCTTGTTCTCGGTGATTTTATTATCAGTATTCTCAAGTCCTTTGTTTTTGCCTGGCTGGTGGTCTGGGTGGGCTCATACTATGGGTTCCAGGTGAAGGGCGGCGCCGAAGAAGTCGGCCGTAAGACAACGTCTTCCGTGGTAGCATCAATCTTTGTGATTGTGGTTGCCGATGCGCTTTTCTCCTTTGTCTACGATATGGTGCCCTTTTGAAACATGTAATTGATGTACAGAATCTTGTTGCCAAATACGGGAGCAGCACAGTGCTTCACGGAGTCAGCACGACCGTCAGCGAGTCGGAGATTAAGGTGGTTCTCGGCACATCGGGCTGCGGTAAGACCACCTTTCTCAAGAATGTCATCGGTTTGATTACACCTGCCGAAGGAGAGGTTCGGATTCTCGGCGAAAAAATGGGTGAACTGGATGAGGAGGGAACCGGGGCGATACTCAAACGTATCGGCGTGATGTATCAGTACGGTGCGTTGCTGGGGTCTTTGCGGGTCTGTGATAATGTTGCCCTTCCCCTGCGTATGAATACGGATCTTCCCGAAGTAATAATAGAGGAGATTGTGCGCATTAAGCTGGAACAGGTCTCTCTGGGCCATGCCTACGACCTTTTTCCGGGGGAGCTTTCCGGCGGTATGCGTAAGCGCGTGGCCATTGCCCGGGCCCTGGTCATGGATCCGCCGGTGATCTTTTGCGATGAACCTTCGGCGGGATTGGATCCGGTAACCTCGGCAGGCCTGGATGAGCTGCTTCTGCGTATGAAGGAGGAACTGGGCATTACCATTGTTGTGGTGACGCACGAGATAGAATCAATTAAACGGATTGCCGACTCTATCCTTTTCCTTGAAAAGGGGGCGGTGCTGTATGATGGTTCTCTGCAGGATGCTCTTGCCCTGCAGGAGGGGTCACTGTATAATTTCTTTCACTGCAAAGGGTGAGGGAGTAATTTAATTGTTTGAAACAGAGGTGAATGTATGGCTATAACACGGCTTCAGCGGGGACGGCTCATTGTTTTTATGGTGCTCATGGCAGTGGTCGGCGTATCCATCATCGGTGTTGCGGTGGGCTCGCGTTTTGTAACAACCTATACAACGTATTATGCATATTTTGAGGGGGAGTCACTCTCCGGTCTTGAAAAAGGGGCCAATCTTGATTTCTACGGCATTACCATCGGCTATATTGATGATATTAAATATAATACCAACGATCTTTCCCGGCTGAAGGTGACCATCAAGGCGGAAAAAGACTTCCCTGTCAAGGAGGATATGGTGGTCCAGACCTTTGTTGAAGGCCTGACCGGCAAGAAAGGGATTATGCTGACCGGCGGGGAGGATTCCACGGCAAAGCGTTTGCCCCCGGGAGCATTCATTCCTTCGGAAAAATCCATTATGTCCCTGGTTACGGAGCAGGCTGAAAGCCTTCTTAAAGAGGTGAATACCACCGTGGGCCGGGTGAACGAGGTGATTGCCAATGTGGACCGCCTTACCGATGACAGCTCCCATGTATCAAATATTCTCAAAACCTCCAGTAATATTACAAAATCTGTCGATGCCATCGCCGATTCCCTGGGGCATATCTCCTCGGCTGTGCGAAGCACCGTGGATAATACGGCCAGTATAACCCGGCAGATCGACGGAGCTGTGCAGAAGATCACGGACGAAGGTGATATTGTCGGGGTTATTCAGACGGTGGAATCCACCCTTGCAGCAGTGCAGGACGTGGCGGAGGAGTTTTCCGTAACAGCAGAGCAGAGCCGCGAGGATATCTCGGTTCTTACCAGTTCTCTGCGTGAGGCCTCAGTAAATATCAATATTCTTTCGCAAAAGCTGAAGGATAATCCTTCGCTTATGCTGCGGGGAAACAATATCAAACGAAGGGAGATTGACTGATGCAGCGGCTTATTATTCTAACGGCGTCCCTGATTTTTCTCACGGCCTGCGGGGGAACAGTCAAGCAGGAATTTTATATTATCAATTATATTCCGGATTCCCTGGACGAGCGGGAAATGAGCGATCCGTATCCCTTTGTTGTGCGCGTACGCAGCTTTGATATTGAAAAAATCTACAAAACCCATAATATTGTGTATCGTAAGAGTCCCTATCAGCTGGAATACTACGGTTTCCGCCTGTGGGCGATTCATCCGGCGGATATGATGACGGATCTTTTGACCGGGCATCTTGCCGAAATTGGTCTGGTTCGTGATATTATCCGTCGCTTTGATGAGATTGACCGCATGGCGGATTATGAAATCTCCGGCCGTATTGAAGCGATTGAAGAGTATGACAGTGATGATGTCTGGTTTGCTCATCTGAAATATCGGATTCGGGTGCAGCGCCTGCGTGATAAACAGTATATTTATACGCGCACCTTTGATCTGCGCAAGAAGGTGGGTGAAAATACGCCGGCGGAAGTCGTAAAGACGCTCTCAGAGATAACCGATATCACGTATACCCGACTTATGAAGGATCTTGACCGGCTCTTTGCCAAAGAATATGACGCACGCGGGGAGATGAGTGATGCGGAGTAGCATTTTTGTTTTTGGGGCGATCCTTTTTATATGTTCACATATGATTGAGGCAAAGCCACCCCGGGATCTCCCCGGCGAGGAGCTTACTGAGGATGCTTTCTTTGAAGCTGTTGTCAGCAGTGTTGCCCGCAGTAAGAGTAATTCCGACCTGGTTACGGTCAGTGATGATGTTCGCGATGGTCTGACCTGGCTTGATTCGGTTTCCCAAACCTGGGCGGCTCCCCCTGTTCCCCAACAGATTGAGCAGGACACCATTCCCATTAAGCTGGGCATGGGGGCGATTTTTATTCCCCGTATGAGTAAAAAGAATGATATTGAACCGGAAATATCCATTCATGATACGGCGGGGGATGTTGTGGCCACCGGTACAACCGGACGCAAATACAATCTTCTGCCGGGGCAATACACCGTATTTGCCAGTAACGTCCCCAAGCATCCCATGTATAAAGATGTGACCCTGAGTGAGTCCGAGCTTGTACCACTCTTTCCCGACTGGTGCGGTCTCAAGGTGGAGGTGATCAATACCAACGGTAAACCGATCCGCGGCGAATATGATCTGGCCCGTCTGGGACCCATTACGCCGATCGGTCGGGGCAAGGGGCGCGATATTAATCTTGCAGAAGCCCTGCGTGTCTGGCTGCTTCCGCCGGGGACCTACAAGATCGTCAGCCCCGGAAGCAGTTATAACACGGTAAGTAATTTTCTGACCCTTCGAATGCACCCCGGGGAGTTTGTGCAGTACACTGTTGTTATTGATGAAAAGACAGGTAATATTGTCGGCGGCGGGATCATTAATCCCGATGTCAATGATGCGGAGGAGTCCGATTGGGTGCATAATCTCAATTTCGGCGGCAGTATCGACATGGGCTTCACCGATAATCATCGCAAGGACAGTACCAATAACAGCCTGGGCCTGTCTGCGCTTTTTTACGATCGGCTCAACTATGTAACCGACCGTATCCGCTGGAACAATCTTATTCGGGCGGACCTTTCTCTTTCTGTTGACCGGGATGAGTATGATAATGTTAATCTCAGCAGCGCCCTGGATGAACTGCGCCTCAACAGCGTTTTTACCTACAGCCTTCAGGAGAAGTTCGGCCCCTATGGCCGCGGGGAATACTCTTCGGGTATTATTCCGTCCCGGGTGAACCGCTCTGTGGAAAATGTGGACGAACCCCTGAGTCATTATTTCATTCTTCTGGATGAAAAACCCGATTCTCTTACTGATGATATCTCTGTAGAAATTGACAGTGTCAGTGACAGTTATATGACTCAGCCTGCGCTGTCACCGGTGGTGGTGCAGGCCGGTGTGGGCGGAAATTTTCAGATTCTGCGCAACCCCGGTATCAGTACGCGCATGCTGACGGGCTTTGGCCTGACCTGGGAACGTCGGTGGGATGGGAAGGGGACCATCACACCGGATGAGGTTCCCCTTGATTCAACGAGCACGCTTTTTACGGACTATATTCAGGAGAAGTATAATACCATTCTCTACCGAATTGATAAGCACCGTTTTAACACAGGGCCCGAGGTGATGCTTGATAATCGTATGAATCTTGGCAGTGCCGTTTCCGTCACTACGGAGTTTCGGGCATTTGCTCCGGTTGAACGTCTTTTGGAGCCGGATATTTCCGTGAGCAATCTGCTGAGCTTTCACCTGGCCGGTAATATTATTATCGACTACGATTATTCCTATAAGCTTGTGCAGGCCCGGGAGGAAGAGCTGAAGGCGGAGCAGTCACGCCATCGCGTACTTCTGCGCTTTTCCATATCCCGGTAGTATATTTTGTGCAGAAAGGTGCATCATCATATATATTGTTCATACCTCCTGCGGTAAGGGATCACTGAGCTCTGGGAGATTGAAGATGTACTCTGAAGAGAATATACTCTTAAAATCGAATGCTCTGTTCCGTCGCAGGTTGTACTGCTGTGTGCAACTTATCCTGCGGGGCCTTTATGGGTAGAATAAAAGACTGGGTTGACAATGTAATCATCCCCGATCAGATTGACCGGTACACCGATGACGCCGGTGCGGACTTTATTAATGACGAAGAAATCTGGCGACATATCCGGGAGCAGGAGTGCCCTGATCCGGAATACATTCGCCGTATCATTGCAAAATCCCTGCGCCTGGAGACACTTCTGCCGGAAGAGACGGCGGCACTGATCAATGTTCGCGATTCCGGGCTTATTGCGGAGATGGAAGCGGCGGCAATCAAAATCAAACGAACCGTCTATGACAATCGTATTGTGACCTTTGCCCCGCTCTATATGTCCAGTACCTGCGTCAACAATTGCACGTACTGCTCCTTTCGCGAAGATAACAGCCGAGCTGTACGGCGTGTCCTGAAGCCCGAAGAGATCGAGCGGGAAGTGAAAACCCTTGCCCAGGATATCGGCCATAAGCGCCTGATTGTTGTGTACGGAGAGCATCCCGATTCCGATGCGCAGTATATTGCAAAAACCATCAAAACAATTTACGGGGCAAAATACAAAACCCGCAAAGGCTACGGCCAGATCCGGCGGGTGAATATCAATGCGGCCCCCATGTCAATTGAAGATCTCGCCATGCTCAATGAGGTCGGTATCGGCACGTATCAGGTGTTTCAGGAAACCTATCACCATGATACATACGGACAGGTGCATCCGGCTGAAACCCTGAAAGGGGATTATAAATGGCGCCTCTACTCCATGCACCGGGCCATGGATGCCGGTGTTGATGATGTGGGTATCGGTGCACTCTTCGGCCTGTATGACTGGCGCTTTGAGGTGATGGGGCTGCTGGCGCATTCCCGCGAGCTTGAACACCGATACGGTGTGGGGCCCCATACAATCAGCTTTCCCCGTCTGGAACCGGCGGATAACGCCCCCGGCCTGGATGCAACAAAGGGACATCATGTGGACGATGAGGCCTTTAAACATGCCGTTCTCTGCCTGCGTCTTTCCGTGCCCTACACGGGCATGATTCTGACGGCCCGCGAGGACAGTGCCCTC
>JBNJDQ010000051.1:0-14840 GCA_051745065.1 Fibrobacterota bacterium
TGATTGTAGTATCCGGCGGGGCGTATCAGCTCTTTGATCTGATCTTGCGATGCAGTGAGCAGGGCCTGTGGAGTAAGCAGGTTCCGGCTGTACAGATTGTACACAGCCGTACCGGCATTGTTCCAGGCAGTGTTCTGGGTGAGAACTGCACCGCAGAGTATTTCAAAGCGTTCTTCCCGTGTGTCCGGAGGAACGGGGCGGTCGGGGACATAGGCTGATCCGGTTTCGTCGATACTCCGGCAGAGCGGCCACCAGCCCTGTGGCCCGTAGGTGTTATACAGGCGGGTGTAGATCCGCTTTATCTGTTTTTGAGCTGCGTCGAGCTTGTTATGCCGATTGACCTGCATATCTTCTGTATCTGTTCCGCTTTGTTAAGGGTGTAGAAGTGGATTCCCTGCACGTTGTTCTCAATGAGATCCGTTACCTGCTGTGCGGCCCAGTGGATACCGGCGTCTTCAATATTGTCCCCGGCACGGTTGATTGTCTTGATTAAACGGGCGGGAATACGGGAGCCCAGGGCAAGTTCGGAAATTTTCTGCATGTTCTTGAGGGATGTGATCGGCATAATCCCAGCCAGAATGGGGACGCGGATTCCCGCCAGTTCACAGCGTTCGCAGAAGTCATAAAAATCACGGTTGTCAAAAAAGAGCTGTGTACAGATGTAGTCGGCCCCGGCATCAACCTTGGCCTTGAGATAGTCCATCTCTTTCAGGCGGTTGGGACAGGCCGGGTGTCCTTCGGGAAAACCGGCAACGCCGATGCCCATGGCGGGAAAATTTTTCTTGATAAAGGTTACAAGCTCGGCGGCGTAGGCAAAGCCGTTTTCGGCAGGCTGAAACTCCCGGTTCCCTTTCGGAGGGTCTCCGCGAAGGGCAAGGATGTTTTCGATTCCGCTTTCTGCATAGGAGGATAGAATTTTCATCATGTCATCCCTGCTGTGGCCCACGCAGGTTAAATGGGATACAACCGTAAGATCAGTTTCACCCTGAATGCGGTCGACCAGGCGGTGTGTGCGCTCCCGTGTGGATCCACCGGCACCATAGGTAACGCTGACGTGATCCGGCTGCATTTCCTGCAGTTCTTTGACTGTTGAAAGAAGATTGTCAAAGCCCCGCTCTGTCTTTGGAGGAAAGAACTCAAAGCTCAGGGATGTGCCGCTTTGGGAAAGGATCTCTGAAATATGCATAGGTGCTCTCTTTCTGCCGTATTACTGAATACCCGTATATAAAAGGAATATAACTTTTTGTTTTATTTCTGCGAAAAAATATTGATTACTCAACCATGGCGCACAGCGACTCAAGGGGTGGGAGAATTTGGCGGATGATAAGCTTACCGATTTGCTGTGTTTTCATGGAGAAAGAAATATGAGCACACCGGTGGAAAGAGTACGTTTACTCCCGCAAAAATATTAGGTAAATATTTGCTTCTTCACAGTCATCAAACATATTTTGATACATATTTTAAATGTGATGTTTATATCAACAGTTGAAAGGGGTCTTGCGATGCCGTCAAAGTATTTCAATATCTTCGCAAGCGTTTTTTTATCTCTTATATTGTTCGGATGCGGGGGGGATAAAGTCACCTCTTATCCGCGGGAAAAAACGCTCTACATCGGTGGTCATATCTGGGGCGAGCCGAACAACTTCAATCCACTGAACTCCTGGCCCATCACCTGGCCGGCAACAGCAAATTCAAATCTTCTCTTCGAGACTCTTTTCGGTTTTAATATTAATTCCGGGCAGCTTGAGCCGCTTCTGGGTAAAGAGTGGTCCATCACCGACTCTGTTCTGACGGTCACCCTGAACGAAAAGGCACGGTGGAACGATGGTGAACCTGTTACAAACGAAGATGTACTTTATACCTTTGAGCTTCACCGCCGTTTCTGGACAGATCACCATACGAGCTGGAAATACATCGATTCAATGTTTGTGATTGAGGAAACCGGGCAGATTGCATTTAAGCTCAGTGCGGAAAACTACAATCCGCTGGTAATGAAGGATGTGATTACCTCCGTTCCTATTCTTCCCAGGCATGTGTTCAAACCCCTTGAAAAAACTGCACGGCGCAAAGTAACCTCACAGCTGAAAAAGGACGGAGTCCCGGAAGAGGATTTCGACAGCGAACTTGAAAATGGTATCTTCGAAGAGATGAAGTCCTTTACAAACACAGACAGGCCTGTCGGCTCCGGTCCGTATACCGTTTATGATATGTCCGTTCAGAAGTTGGTACTTGTCCGGGTTGATGATTACTGGGGCAACGAGGCAATGTACGGTGGCAGGAAGCCCGCACCCAAGTACATTATTCATCCGGTATATAAGTCCAATTCCGCATATAATCTTGCTCTGACGCAGGGCAAGCTGGATGTGTCGTCCACGTTCTGCCCGATGATCGGTACGAAAAAGGATGACGGTGTGGGAACCTGGTACGAGGATGAGCCCTTTTATGTGCCCGGTTCAATTCCTTCTCTGTTGATTTGTCATAAGCCGGATTCTGCCCGTGAGAAAGATGGCACATACCGTGAAGGGTGGACGAAGGACGTGTTGAAGGATGCCGCTTTTCGCCGGGCCTGTGATATATCGATCAATCGCGAAGTGATTCGCCGGGTGGCAATCTATAATTATGCTCCCCAGCTCCGGCCGGGGTATATTATTGACCATGACCTTCGCAGCGGAAATCTCGAGGGGAAATATTTCAACGAGAAAGATGCGCGTGAATACGGGTCTCATTATTACCTGGATAGTGTTGAGGAGTTTGCAGAAGAGAATATTCCCAAGGCGCGAAAGATTTTGGAAGAGGCCGGCTATACATGGAGTGACACACTTATGATTGCTCCCTCCGGTGACACGGTTGCCCCACTGAAAATTGCCTGTCCTTCCGGCTGGAGTGACTGGGAAACTGCTGTTGAAATCAGTGTGCAGGGAATGCGTGAAGCCGGTATTCCTGTTCGGCAGGAGTTTATTCAGGAAGGGACCTATTGGGAACGTTTGGCCTACGGGCATTTTGATTTTATCGTAAAGACCCCCCAGGCAGCGCAGGTGCCTTCTCTGCCGTGGTCCCGCTTTGATAAAGCAATGTCCGGCAATGAGATGGTTCCCATGGGTTCCTGGGCAAGCGGAAACGAAGGGCGGTATCAGAATGATCGCGTGGATTCTCTGCTGTCACTGATTCCCCAGACCCAGAGTGACTCGGCGCGGGTCGAAGCGTATCGGGAACTCAATAAGATATTTATGCAGGAAGTTCCGGTTATTCCCCTTATGTACCGTCCAAGTGTGTTCTATCAGTTCAATACAACGGTGTGGAGCGGGTTTCCCAGGTATTCAGACGGTAAGGGCCTTTCTCCGCAGAATCTGAATGTCGGTGCTGCAGTTAAGGGACTGTGGGAACTTAAACTGAATAAAAAAAAGAATTAGTGAGGTAAATAATAATGTTACGACTTTCTGCTCTGCAGCGGTTTTATGTTAAGCGTGTCGGCTTCTACTTTCTCACCTTTCTTGCGGCCATGACCTTAAATTTTGTTCTGCCGGAGCTGCGTGAAAGCAATCCGGTGGATAAGATTATGGCAAAGAAAAATCTTCGCGGTATGTCTGCTGAGGAGATTACCGAAGAACGTCAGCGAATCAAGGAGAAGTTCGGTCTTGATCAGCATGTGTTTGTGCGGTTTCTGAAATACTGTAAGAATATGCTTGTTCCGGTCTATTTTCTTGATGATGATGAAACGTTGGCCCTTACCGAAGAACGTCTGAATGCAGCTGCCAATGCTGCTGATGTTCCCGGGGAAAAGCGGGATGATGCGGTGAATGCGGCGATTGACGCGGGTCTGACTGATGACGGGTTTGATGAGGATGCTGCTGTTGCGGCGTTTCTTGAAAAGGTATCCCTGCAAAAGAAGCCTGAGGTAAATCGGTTGCGTCTGGGTTTTGATTACGGCTACTCCATATTACGTTACCCTGAAAGGGTCTGGGATATTGTCAAGAAAAGTATCCTCTGGACGCTTGCCCTGCAGATTCCCACTGTGGTAATCGGTTACAGTCTGGGTAATGTTTTGGGGGCTCTTGCGGCGTATAAGCGCGGCTTTTGGGATAAGGTGCTCTATCCCATGTCTCTGCTGTTTACCTCCACTCCCTATTTCTGCCTCGGTCTGATTCTGGTTTATGTTTTCGGAATCGTTCTGCAGTGGTTTCCTGCTCTCGGTGGGTATTCCGATGCGGTTACCTTTGCCTTTTCCTGGGATTTCCTTACCTCTGCTGCGTATCACTATGTTCTTCCTTTTATGGCGATGTTTTTGGTCCTTATGGGCGGTCAGGCGATCGGTATGCGTTCCATGTCGATATATGAGTTGGGTTCCGATTACGTGAACTATGCGCGCTATCTCGGTATACGGGAAAACAAAATTGTGATGTATGTTTTTCGTAATGCCATGCTGCCGCAGTTGACCGGGCTGGCTCTTCAGCTGGGTATGATGATTGGCGGTGCCCTGCTTATCGAAATGATCTTTTCCTACCCCGGCATCGGTACAGAGATGTTTAAGGCGGTGATCGGAAATGACTATCCCGTTATTCAGGCGGGGGCGTTGATTGTCAGTGCCAATGTGCTTATGTTTAATCTTGTGGTGGATATATTAATTGCGAAACTTGATCCTCGTGTGAAGGCTGGTCTGGAGGCTGAAGAATAATGAAACATTTGAAAGAGTTGATGAAACAGCCGGGGTTTGTGTTCGGTGTGGTAGTGTTTTTCGGGTCGCTTTTGGTGGCGCTCTTCGGGCCGCTCTTTATCGATGAGGCCAGTGCCCTTGAGATCGGCAAGTATTCTCCTGTTCTTCCACCGTCGGGAGAACATATTCTCGGAACGAACACCTGGGGGCAGGATTCCTTTGCACGCGTAATCTACGGGCTACGCTCGTCCCTGTATGTCGGTCTTCTTGCCGCCGTTGTGGCGACCGTGTTCGGTACCCTGGTCGGGGTGATTGCCGGGTACAAGGGTGGTATTGTGGATGAACTGCTGACAGCGGCAACGAACCTCTTCGTTATTATCCCCGCTTTTATTGTGATTATTCTGGTCAGTTCGATTCTTGAAAAGCGCTCACTTACCCTGGTGGCAATAATTATCGGCTGTATTTCCTGGTCCTGGGTGGCCCGTGCGGTGCGCGCTCAGGCGGCGTCCCTGCGGTCAAGTGATCATGTGTCTCTTGCCAAGCTGAACGGCTACGGTTTGATTTCCATTCTTGTGCGGCAGATACTTCCCTACATCGGCTCATACATATTTATGACGTTTGCAATCCAGATTGCCACGGGGATTCTCAACGAAGCGGCGATCAGTATGATTGGCCTCGGCCCCTATGATACGGTGACTCTTGGTAATATTCTGAATGATGCACAGCATAATGAGGCCGTGCTGAATGGGATATGGTGGAATTTTATTCCTGCAACTATTATAATTACAATGCTGCAGTTTTCGATGTTTTCCATGAATACATCCCTTGAAAAGGTGTTCAATCCGAAGCTTCAGGAAGGATAAGGAACTGAAAAATGACAAAAGATGCTAATATACTCCTTGATGTAAACGATTTGAAACTTCACTATTTGACGCGTTTTGGTGATCGTGTTGATGCTGTGAAAGGTGTATCCTTTCAATTGGAGCGGGGAAAGGTTCTCGGTCTTGCCGGTGAATCCGGCTGTGGAAAGTCCACCCTTGTAAAGGGGATACTCGGTCTTTTTATTCCTCCCCTGTATAAGACCTCCGGTGAGGTTTATATTTCGGGGACGGAAACCACCGAGATGGATCGTGAGGATCTTCGCGTTAAGGTTCTTGGTAAAAAGATTTCCATGATTCCCCAGGGGGCTCTTAACTCCCTGAATCCTACCCGGCGCGTACGCAAGTTTGCTGCTGATGTTATGGCGGAGCATGAGCCCGGATTAACCAGAGGCGAAATTAATCAGCGTCTCTCTGAACGGTTTGAGGCTATCGGCCTTGATCCGCAGGTTCTTGATAAATACCCTGTAGAGCTTTCCGGCGGTATGAAACAGCGCGTTGTTATCGGGATATCCACTCTGATGAATCCCGATGTGGTTATTGCCGACGAGCCGACATCAGCTCTGGATGTATCCACGCAGAAATCTGTAATCATCATGCTCAAAGAGCTGATGAAAAAAGGGTATTTCGGAAGTATGATTTTTATTACCCATGAGCTTCCTTTGCTGTATCATGTTGCCAATGATATTGCCGTTATGTATCAGGGGGAAATCGTTGAGCAGGGAACAAGCGAGCAGATAATTCATGAACCGACCCATGAGTATTCAAAGATGTTGATGGCTGAAGCCAAAAAACTGGATGCTCACGGTGAAAGGTATGGTAAGTAGGTATGGAAAAAAGTGCAATTAAAGCAGAGAACCTTTCCTGTATTTTTGGATCCGGTAAGAATGCGGTTATTGCGGTCAATTCGGTGAATTTTGATATCAGGGACGAAGAGATTATTTCAATCGTCGGTGAATCGGGCAGTGGCAAGACAACCCTTGCCCGAATGATGCTGCAGCTGCAGAAACAGAGCGCCGGTAAGCTTACCTTTTTCGGAAAAGAAGTTACTGATCTGAAAGAGCATTGGCGAACAGCACAGGCTATATTTCAGGACCCTTTTGCTTCGTTTAATAATTTTTATACCGTCAAGCGTCTGATGAAGGATTCCTTTAATATTATGCAGGGAACCTACACGGAAGAGGAAAAGGTTGAAATTATTTCCGAGGCTCTCCGTAATGTTAAGCTGGACCCCGACGCTCTGATGGATAAGTACCCCTTTGAGCTGTCCGGTGGACAGATGCAGCGCCTGCTCATTGCCCGGATTTTTATCATTCGGCCGAAGTTTCTGATTGCTGATGAGCCGACTTCCATGATTGATGCATCCAGTCGTGGTACGATTCTAGAGCTTCTTATGGATCTGAAAGATAAGCTTAAGATGAGTATTATTTTTATTACCCATGATATCGGTCTTGCACATTATGTGAGCGATCGGGTTTTTGTCATGAGTCAGGGGAATATTGTAGAACGGGGTACTCCCGAAGAGGTGATCCATACACCGAAGCACCCGTATACAAAAAAGTTGTTGAACGATATTCCTGTTCTTGATAAAGAATGGATTGATGTATAGGTCTGCGGCGCTGTTTAAAAAACGGCGCCGTTCTTAACATTTTATGTGTACAGGGTTTTGTAAATTAACATTATATACGATAAATTACTGGTTACGATATAAAGAGGGTGTTTCGGCTTAATCCAGTGTAAATTACAGGCATAGTTTGATGCCTTCATAAGCAGGAGGATGTTTTTGTTGAAAAAATATTGTAAACGGGTTAAGGGGATGCTTGCGCTGTTGCTGCTTGTCGGCGGTATATATGCGGAATACACCCCGGATTCACACATCTCTGATGAAGAGATGCTTGATTCTCTCGAGAAGAAAACTGACAGTCTGGATGACCGGGCTGAATCAACTGTTGTTGACGGCGGGTCATCGCCCATTGAATTTCAGGGGTTGGCTCAGTTGATTACCAATCTGTACCGCTATAATAATCTCCCTGACAAATCATATCTCAGTTATGATCGTCAGAATCTGGAGATCGGCGGCGGTAATCATGTAATTGCGATCAACATGAAGGTTAACCCCGGCAGAAATACAGAGATGTGGGCAAACTTCGGTTTGCGGGGGAGCTTTCACGGGTTTACCATGAATAAACCCGACTATGCGCAGAGCCATCATTATGAGGATAAAGGGCCGGGCGTTGATGAGTCCATGTCTGCGGGGATTGCCCTGCGCACAAAGCTGGCGTCATTTATGCTCAACGGTGGTTCAATCAACTGGGAAGAGGCTTCGCCGCTCTCCGTTTGGAAGGGGCAGCCGAGAATGTTTGCATGGACTTACCTGCCTTACGAGTTGGAAGATCCGATAAAATCCTTTTATGACTACAATATTGCCAAAGGGTTTCGCGAAGGTCGTTCCGCTTGGCATAAAAAGCCATTTCAGGGAATTCGCTTCAAGTCGGAGAAAATGCCCGGTAATATGGATTTTCTCTTTATGTATGGAGCGGGCAATCCCACAACAAAAATGTACCGCCGGCACCTCGATGCTGCTGTTGACCTTGATTACGCAGCGGATGAGGCAAACCCCCAATTTATTGCGGAGGGCTATGGTGACTCCTATCATAAGAATCTCTTCTATCGTCTGGCCAAAACATTCCGGACCGATGGAGTCAGCGGTACTGTCGGTTTCAATAACGGCTATACACAGATTACGGATGATTATAAAAATATTGAGACATATAACAGTGAAGCCTTTGATAATCATTTTATGCAGTTTAACCGGCTGTTTCAGTTTGGGAAATTTAATTCCACATGGAAAACCTTCGATGAAAACGGTAATAAAAATGTTGTAAAAGTAACTGACAGTGAAACGGAAGAAGCTGTGTACGAGGACGCCGATTCCATATCGGCAATTGATCTCGGTGCCGGATACTGGGTGAAACCCCGTGTCTTTTCTGTTGACGGGAAGTTCAGTAACGATAAGAATATGTCCTGGACCTTCGATCTTGGTGTAACCTATGATGATACAACAAAAGTGACAGTTGATCCAAGCACCGCTGTAACTTCTCTCGGATTGAAAGGGGCCAATACCTCCCAATTGAGTGTTGAAGATGCAGTCGGGTATTTAAACCGTGGTATAGTAAGTCAGGACGATTTCTTTGCCACGCCTATTACAATCGGCTCAAAAGAGAGTGTAAAGAGTGATCCCGCTCTTGCAACGTATGGTACGTTCAACTATTATAATGAAGACTCAACCTTTGTTCTGGATGTTGAAGGTATCTATGCAGGGGAGGGGTATAATTCGCCTTACTCCTTTGTGGCAACCCATGACTATTACTATGCCATGGGATCAAATCTCGTCGGTTCTCAGGCATTTATTAACAGCTCCGAGGCATCGCCCTATTCCCAGAATACGGCAGGCGGTTTTATCAGTGTTTCACCGGTGATTCCTTCCTGGTACGGGCATTTAAAGTTCAAATATGGATATAACACGCAGCTGTCAGAGATGCGTGATATTCTCTTTTTCCCGTATCGCCTGAACGGCCCCGAGCTGAATGCTTCACTCATGAGTTCCTATGCACGGTATGGGATGGGTGAGATGACGGCCCCTCTTGGCTACGATGATGAGCCTGATTCCGATGATTACCCCAATGCCAATGAGTATGTTGGACGCCTTGGTGATGAGAGTTATCACGGCCCGAATCTTGAAGGCGGATCTCCTTCCAGTGGTGGTCTTCGCGGTGATTATATGACCTCCTACGAGGGGTTTGTTCCCTACAGTGATCCTGCTATGGCAGCATTGAACCTTTTGAGTGGTTCGGCAGACCCCGGCTTTAAGCGTGATTTGTCTGATATCTGGCAGGGTGATGGCTTTGGTAATGCCCTTGCTTCAGAGGCCAACCTGGAGATAGGAGGTAAAAAGGTTACTTTTAATCCGGCATCGGTTCCCGTTATTGAAAACAACGACACAACCTTTTATCGCTTTACTTCCGTCAATAATTCGGACTCTCTTGAAATAGCGCGCTTTGGCGGAGTTAACGGAGATGGAGAGATGGAGGATTCCCTTGGTGCAGAGCGCATAGCAGATACCAGCAGCACGGGGTTTGTTCCGGCCAGTACGAAAAACAGTTTTGATTTTGCTTTTGACTGGGGCCTGGATATCAGCGATTATGTGAATTATAAAAACTATCTCTTTATGTCTCTGTACTACGAGATAAACGGTGTGACGAAAAAAGGTTTTGCTCCCTTTGCCCCCAAAACTTCTGACGAAGATGTTCTTCTTGTATCCCATTATCTGCGCAGCGAGCCGGCAATCGGATTTAATAATAATAGCTTTTTTATTGTAGGGCTTTTCGGCCTTGAGCGATGGAAGTCTGAAAAAGGGTGGGTTATTACCAATGATGGAGCCCTGCAGAAGAGTGATATCGTCATGACAGATATGGCGTTTGGCGGCGGATTCGACTGGGATGTAATGGAGCATGTCAGCTTTCATGGACGGTATAAACATTATACCCATGAAGATGAAAATGTGTCTTTTAACAATTATACGGGAAACCACTTTAAGTTTGAAGTGAAAGCCTTCTTCTAATGAACAAAAGGAGATCTTTATATATGAATACAGGTAGAACATTCGGAAAAATCTTACTGTCTGCTTTGGCTCTTGCAGCTGTGGCGACGGCAGAGGTAACTCCTCTTGCTGAGGAGCGTGACGGACAGCTTGACAGCGTTACGAAAAAGGTCGATGAGATTGCCGCAAAGGCGGGGATATCCTTCGGTGGCTCCTTTAAAACGCAGGGGTTTTCTTCTGTTATTGAAAGTGACTCGCTTATCGATCAGGCTGGTAAAAAACGTGAAGATATCATGAGTACAACCCTTGATATGGAGATAAATGCGCGCCCTCTCAGTGCTGTGACGGCAAAGGCCGTACTGCGACTGCATCAGGACTGGCGCAATATGTTTGCCGCATCAGCAACTCCACTGCACACACGGTGGCTGAGTATTGACGGTACTATCCGAAATTATTTCCTTTATAATGTCGGTGATTTCAAAACCAAAGTTTCTCCATATACAATATGGTCACCGCAGCCGGAGGTTCTCTATGAGCCGTACGTCTTCTCCCGCAATCGAACAGAGGTGATGAACGAAGTATTCCTGGGGGATAACAACCGGGTTATGCAGGGTTTTAATTTTCGGGTTCCCCTCCGTATTGATCCCGTGTTCCGCCGGTTTGATCTGCGCGTAACCGGATCACGCCTGCAGGCAGCCACGGGTGAGCCGGAGCACGGACCTTTTTCGCCCATGGCCCTGGAAGAATCCGAAATGGACAAGTACCTTCTTCATACCGGTCTTGACCTGACTGTCCGGGATGGTATCGGTGCTGGGTTTTCGTTTCTCTACAACAGTGAGATTCCGGAGACTTACAAAGGTGATGGCGGTGAGTTGACTGGTGAATATCTGCAGGACAAAACCACGGTTATGGCATTTCGCGGTCTTCTCGGGACCGAACTCATCAAAGCCCTTGATCCGGAAACCTTCAGCATCCATCTTGATGGTGAGTTGGCTCTTTCCAGCAATCGTGATAGCGCTGAGATGGTATATGACAGCATCTACGACGATGATGGT
Source organism: Fibrobacterota bacterium (assembly GCA_051745065.1). Classification (GTDB taxonomy): domain Bacteria; phylum Fibrobacterota; class Chitinivibrionia; order Chitinivibrionales; family Chitinivibrionaceae; genus Chitinivibrio. The sequence goes on from JBNJDQ010000051.1 coordinate 11,185, forward strand.
GATTTAGATACTCTTATAAAAGATTCGGTTACAGATACAGATGTTGATGGCCTTGCACTTCGTATCGGCGGTGATCTGAATGCTGCTTTTGATGCCGGACAGATTAAACTGGAGGCGGATGTAGTGAGCAATGATGCGGATTTCGTAAACGAAGCGGCACAGAGCCCGGTGTTCTGGAAGAACCGCGTTATGAATACGGAGGCCCTCTCTTCCAAAGATGATTTCATGAATTATAATGCCTTCAACGCCCTGTACCGCAATGTGTACAAATTTATGCCGTCCGGAAAGAGCTCTAAGAAACTCGGCTACACAAAGCGACCAATGAATAAAATTGCCTGGACCCGTGCAATTATGTCCACGGACTCACTTGATAAACTTCTTGGCGCAGAAAGCTACTATACCCTTGAAGAATATCAGAGTGGTGCAGACATGGGCATGGTTGATCAGGAGCTTTCTCCGGTGATGCCTCTTGGCATTGCTACACCCAACAGGCTTGGCGTTACTTCCAAACTCAGTGGGGCCTTTCTTGACAGTGCAGTGTCTGTGACTGGGCTTTTCAGTATGTTTAATGAAATTACTGCCGGGACAATCACGGATACGGTCCTCTTTGACGATATGGCGACTGACTATGCCACGCAGATGCAGTCCGTTGCCACAGAGAGTGACACCACCGAGGACGGTGGGTTTATCTTTGAGGATCTTCTCGACAAACAGGCATTAATGCAGTTCGGCGGTGGTCTGAGTGTCGATATTGCCGGTTTTGGAACCTGGTACGATAAACCACTTATTCTTTCGGGAAGTTATGTTGCTTCGTCTATTGAAGGAACCAAGGGTATGATCGATCGCAATGAAGATGAAGAGGTGACCGACGTTTATACTAAGGGTTATACGAAAGATGTCTCCTTCCTGAACCTTGGTACATATCTGAAGTTTTATAAAAAAGCGGCTCTTCTCGGCGGATATCAGCTTTTGACATCCTCCAATGATCTGGCCATGCTTGACCACTCACTCAGTCAGTGGAAGGCCGGCCTCGAATTTAAAGTGCTCGAAGGTGGTGTGGTGACTGCAACATACGGGCAGATAACCAATGCCTGGGATGTTGACAGCGACGAATATTCCGCGACATCGGATCAGTTTGATCTTCTCATGACGGTGAAATTCTAAATGAGGTTATCTATGAAGAGAATTACGATGTTTCCGGTTATAGCCGCTCTGCTTTTGCAGAATGTCAGTGCGGTTACTCTGGAACCAATGGATATTGAAGAGCGCCGAATCGGTCCCTTTACTGTCAAGCCGGTACAGTCTGTGGTTGACAGTATTGCGAACTACCGCGAACAGTTTGTGAGTGACGAGGATACTACCATTGCGTATAAGTTCTTCGAGGAGGACTATGCTGCAGGGGGGTATGATTATAAATATCCCGATGCATCAAAGGTGTACATTCCCGAAGAATCCGGAAAGAGCGGGCAGGTTTCTGTTTGCTTTGATCTTGATCCAAACAGTTATTCCGGCGGTGCGATTGTCCTGCACGGTACGGAGATGGATCTTTCTGATATCGTGTATGAAGGTGCGCTGGAATTTTGGGTGAAGGGAAGCACAGGCGGCGAAAAATGTAATATCGCTCTTGCTGACAGTGAGGCAGATGGTGTGAAAACCGAGAATGTTGTTTCATTGGAAAACTATGCTTCCATAAAGCCTTTTTGGACAAAGGTTTCCATTCCTCTTGCTGATTTCGGGCGTCGTGGAGTATATTGGGATGCCAAAAAACAAACTGAAGTACCGCACTCCTTTGACTGGTCAACCGTAAAGGAATTTCTTGTGGTTATCGAAAAGGGGAAGAATCCTGACTTCAAAGTATGGATGGATAATATCTACATCAAGAAGGATGTCTATGATTCTTCCAAAACCTTTGATAAGCCCTACTGGGATGAACGCGAACTGATAGTTGACAACTATGATACTTCGGAGCAGGATATTTCGGCAAATACGATTCTTCTTGACGGTACCCTTTCTGAAGAGATGTACGGGCATAAATACGGCGGTAAAACCGTGTATGCTCCCAAACCCACTGATGAGCCGGATGTGAATGATTCCGTCATGGTGCTCTATTTTGACAATTCCACTTATGCGGGGATTAATTTTAATCTGGGCAAAACCTATGATCTTGATTCACTTCGTGAAAACGGTGCCGGTATTGGTTTTTGGGCAAAGGCCGGTAACGGCATGGACAAGGTGCTGACCGGTCTGGTTGATTCCGATGAAGGTGATGGAAAAGCCGTTGAAACATACGCTAATCTTTCGGATTTCGGTGATCTGGATACAACTTGGGATTACTTTATGATTCCCCTGCGTGAGTTCAGCGAAGACGGTACCTGGTGGAATGAGGAGATAGCCGGAAGTTCTGTGGGGACCATGGATTTTTCCTCCATTGTGGAACTTGCGTTCAGTACGGATAAGTATCGCAACCGGGTAGGACCGAATGATCCTGCGATTCTCATGATTGACAATGTCGGTCTGATTGATTCCGTACCCGGTTATGTGGATCCCGAAAAATACTGGGACAGTTTTACCTCTGATGCACCGGATCGATTGATTTTTGACTTTGAGGATCTTAAGGGTGAATGGAGTGCCTATGCAGGAAGTAAATCCTCTATTTCTGCTAATGTTGACTTCCAGACAGATAAAGCTCTTCGCGATACTTACGGTAAAAAGTATTTAAAGATTAAGTATTCCCTTTCCGACTGGGCCGAGTGCAGTTACGATTTTATTAGTCGAAATGCTGCGGACTCCCTCTATGATTGGAGCAAGCACCGGGCGATTCGCTTTGATGTTAAGTCCGATCTCGATGAAGAGATGGTGGGAGTTAAAATTAAGGATGCCGGTGGTGAAGCCTGGGTAACGAACGTAAAGATAACCCGTGGATGGAATACTGTTACAGTTCCTTTCCGGAAACTGCGAAAAGACGCAAGTTATCAGGAGTCCGGTGCTGTGGTAGATGGCAAGCTTGACCTCTCGGAAGTGCAATCCATGATTCTTGTTCCAAAAGAGATCGGTATGTCAAGTACCCTTATTATTGATAATGTGACAATTACGAACACTGTTGAGTAATGCCCTGTTTTACAGGCAGGTGTTTAAGGGCAGCCCTTTGGGCTGCCTTTTTTAAATATATGCCTCCAAAAATATGATTGATATATGTGGACATTGATCCAATGATGTACTGCCAGAATGATGCGTAAAAATGTGTACTGCTTGTATCATAATGAAATGTCTATGAAGTGCGAGGATTTGTACACCTTTTGCAGTGTGCTGTACGGAAGTAAAAAGGGCCGTTGCAAAATCCAGTCTTTGAGGGCCTTTCCCTGAGATTTATGCAAGGTCGGAATGAAGCGGTACTTTATCAAAAAAATGGTGAGTTTCTCTTATTAGCAGAGTATTATTGCGGTGTAGCGTTATTGGAGGAAGGTATTCGGTGAATACTGCTCTCAATGTCTAAAAAGATTTCGGCCCCAGTATTGACATGCTGTTAAGATACTGTTTTGTTAAAATTCTATAAATACAACAAAGAGTTTGACACCGGGCCGGGTGAAAGTATATATTAGGTCCGCACTTGCACGAGTGCAGCTCTTTGAACGGTCGGGAAATGGGAAAAAATAAAA
>JBNJDQ010000052.1:0-14626 GCA_051745065.1 Fibrobacterota bacterium
ACATTCCACTATATCGATATCCTCTTTATCGGCCAGAGCCTGCTGAAACTCCTCTGCTGCAGCGGTCCAGGCCTCAAAGAAACTCTTTGTAAGAAGGGTCGTCTCCACGGGAATCCAACAGCGGTCCTTATGAATGACGAGGTTCTTTTTATCATAGCCCAGACGATCGGCATTCTTGCTGTAGATCCCCGTATCAAACATAACAAGAACATGATCATCGTACACGATAAAGGCCGCCGGAATACCCACTGCCGAAAGCAGGGAGGCATACAGAACGGAACTGTCATCACAGTCACCGCTTTTTTTCTCAAGTGTTTCCACGGGATACTGAATTTTATCCAGTCCGCTGCCGGCGACATTCACGGGATCCTTCACATAGGTGATACCATACTGGCGAAGGGCACCGAAAATACTGACAGCATCTTCAAACTGATCCTCCAGAGGTCCTTTTTCATAGGAGGAAACAGCCTGCCGGGCAAGGCGGTCAACAAGGGTATTCTGGTAGGTAACAAAAGCACCGATACCGGCAGTTTCGTTCCAGTTCATCCCGTTCACGCTGTACACCTTCACAGGAACTGCAAGATTTCGGGTAAACTCGCGCCCCTGGCGGTAGTAGGTCAGGCTGATTTTAGCCGGAACCTTCTTCTCCGAAGTAATATCAAGGAGTGCTTTTTCGTTTAAAAGCAGATTCATCTTCACAGTGTCCTCCTGCCCTGCAGTCAGATTCACACGTTTCTGTGACGGGGCATCCATAATCCGGGGAATCATAACACTGACGGTGAGATCCTCAAGAGCCCCGGTATTGAGTTCCAGAACAATCTCGGACAGGGGATTATCTTCGTAGTATTTCATGCGGGAAGGAAAGATATCTGCAACGTTCGCTGACACAATGGAGAGGTCCGGCGCGGGAATACCGTATTGCATCTCACCTGCCGTAGCGGCACTTTCAAGGGCAATCTTGCCGGGAGCAACAGCAACAACCTTCCATTGGCCGCTTTTTTCCAGATCCCGACGCAGGTTCTGCATCGTTCCCATAACACGCATGTCGTACAATGCCCGCTGATCCTCCAGATAGCGAATGGAGAGACCTTTCACCGAAGCAAGGCCGGAAAAAGCTTCACCGATACCCTTGAGAGCTGCACTGTTTTTTGACTCCGCCTGCAGTTCGATATGCTTCAGACCGGAAATACTGTGCTTCCAGTACGCTGCCACCGCCTTATCCAGATGATCGGCAACAATTGTTCCGCCCTCGCGCAGGCCTTCCTCTCTTGCTGAGAACTCGTCCATGGTACGTTTCATAATATTTTTGGAAACAGATGTAATTATTTCGGCATTATCAGCACGCAGAGCGCGCACGTTAATCTTTACGGGAACAGAAACCTGCTCAACACCGTAGATTTCCTTCACCCGGGTTTTGCCCGTAGTCACACGCCCCCGAACGATAATATCCGCCCCGCTGGAAAAGGCAAAGCGCGCAAGATCGGTGTTGTCTTCAGCATTTTTTTCCAGCTGTTTCTGCTCCAGCACCCGGTATCCCTGCTTGGTCAGACGTTCTTCAAGAAGATAGGTTACGGTGTTATCCATGCTTTCCTCACCCTGGGCATACTCATCAACAAGAATCATAACGCTGGGTTTTTGGATTTTCCCGGTACTGAGCATTCCCGCATCCCGGAAGGCGGACACCAGGGGCTCCTCTTTGACGGTAAGATTCATCTGCACAGTGTAGAGACCGTATTCATTCTTTTCGGAGAGCAGCTCCTCACTGCCGATAAAAACCGACGGCGTACGCAGAAGTATGGAAAGAATATCCCCACGGCGCTTTTTGATAACATCAGAATCCAAAAAACCTTTGGAGTATTGCCATAATCCGTTTTTGTATGCAGCAGTACGGGCATCCTGCGGCGTACTGCCCGTACCGGTAACGCGCATATTCCCGCCGGCAAAAGACCACGTACACAGCAGGAACAGAATGAAAAACACGCGAAATAACCTCATCATACCCAACCTTCCCGGAGGATGCATTAAATTAAAAAATACATTAGACTACAACTTTAATATAATGTAATATTATTTTCCAGTATAAACACGAACTTTTATCCGCGGCCAAACCGGGGCAGAATCAGGAGAATCGGTGAAACAGATCGTCGGCTATATCGGCACCTCTGCGGCAAATACCGTGAGTACATATTTTGAGCTGATCCGCCTGTTCTACGATATGATCACGCGTCTGCTGTTCAACCCGGAAACACGCATTGACAAAAGCCAGCTTATCAACCAGATTCTTTTCACCGGAGTGGACGCCCTCGGCACAATCACACTTATTGCCGCCGCCGTGGGAACAACCCTCTCCATGCAGCTGATCAACAATTTTGCCAACATCGATATCACCTCACTCTTCGGCTCAATCATGATTCTGCTGCTCAAGGAACTCAGCCCTTTTGTGACGGCCATGGTCATCGTTGGACGCTCAGGTTCGGCCTTCACCACCTTTCTGGGCAACATGCAGGTAACCCGCGAAGTGGATGTACTTACCTCCATGTCGATTTCCGTTATCGATTACCTCTGCATTCCCAACTTCATCGGCCTGACCATTGCCATGGTGGGGCTCAACTTTTACTTCAGTGCCGTCACAATCATCGGCGGACTGACTATGACCCATGTTCTCACGCAGCTGCCTTTCTCAATCCTCATCAGCCAGATTATCACGCAGATGCATTTTGTCGACGTCCTCCTGATCATTCTCAAATGCATAACCTTCGGTGCGGTGATAGCCACAACCTCAAGCTATTTCGGCCTGGCGGTCAAAAGCATCCGCATAGTTCCCCGGGCGGTCTTTCGAACCGTGGTCAGCTCCATTGTATTTATTCTGCTCTCCAATATCGCCCTGACTCTTATGAGCTCATTCTTCCTGGAGCAGCGCTACTGATGTTCACCATATCCATATGTGACCTCTCCATGTATTCCCATATCGGCCGCTACGCTCCGATCAATCTAAATTTTGCCCGGGGCAGAACGACGGTAATCACCGGCCCCTGCGGCAGCGGTAAGAGCTTTATCCTTGAACTTGCCGCAGGCATCAAGACCCCTCCCACGGGGGCCGTATGCTGGAACGACACGGATATCCGTGCATATTCCCTCAAAGACCTGAAACGCCTGCGTCTCAGTTCGGCGGTCTCCTTTCAGCAGCCCTCCCTCATCAATTATCTCAGCGTCCGTGAAAATCTGGCCCTTCCCCTGAAGTATCACCGGATCTATCCGCCGGATAAGATCTACCGAAAAGTGCACGCCCTGCTCAAACAATTCGAGTTGACAAAACAGGAAAACAACCTTCCCGAACGAATCTCAACAGGGCAGAAAAAGCTTGTATCCATTGCACGGACCCTCATATCCACACCGCAGGTACTTTTTCTCGACGAGCCCACAGAAGGCCTTGACCCGATTCAGAAAGCCAACCTCATTGACATTTTGAACATCATCAATCAGATCCCCACCACTACTGCCCTCATCTCAACGGGTGACAGCGATTTGATACAGCATCTAAACCCCGGAATATGCTATCTTGACGGACTGAAGGTTCACACCTTCGGAAACTATGAGGAATACACCACTTATGCAGCAGGACAGGACGATGAAAAACAGCACAGTACATCAGAATAAAGACCCCTTTTACTACCGGTACCGCTCACAGATTGTGGGGATTTTCGTGCTCATCCCTCTCCTTGCGGTACCGCTGCTTTTAGCAAATCTCTTTCTCCGCTCGGATTATTTCACCATGCGTTTCCCCCTGTATCTGAAAGTAAGCAACAGCATTCCCATAGAGCCGGGCAACAGCGTGACAATTATGGAAAAGAGAGTCGGTTACGTGAAGGCGATTTCCCTCAACACGGACGGCCATCTTGATATTGAAATGAGCATCGAAGAACAGTACAGAAAATTCATACGTACCGACAGCCGGTGTACAATCAAACAGAAGCAGGCCCTTGTCGGGGACTGGCTTATCGACATTTCCGCCTCCCGCAGCCCCGGCATGAAAATTACTGAAGGGGACACCCTGCACGATTTTGACTTTATCCGCGTTGAAGATATGATTCAGCGACTCACGGATATGTCCAAAAGCGCCAATATGATCCTCGATCAGATGGCCTACGGCAAGGGGGTGATCAGCATGCTCATTTCCGACGAAGAACTCTCCCGTGATATCAAAGAGCTTACAGCGCGGACCAACCGATTTTTTGGCGACCTTAATTCAACCATGGACAGCCTTCCCGCGGTGCTCGACAACTTCAACCGGGCCGTACACTCCCTGGACCGTCTCGGTACGGAAGGCGTAAAAATGACGCATAATCTGGATTCCTTTGCCACACATGCGCGGGATCTGGTTGATTCCCTGCAGATCATCTCAAACAAAATTGACACCCTGGCCCGCGAAACAGGAGAGGTTCCGCCGGTAATGATTGAAAGCTTCCGTGAAATTGACCGCTCTGTGGAGGACTTCAAACTCATTCTTGACGGACTCAAAACGCATTGGTTTTTAAAACGAAGCATAGAGAAAGCACAGGAAAGAGATGAATAAGTTAATTTTGGACGACCGGGGGTTTTTATTAATACGCCGTGCATAATATTATTATATTAGATATAGTAACTACCGAAATTACGTATTGAACGAAGGTAATTATGGCAACGATCAACTACGCTGCAAGAGAAATTAATGTCAAGATAGTCTATTACGGCCCGGCCCTGAGCGGTAAAACGACAAATCTTCAGATAATACATAAAAAGACACCTGATACATCCAAAAGCGATATGGTATCCCTTGCGACGGAAGCTGACAGAACACTGTTCTTTGACTTCCTGCCCATAGATCTGGGCAAGATACGGGGCTTCACAACCAAGATTCAGCTGTACACTGTTCCCGGACAGGTGTATTATAACGCAACACGGAAACTTGTCCTTCGCGGTGTTGACGGCATTGTATTTGTTGCTGACTCCGACGCGGCAAAGATGGATGAAAACATCGAAAGCCTGAATAACATGGAAGAAAACCTTGCTGAATACGGCTACGATCTGCGAACAATCCCCGTGGTGATGCAGTACAACAAGCGCGATCTTCCCACTGCACTTGCCCCGGAGGAACTCAACTCCCGGCTCAACCGATACAATGCTCCCTGGACAGAAGCTGTAGCAAACCGGGGACGGGGGGTTTTCGACACCCTTAAAACAATCGGTAAGAGTGTGATTGATATACTGAACAGAAAATACAGCGCTCCGTCACATCCGAATCAGGCAACCATCAAAAATCAGCAGAAACCGGCAGCTCCCCGGCAGACGCCGAAACAGGCACCCAAACCGCAGCAGGCGCCACCGGCCGCAGCACGGAAGAAACCGCAACAGGCTCCGCAGGGGCACCCCCCCAGGAGTACGCCGCCACAACAGGACCGCTCCCCCGATGCCCTGCAGGAGCAGCTTGCGCGGCAACAGCGAATGCTGGAAGAACAGCAACGGCAGATGGAGGAACAGCGCCGCCTCTTTGAACAGCAGCGCGAAGAATTCATGAATCAGCTCAGGCAACAGCAGAACGAGTCACCCGCCGCGCCCTCCGGACCGGCCCGGCAGGCTGAAGCTGCACCGCAGGCACAGAAATCTCCTGCAGAAGAGCCGTCATCCCCGGCCGGCGATGAAATTGATCTCAATTCCTTTGATGACCCTTTTATCGAGAGCTCCACAGCCAAGACACAGGAAATCCCCGCCGTTTCACGCGAGCCCCGCAAACCTGCGCCGCCACCGCAGGATGATGAGGACGATTTCGGCCTTGATCTTGATCTCAGCAGTATTGATGAGACTGATGATGTTCCCGATAATACCGGTGATGATACCGAATTTGAGCTTGAACAGCTCGTCTCTGATCCGACGCCGGAAGAGAAACCGACTCCCCGGCAGGAAGCTTCCTCTGACACCGGAGAAGGGGACGACCTGATCTCCGACAGTTTTCTTGATGATGAACCGCAACAGAAGCAGCAAAACAGCTCTGCCCGAACCGCAGAACCAGCCCGCGAAAAAGAGGCCCCTCTGGATATATCGGAACTTTCCGAGAACATTCCCTCCTCCGGCGAAAAAGAAAGCCGGGAAAAGGAAGAGCTCTTTTTCAGCACCGTTGACAGCAACAGCCCCAAGCATAAAAAGAAGCCCATCAATCCGAAACATAAAAAAGGGTTTCTTGACAACCTTTTCAACAAGTCCTGATCCCGGAGGATTACATGAGAGAAGATCTGGTACTGCGCCCGGACGACATATTCAATATTAACTGCATACTGACACGCATTCTCGATGAAAGCATGTCCGATATACTGTTGCTCATCAACAAATCCGGCCGCCTGATAACTCATCAGGCGCAGAACAGCAGCTTCGATGCCATATCAATATCTGCCCTTGTCTCCGGCACCTTTGCCTCAAGCAACTCCATTGCAAACCTGATCGGTGAGGATAGTTTCGATGTCATACATCAGGCGGGCAGAAAGAAGGATATCTACATTGAGCAGGTGGATCGAAACAATATCCTTACCTGTATTTTTCCCAAAAATTCAAACGTGAAGAAGGTGAAATACTCCCTGGAATCCAATCGTGAGGAACTCCTCCCCCATCTGCAGAAAATGTATGCCCATGTCGAAAACGATCCCTTCCTGAATATTGACGTCTCAAACTACGCTCAGTAGAACGCCCAGCAGAATGATAATCAGAAGAACTGCAACGGTGGTGCGAAATCCGCGCCACATGCGGCGTATTTCCTGGTCACCGCCGAACTCCCTGTCCCTGCTGAACTCGTAATCATGCTCCTGCAGATCATCGGAAAAAGATTCTCCATCATCGGCCCACCCCGTGGATCCATCGGAGCCGCAGTTGGGACAGAAATGAGCATCCTTTTTCAGCTCATACGAACAAAAGGGACACAGCCAGGTGTCTTCCTCCATGGCAACCTCCATCGATATTCGGTTTACTCATGCTGCCCCTTCTCCTGACGGGATTGATTCCCCTTGCTGCAGGAGCGGCAGCAATTCTTTCAGTACCGCACCGTGCCGTGCCGGGGCGGACCCTGCTTCTGCATAATATATATAACAGCTCCCGTCGGCCCGGATCACTCTCGGAGATATCGAAGACTTTTTTTGATCATCTCTGCAACACCCTGCACAGAAGAGGATACCGTTTTTGCTCTCTGCAGGAGTTTGACCCTGCGGATCCCGCCCTGATCGCCCTGACCTTTGACGACGGCCTGAGCGGTGTCTGCGAACATGCCCTTCCCGTACTTGAGAAATACGGGTTCTCCGCAACGCTTTGTATCATCACCGCCTCTTTGGAAAACAAATCCTACAGCGATGTCTACAAAGCACGTAAGACAGCCGCCCCGCAGGATATTCGCCGCTGGGCCGCCGCCGGCATGGAGGTGGCAAGCCATACCCACACCCATCGTGATCTCACTCAGCTTTCAGGGCGGGATGTCCGCCGTGAGATGGAGCACTCCCGCAGGCTGCTTCAGGATCACTTCTCCTGCTCGGCAGAAACGATCTCCTTTCCCCTGGGCCTCTGGAACAGGAAACATCTTACCGCCGCTGCGGATGCCGGATACCGACGGGCCGCTGTCTATAACGGACACGGCAAAATCCCCGCGCAACCACCGGTGCATGTATACCCCGTCAAAGGCGCCTACCCCTTTGACTCGGCAGAGGATATCATGACACGGATTCTGACGCCCGCAAAAGCCTGCAACGGCAACGCCCGCGGCCTGATTATTCCTCATTTTGCAAAAGGGACATCGGTCGCGGTCTTTGACCGCACCTATTCACCCCTGCGGCGACTGGGGTTTCAGGGCACTGAGACAGACCGCCCCGGCGGCAAAGAACAGAGTCACTGAAAGAAACCCGCCGCGCAGAGTAAGGGTCTCAAAGAGGTATTCGTCTATCAGGGTAAACAAAAACTCCCTCCGCAGCCATCTGACGCCGGCATAGGTCACCGCCGAAATCACTGCAGGGCCGAGAATCACCGAAAAACGGCTTACTGTATTGAACAGCCCAAGAAGCAGGGTTCGCTGATTTACCGGAATAATACCGATAAAATAAGAACGGCTCAGGGACTGGACCCCGCCCTGCAGCATGCCGGTAATCCCGGCAAGCACAAAGAAGCCTGCCGCACTGTTCAGAAACAGGGCCCCCGTAAAAATCAGGATGAAATACCCCGCCACCATCAAAAGAATGACCTGCCGCGCTCCTCTGCGCTGGGCGATGCGCCCGGCAATCAAAGATGAGGGAAAGGCCACAACCTGCACAAAAAGGAGGGAAAGAATGATACCGTTGATACCGATTCCCAGGGAGAGAGCAAAGGCGGAGCTCATGGATATCACCGTGTACACACCGTCGATATAGAACCAGTAAGCGCAGAGAAAGAGGATAATATCTTTGCGTGCACCCAAAAGGAAGATCTCATTTTTCAGCAGATGCAGGGCCTTGGGAATACGCCCGCGGCCGCCCCTTCGGTTTTGCCCGGCAAAAGTCGCCCGAAAAAGAGGCAGGGAAAAGAACAGCCACCAGGCCCCCGCCGAAAACACCGCAATCCGCTCGGCACTCATGACCCCGGGAAAGGGCAGAGAGTCCTGGTAGGTCACCATGAGCACATTCACCGTAAAGAGCAGCGCCCCGCCCAGATACCCCCAGGCATAGCCCTGGGATGAAACAACATGGCGGTTATCCGGGGTGGAAACATCCGGCAGAAGTGTGTCGTAAAAAAACAGGCAGAACTGAAAGGCTATCTTGGAAATAACAAATATGCCCAGAGCCAGCCCCCAGCGTCCGGCACCGACCATGGAAAGCAGCATGACCGCACCGGCACCGGTCACCGTCCAGAAGATCAGATAGCTTTTCCGGCGGTTCGATGCAGATACAAAAGCTGCAGCAAAGGGCACAACCGCCGCGGCAAAAATACCTGCCCAGGAATTTGCTGCCCCCTGCAGGGACAGGACCGTGCTGTCGGCAAGACCAACGGCCCAGTATTTTTTAAAGAGGATCGGGAAAAAGGCTGTGAGGACCGTCAGGGCGTAGGCGGAGTTTGCCCAGTCATAGAGAATCCACGCCGATCGCCGGCTTATCTTGAACATATCCCCCTCCGTCACTGCCATCTCATCAGTACATAAAATATATTCAAAGAAATATAAAAGAGAGGACTTTATGCCCTGTGCAGCAGTTACCGGTGCCGCTTCGGGAATCGGCAGAGAGTTCGTGCGACTCCTGGATCAATCCGGTGCGTGGGATGTTATTTTTGTACTCTCCCGCCGGGAAGAACGCCTGACCGCCCTCAAAGAGGAGTGCCGCACCGCGGTCGTACCGATTGCCGGTGACCAGCGAACCCCGGCCCTGCAGCAGGCCCTGCAAACAGAGCTCCACAACAGCTGCGGCGAACTCACCTGCCTGATTCACAGCGCGGGTTTCGGCAAAAACAACGATTTTACCGCCCTCAGCCGCAGAGAGCAGACGGATATGATCGACCTGAACTGCACCTCTCTCATGGAAATCACCGGAATATGTCTGCCCTTTATGCCCCGGGGAGGCCGCATTATCACAATCTCTTCCATTGCAGGCTTCGCCCCCGTGGGAAGTTATGCCGTCTACGGCGCTTCCAAGGCTTTTGTCAACAGCTTCTCCATGGCCCTGAGGGCAGAACTGTACGAGCGCGGAATCACGGTAACAACAGTGACGCCCGGCTCTGTGGACACGGACTTTCACCGCATCAGCAAAGGTGAGGGCGGGCGCGAAAAGAAACGGTTCAACACCAAAGCATGCCCCCGCACCGTTGCCGCCCGGGCCCTTGCCGACAGCAAAAAGGGACGGGGCTACTCCACTCCCGGCGTAACGGCTCTTCTCATGCGGTGGCTGCGCAAATTTCTTCCCCCGGCCTGGGCGGCGCATAAAACCTACAACAGTATTTACGGTTCAACAGCGGAGGTGCAGTGAAACAGCATCCGGTTATCGGAATAACCATGGGAGATCCCGCCGGCATCGGTCCGGAAATTATTCTTCGGCATTTTCAGAACCCCGAAGAGATTCCAGCCGTATACGTGGTCATTGGGTCTGCGGCGGTACTCAACAGCTATATCGAACTGCTGGGCATTCCCGGCCTGCGCGCATACACCACAGATGAAGCACCGACAGAGAATACAAACGGCCTCATACCGGTGATCGAACCTGCAGGACTGGAGATTCAGGACGTCAATCCGGGCGAGCTGCGCGCAGAGTATGGTCAAGCAGCATTCCGGTCCATCGAAACAGCCATTGACCTGGCCACAGCGGGCATTATCGATGCGGTCACCACGGCCCCCATCAACAAGGAAGCTCTCAAACTGGCCGGCTACACTTACCCGGGACATACGGAGATCTTTGCTGAGAAAACCGGCACCACGAACTACACCATGATGTTTCGCCTGGATCAGGTTGCCGTGGTTCATGTAACCACCCACTGTTCCCTGCGCGATGCTCTCGACGCGATTACCACAGAGCGGGTTCTGCGCAATATCCGCCTGCTGCACCGGGAGCTGATTATGCTCGGCTGCTCCACACCGCGCATTGCCGTCTCCGGTCTCAATCCCCATGCCGGAGAAAACCGGATGTTCGGCCATGAAGATGCTGAGGAAATCCTTCCCGCAGTGGAACAGGCCCGCAGGGAGGGCATGGAGGTCTCCGGCCCCCATCCGCCGGATACAGTCTTTAAGAACGCCTTTCGCGGCACCTTTGACGGAGTGGTCTCCATGCTTCACGACCACGGCTTTGTCGCCCTCAAGTCCATGGATTTTGACCGGGGCGTCAACATTACCGTCGGTCTGCCCATTATCCGCACCTCCGTAGGACACGGTACCGCCTTTGACATCGCCGGAACCGGCATCGCCTCACCGGAGAGTCTCACTCAGGCCCTGCGCGCAGCGGTGGAACTGGCCTGTCACCGAAGAGAATAAAAACTATTGCAGAAACAGATAAATGAGCTATGATTAACAAACAACCAAAGGAGAAGCATCATGGGTAATAAAATAGTGGATCCCATTGTGGCCCGTCTTATGGGCCTTCGGTATAAATCACATCCCTGGCACGGCGTTTCAATCGGGGATCAGGTGCCCGATGTCATCACGGCATTCATCGAAATGGTTACCACGGATACAGTCAAATACGAAGTGGACAAAGCCAGCGGATATCTTTATCTGGACCGCCCGCAGAAATACAGCAATGTGGTTCCCGCAATCTACGGGTTTATTCCCCAAACCTATTCGGGGTCTCAAGTTGCACAGATCAGCCGGAACAAAACAGAGGACAAAACAATCCAGGGTGACGGTGATCCCATCGATATCTGTATTCTCACAGAAAAGAGCATTGTCCACGGCGACATCATTGTCAGTGCAAAGCCCATCGGCGGGTTCCGCATGCTTGACGGAAACGAAGCGGATGACAAGATTGTTGCAGTTCTCAACCATGACGCTGTTTACGGTGACTACACAGACATCAGCGACGTACCGGATATGGTCATCGACCGCCTGCGCCATTACTTTCTGACCTACAAGGATATTCCCGGACAGAAACGCAACGTAAAAATCACCCATACCTACGGCATAAAAGAAGCCCATGAGGTGATCGAGAAATCCATGAAAGACTACGATGCCCGATTCAATAATCTGGAAAATATTCTCAGCGGTCATTAATTATGAAGATCGGAATATTGCTTTCCCAGACGCAGCTCTCTGCGGATATCCGCAGGATAATGACCAGTACCCGAATCGATAAAATCGGCCTGCGTGAATATGTCTGCGGCTCACTGTCCGATCATGAGGTGGTCCTTGTCTGCTCCAATCATGGTAAAGCTGCGGCAGCCAACGCCGCGGCGGCCCTTTTTATCCGTTACGGCGTGGACACAATCTTTTTTACGGGGTTCTGCGGTGCCGTCACGCCTCATATCGCCATGGGTGACCTGCTGATTGCCGAACGCTTTATTCAGTACGATGTGAATGTCAGCGCCCTTTCGGGCACCCGATATGAGATTCCCCTGCAGGGGTTTTCCTCCTTTCCGGTACATCCGGAGCATGCACAGCAGCTGACAGCAGCAGTCCGGGCCTTTGCCGATCAGGAGGACGACCGCATTTCTGTGCACACCGGCTGCCTGGGCAGTGCCGACCGCTTTGTCTGCACAAACCGCGAACATGCGGATCTGCAAAATCATACCCCCACCATCGACGCGGTGGATATGGAGGGCGCCTCTGTTGCCCATATCGGCTACGAATACAATATTCCCGTCTTTGCCGTCATGCTCGTCTCGGACCGGGCCGATGAAACCGCCCGCCGTGATTACCTGTCCACCACCCGCAGGAAAAAGGATCATCTCAGCCGCCTTATCCCCAGTATTATCCGCACCCTCTGAGGTTCTATGAAAACAGCAGTACTGATTCCGGCATACCGCGCCGAAAAAGAACTTGCCCATCTCCTTCCCGTGGTGAAGGAATTTATTTCTCCGGAGCATATTTATGTCGTCAACGACGGCCACTTTGATACCACCCCGGCCCTCTGCCGCAAAGAAGGCGTCACCTGCTACAATCACCGGCGCAACCGCGGCAAAGGAGCCGCCCTGAAAACCGGCTTTGCCTGGCTGGGCCGCACCTACGAGTGGGTCATTACCATGGATGCCGACGGACAGCACCGCCCTGCGGGGCTTGAGGATTTCTTTCAGGCCGTATCCACTGCATCCTCCCGGACCGCCATCATCTGCGGCGTTCGAAAAATATCCCCCCAAATTATGCCACCCATGCGGGTTCTCTCCAACAGAATCACCTCGGCGATCCTCTCTCTCTTTGCACAGCAGAATGTTCCCGACTCCCAATGCGGCTACCGGGCATACCGGATTGGCCGGGTCATTCCCCTGCACAGCCGGTACAACCGTTTTGAATACGAATCGGAAGTGCTCCTGCAATGCGCCGCCCGGGGATATAAAATATCCACACTCCCCGTTGATACGATTTATATTACTGACGGACCGAGTCATATTTCCCATCTGCGCGACACCCTGCGCTGGATCGGAGCGGTAACGGCAACACAATTCAGAGAAAAGTGCAGAAGAGGTGCATGGAATCGTTAAATTTTCTTCCCTTTGAGATCGCCCGAAAGCGTTTGGTACATCACCTCGCTGAGCGGGGAATCCGCAACCGGGCAGTGCTTGATGCCATTGCAAACACCTCGCGCCACCGCTTTGTCGATCCCGGTCTGCACCATAAAGCCTACGATGATGTGGCCCTGCCCATCGACCACGACCAGACCATTTCCCAGCCCTATATTGTTGCCCTCATGACAGAACTTCTGGAGATGGAGCAGAACCTCAAGGTTCTGGAAATCGGTACGGGTTCGGGGTACCAGACAGCGGTGCTCAATCATTTTACGCACCGTCTTTTTACGGTGGAACGCATCAAGGAGCTCTCCTTTAAAGCGCGGGAGGCATTCCGGGATCTCGGTCTTACCAATATCATCTGCAAATACGGCGACGGCACCCAGGGCTGGGCGCATTACGCCCCCTATGACCGGATTATTGTCACCGCCGGTGCCCCCGCCGTACCTCAGCAACTGCTCAAACAGCTGCGCATGAACGGCATTATGGTCATTCCCACGGGAAACCGGGAAAACCAGAAGCTGGAAGTCTATCGCCGCCGTCCGGACCGCATTGAACGGCGCATCTACGAAAACGTTGTCTTTGTTCCTCTTATCGGAAAAGAGGGATGGAAGGAGAAGGAGAACCGTGAATAAATCACTCAAAGAGACTGCCGCCGGTTACGGTGTCGGTGCCGCAAATATCATTCCCGGCGTGTCCGGCGGAACAATACTCCTTGTTCTGGGCCTGTACGAACGAATTATCGGCGCCCTCAAAAACATCAGCCGTACAGACAGCCTGACCGCTATCCTGCATCTGCTTTCCTTTCCCTTCAGCCCCGACAGAGGGCGCGCCGCATGGCAGGTACTGCAGAAAAAGGATTTCCCCCTCCTCCTCCGGGTTCTCACGGGGGCCTTCCTCGCAATTATCACCCTTTCCGCGCTCATGCAATATCTTCTGGAAAATCAACGGGTCTTCACCTTCGCCCTCTTTTTCGGACTCATTGCCGCCTCCATTGCAGTGCCCCTGCTGCGGGTCCGGCGCACAGGTATCATTTCAATTATAGTCTTTTGTGCCGGAACAGCCAGTGCCGTGGCCGTGGGTGCTGCGGGAGACCCCGTGGAAAAAGCCCGCAGCAAATCCGCCGTCTACCGGCAACAGGCTGCGTCTGAACAGACCGCCTCTGCGCTGCAGCAGGAGTCCGCCCTCTATGCCCCGGCAGATTACCTCTTTATTGCCCTCAGCGGTGCGCTGGCCATCTCCGCCATGCTTCTGCCCGGCCTGAGTGGCTCCCTGATCCTGCTGGTTCTGGGCCGCTACGTTGCGGTCATTACAGCGGTCACCCGGTTTATGAGCACCCGCAACCCCCAGCACCTGTTCTTTCTGGGCGCCATGGGAATCGGTATGGCCCTGGGGCTTTTTCTCTTTGCCCGGGTAATCGACTGGGTCCTGCACCGGTACCATGACCGCACGATGT
>JBNJDQ010000053.1:0-14542 GCA_051745065.1 Fibrobacterota bacterium
CGAATATTACACATATTACTGAGAGAAGCAATTGTATAATCACCTATGAGTTTTGCAGGGGCAGTAAATGAGCATACGATGGATTCGGAATGTCGTTGTTGACGGCGAAGAGACAACTC
The DNA here is from genome assembly GCA_051745065.1 of Fibrobacterota bacterium. Taxonomy (GTDB): domain Bacteria; phylum Fibrobacterota; class Chitinivibrionia; order Chitinivibrionales; family Chitinivibrionaceae; genus Chitinivibrio. The sequence goes on from JBNJDQ010000053.1 coordinate 120, forward strand.
TGGAGATACAACTGGGCTTTCGTCATATGGGGGATCGCTGTTACGTGCGTGTGGGCACAGAGTTGGAAGAGTATTTCCGCCCTCCCTCGGAGAATCGTGAGGATATCGTCAATGAGGGTTTGCTGAAACTGCAGGAAAAACTGAAGGACAGTGTCGTTACCAACCCTGACGGGAGTTATTATGAGTGGACATAAATATTGTGTAATTCACGGACATTTTTATCAGCCTCCACGGGAGTCTCCGTGGTTTCGTGAGATCATACGGCAGGAATCGGCTGCGCCGTACCATGACTGGAATGAACGGATCTTTGATGAGTGTTACCGCAATAACGCTTTTTCCCGAATTCTCGATGAAACCGGGCGTATTGTGGGTGTGAATAATAACTACAGCTACATGAGCTTCAACTTCGGCCCGACTCTCTTTAAGTGGCTGGCGGAGAAGAAACCCCTGGTGTATGAGCGGATCATCGAAGCGGATCGCCGCAGCTGTGAGTATTTTGACGGTCACGGCAGCGCTGTGGCGCAGGTCTACAATCATACGATTCTGCCCCATGCCTCGCGCCGGGATAAAATCACCCAGATTCGGTGGGCAAAATCCTTCTTCCATCGCCATTTCGGCAGGGATCCGGAAGGATTGTGGCTCTCCGAAACGGCAATCAACAGCGAAACCGTGGAAGTGCTGATTCGGGAAAATATCAAATTTGTTATTCTTTCACCGAATCAGGCCGAGGCATTCCGCACCGAGGTCAGTCGTAAAAAGATGGAAACTGACTGGTACTCTGTTGATAAACACGGTCTTGATCCACGTTACCCCTACCGGGTATACTCCTACGACCGGCGTGGACGGCGAAAGAAAGGCTATCTTTCGGTGTTTTTCTTTGATGAGCCTGTGTCCAGAGCTATCAGTTTTGAAGATCTTCTGGATAATGCCGATATTCTTGCGGGCCGCCTCAAAAGTTGCTTTGATGATGATGCGGAGGAAAATCAGCTGGTCAGTATTGCCACAGACGGTGAGACCTTTGGCCATCATAAGAAAGATGGGGATATGTGCCTGGCCTACTTCTTTAAAAAGAAGGCTGAGGAGGAAGGTCTGACGGTGGTGAATTACGCTTCCTACCTTGCGATACATCCGCCCACACGGGAGGTGAAGCTGAAAAACGCCCGTGGGGAAGGGACTGCCTGGAGCTGTGCCCATGGAACCGGACGCTGGATACGGGACTGCGGCTGCAGTACCGGCGGCGGTCCGGACTGGAATCAGGCGTGGCGCGGCCCTCTGCGTGAGGCCATGGATTACCTGAATCAGGAAATCAGCATGCTCTATGAGCAGGAATGCGAACCTCTGTTTTCCGATCCATCGGAGCTTCGCAACCGTTATGAGCCCTTTATCGATTCCAAAGAGGGCGTCGATGAATTTCTGCAGGAGCAGGCGAGGCGACGACTTACCCGCGGGGAGACTGACCGCATTGTCATGCTTCTTGAGTCACAGGTTTATATGCAGTATGCCTATACTTCCTGTGCGTGGTTTTTCAATGATGTAACGGGGCTGGAAACGGTTCAGAATATTCGCTATGCCCTGCGTGCCTGGCAGCTTGCCTGGCCCTATACGCAGAGCAACTTTCAGCTTGATCAGTTTCAGGCGATTCTGCGCGAAGCCAAGAGCAATATTGGCGGCAAAAGCGGTGCAACAATCCTGGCAAAAGAACTTGAGCGGATGTCTCTGCACATGGAGCGTGCGGCCTTTACGGCAGCCCTCAATAATTATATCTACAGTGATTCGGCTGACTTTAACCTTGATGCCTACACTGTTTCCATTGAGACTCTTGTGCATATCAGCGGTGAAGATACTGATACTGACGATGCAACGTCCTGGGAGGTATTCTTTGTGGATGTGCTCCACTGCAGTTCACGGGAGGAGGCTTCAATGATTCTTGCTCTGTCCCATGTGGGACGGGGGGAGGTTGCGTGTCGCCTCTTTGATGCGAAATTCCGTGACTCCGTTGTTGAAAAGCAGAGCATTTCCCATCTCATGGAGCAGGAAGTATGCCATCGTTTTACCCTGAGTGATGCTTTTACCGCCTATTGTGAAACCCTGACGCAGAAATTCGTCACGGATTTTGCCAGTGAAACCCTGCTCAATTATATTTCCTGGGCGGATGGAGCGGAGAACAATAATCGCCTCAACATTATTACCGCTCTCAACGACGGGTTGCCGCCGGCTCTTTCGGGAATTGTTTCTTTCTTTCTGGAAGAGGAGTGGTATCTTGTCGTACAGCAGCTGGTTAAAAACCGTTTGACCCCGGATATTCAGAATGCCCTTGATGAAATATACAGAAAATCCCGGCATTTCGGGGTTCCCATTGATATGCGCCGCAGTGCAGAGATCTTTGATGACATGCTTATTGCAGCGATCAGGGATATGAATATCCGAACCATTTGCAGAGACAGGATCGGGTGGCTCAGAGATATGGTGAATGCAGTACGCCGCTACGATATTCCGGTTCGGCGCAAGCAGATACAGGATTATTTCTATCTTGCCTATAAGCGGCTTGCGAAGTTTATTCAGGAGCGTAAAGATGAATCGGGGGAATTTTCCGCCGAAGAACGTGAATGCATTGATCTGGTGAACAGCTTTGCCGAGGAAATCGGCTTTTCATCGGAAAAATGCCGCCTGTAACGGAGGAGGGGATTGCCGCCCTCATGGCTCCGGCGGGCCGCGAATTTCTGCAGGTCTGCATTGACGGGGGCGTAAGTGCACAGGAGCTTATCCTGAAGAACGCCGGACGCGTTGACGGGGCTCTGCTTTCGGCTGCGGCGGAGCAGCTTGCCTGCCGAAAGCGCTGTCTGCGCAAGCATCCCCGTCTTGGGACGGCGGGCCTTCTTGCTGAGTCTTCTCTGTTGGAGCAGTCAACAGCGGAGGCCGTAGCCCGGGCCAGAACAGCCCTGATATCGGGGGCATCACTATTTGACGCAACGGGCGGTCTCGGCGTGGACAGTCTGGCTTTTGCCCGCAGGTTTTCCCGGGTGACCTATGCGGAAATCGACCCCGTCCGCTGTGCACTTTTTCGTGCCAATTGTGAGATCCTTGGAGCAGGGGCGGGCATTGATATTGTCTGCGGTGATTCCATGGACCATCTGGCGCAAAGCAGCCGTACGTATGACTGGATTTTTGTCGATCCCGCCCGTCGAAGCAGGACGGGCAAACGCCGAATTGAACTGACCCAGTGGGAGCCGGATATTATTGCCCATGAAACGCTGCTTCTGTCCCGTGTCGCGGCGGGAGTAGCCGTTAAGATTGCGCCGGCCTTTGATGTGACGCGCTTGCGGACGCTTCTGCCCCGGATTGATTCGGTTACAGCTATCTCCCTGGGGGGCGAGGTAAAAGAGCTTTTGGTTCTTTTGCGTTCTGCCGCAGAACATACTGACTGCCGACTGGGGGCACTGTGTCTGGATGCGGCGGGAAATGAGATCTACCGCTGTGAGCATGGTGCCGAGGCTTGGGCGTCCACTCCCGCAGCACCGCAGGAGGCGTTGCCGGTTCTCTGTGAGCCCGACGGCGCGCTGATTAAGATGGGGCTGACCGGTGTGATTGCCCGTGAATTCGGTCTGTACAGCTTTAATCTCTCCGGTGTGTTCCTGCAGGCGCCCCGCCCCATCGCGGGGTTTCCCGGGCGACAGTTTCGTGTGGTCGCTGCTTTTGTCTGGAGCCGAAAAGCATTTAAAGCGTATCTTCGCAGGAAAAACATTTCCCGGGCATCCCTGATTCGCAGAGATTTCCCCCTGTCTCCTCAGGAGATCCGCCGGCGCTTTTCTTTGGGGGAATCAGCAAAGACATTTTTTATTTTTACCCGTGACAACACTCAGCGAAAGGTGGTCCTTCATGGTGAACGGATTGACTGATATCTTAAAAAAACACTGCGGGCGCATATTGCTTTTCTGGTGGATCGTCATGGCAGTATTAACATCCCTGCCAGGCAGTGGTGTTGTGAATTCGGCTGTCATGGGCAGGGATAAGCTCGCCCACGGGGCGGGGTATTTGGTTTTTGGTGTTCTTTTGACGTTTTTTCCGGTATGCAGGCGATGGTTGCGCCCGAAAGCGGCAGGGGTGGCAGCTTTTTGTATCCTCGCCCTGTACGGTGTGCTTGACGAAGTTCACCAGCTCTATATTCCGGGAAGAGACGGTTCTGTCTATGATTGGTATGCCGATATTGCCGGCGGTGCGGCAGGGGTGCTTCTTGCAGTTGCTGTTCTGAGTCGGAGGCCGTTTACACGGTAAAGCGCTGAGTTTGCCTGATCGGAATCATTTTTCCGCCGCTCCGGCGGGCAATACTGCCGTAGAGTTCTTCGATATCTGCATCGGTACGGTCAATCGAATAATGAATAAATCCGGTTTTTTTGGCGCCGCATTTCTGTGCAAACTGTACAACATCATCGATGCTTGAATGTCCCCAGCCGACATGATTTTCGTATTCCTCTGCGGTGAATTGCGCATCGTGGAGCAGGAGATCTGCATCGGCGGCAAAAGCTGTATATTCGTCCAGAGTGCGACTGTGTGCATGGAGGAAGCCAAGCTCGTTATCTGTAAGAAATACAAAACTGCGGCCTCCTTCCTCAATCCGGTACCCCAGGCCTCCGTGGTTGGTGTGGCTCAGGCGTATTGTCGTAATACGCAGAGAGCCAATCTCAAAGGTGGTTTCATTGATAGTGTGGAAATGCAGGTCTGCCTTGATAGCCTTGTTTTCCAGCCCAAGGGGAAAGTAGGGCGGTGAAATCGTTGTGCTGAAAGGAGTGCGTACATTACCTGCAGCCTCCACGGCGGGGCCGAAAATATTGAACGTGTAGGAGCTGTTAAACAGCTGCGGCACAAAGGGAGTGCCGATAATATGATCCAGGTGATAGTGGGTCAGGAGCAGGTGGATAACCCGGTTTTCATCGGAACTGATATTATTTGCGAGACGGCGAATGCCCGAGCCGGCATCGATAATCACCCGCTCACCTTCATTGGACAGAACTTCTATACAGGTGGTGTCGCCGCCGTAGAGGGCAAAATCCTTCCCGCTTGACGGAAGAGAGCCCCGAACTCCCCAGCATATTATCTTCATAATGCTCCTTACAAACGTACAGACTTGTGAGTTTTTATAATATACCTTACTAAAGAATATAATAGGTATGAAAAAAAAACACGAATTAAATTTTGAAATCATTGAATTATCTCTGTGCAGAACGTATATTATGGCCGCTATTTGACAAATACGGAGAGGTGTCCGAGTCCGGCTTAAGGAGCACGCCTGGAAAGTGTGTGTACACTCGTTGTACCGAGGGTTCGAATCCCTCCCTCTCCGCCATTTATACACGGGTCAGGTCCTGCACAGTGGTGGGTCTGTGAACTCCGCCAGGTCCGGAAGGAAGCAACGGTAAGCAGATTCCACCGTGTGTCGCAGGGTGCTTGGCCCCTTTTTTTCTCACAGTCATACAAAAAAACTGGTTTCCCCGCAGTACTTTTCATATTTTATTACGCGAAAATCCCTTCTTTCGAGGTGCTATGTCGTATAAAGTCTTTGCCCGAAAATGGCGTCCCGATACCTTTGACGATGTCGTGGGGCAGTCCCATGTTGTTGATACGGTAAAACGGGCGATAGAAACGGACCGCGTGGCCCATGCGTATCTTTTCTCCGGAACCCGCGGCGTGGGAAAAACAAGTCTGGCACGGCTTCTTGCACGGTCCCTGAACTGCGATGAAGGGCCGACCGTTACTCCCTGCGGAGTCTGTTCGCCCTGTCGTTCCATTCAGGAGGGGAATAATTTTGATGTGGTAGAGGTGGATGGTGCTTCCAATAACGGGGTGGATGAAGTTCGCGAGCTTCGGGACAGCGTCAGCTACAGTTCCTTTGACGGCAAATACAAAATATTTATTATCGATGAAGTGCACATGCTCTCCAAGGGGGCCTTCAACGCCCTGCTGAAAACGATTGAAGAGCCGCCGGAGCGGGTCGTTTTCATTCTGGCAACAACGGAGCCCCACCGTGTTCCCGATACAATACACTCCCGCTGTCAGCGGTTTGAGTTTAAAACGGTTTCCCTTGAGGCTATTGCAGAACATCTCAAAACCATCTGCACCAGGGAGGGCATCTCCTTTGATGATGCGGCCGTGGAGATCATTGCACGCAAAGCCTGTGGCAGTATCCGCGATTCCCTTTCTCTTTTGGAGCAGGCCTGCGCCTTCAGCACAGATGGGTTGAGTGCAGCAGCGGTCCGTGAATCCCTGGGGCTGATCGGGGAGGATCTTTATCATGATCTTATGGAGGCCGTCATTGCAGGAGACCCCCGTCGTGCCGTGGCCTTTCTTGAGCAGGCCCTGGGCAGCGGGTATGATCTGCAGGAATTTATCACGGGGTACATGGAGTATCTGCGGAAGCTTCTCTTTTCCGGCATGAACGAGGGCACACAGAGTTTCTCCGATCTTACAGAGGGGGATCTCCTCCGTATTATCGAGGTGATCCGTCAATGCGAGTTTGATATGGGGCGCAGTTCGCTGCCCCGCTTTCAGGTGGAGCTGATGCTGATCAAGCTGGCCCGCATGGAGCGCACTGTGGAGATCGAAGATCTTCTTGCAGGGCGGGCGCCTCTTTCCCGTTCTTCGCAAAACGCCGAAACATCAGGGAACTCTTTGCCCTCCACGCCGGAGCGGCCCTCCCCGGCACAGGAGTCTGCTGCGAAGGCAGAGCCCGCGTTGAAGGATGTGCGGGACATGCCGGAGCCCGGGGAGCAGGCGCACCGGGCTCAAACACGGCGTGACGATACCGCTGATGCAAAAGCTTCCCTTTCTGCCCAGGCTGCACCGCACAATGATTCTGCCCCTGGCCCCGATGCCGGAGAACCTGCGCAGGAGACCGACGAATCACCGGTGCCACCGAAGACGGGAGAAGATGCACCGCCCGGGGACGCACCATCGGCGGAAGATGATCAGGAGGAAACAGTTCCTAAGGAAACACGCCCCTACGATCCGGCGCATGGCACGGATTTCTGGTATGCCTTTCTGGCGTATTTTTCTCATAGAAAACCCCTCTGGGGGGCCTGGCTTGAGGCGGGGCGTCCCGTGGAATTCGACAGGGATTCCGTGGATTTGCGGTTTTCCCCGATTCATTCATTTCAGCAGCAGGAGCTGGCTGCACCGGAAACCAAGAAACAGGTGGAGGCGCTTCTGCGGGATTTCTGCGGAACTCCACTGACTCTGCACCTGACCGTTGCCGCCGGTGACGGGTATGTGCAGGAAGCGCCTGAGAACGCCCCGGGTACAGAGGAGCCGAAAACCCCCGGTCCCCACGCGGCCTCTTTGCATGATGAGGCTGTGCGGGAGCCCATAATCGATACAGTACTGGATATATTCAACGGAGAACTCATATAGCGAGGTAGATATGTCAAAACAGATGAACAAGATGATGAAGAAAGCGCAGAAAATGCAGGCTCAGATGATGCAGGCACAGGAAGAGCTTGGGCAGAAAGAGGTTGAGGGAACCGCCGGCGGCGGTATGGTGAAGATTGTTCTCGACGGTTCACAGAACATGAAAAAAATCGCCATTGAACCTGACGCCGTTGATCCCGATGATGTGGAAATGCTGGAGGATCTTGTCCTGGCGGCCTTCAATGATGCCAACAAAAAGGTGAAAGATCTCAGCGAGGATCTCATGGGCGGCATTACAGGCGGCCTCAATATTCCGGGGCTGTAAGTGGATGACAGTCTGACTGATCTCGTTGATGCCCTGCGCCTGCTGCCGGCGGTGGGGGAGAAAAGTGCCTGGCGCATGGCCATGTACCTTCTTGACCATCGGCAGGAGCAGGCTCCCCGCCTTGCCGGGGCAATCACCGCAGCCGTGGAGAAGTTGCATCCCTGTCCGTCCTGCAATACCTGGACCGAGGATGAGCGATGTTCCGTATGCGCTTCACCGCGGCGTGACCGCTCCGTCCTCTGCATTGTGGAACGTCCGCGGGATATGTGGACCATTGAGCGCAGCGGCTCTTTTCGCGGCCTGTACCATGTTTTGGGCGGTCTGATTTCCCCCATGAAAGGTATCAGCGTCAGAGATGTGTTTCTGGATTCCTTTGTGGATCGCGTACGCCGTGAGGAGATCGAAGAGATTATCATCGGCCTGGGCGGTTCAAGCGAGGCGGAGACAACGTTTCATTATATTTTAAAGCTCCTTGACCCGGTGCCCGGCGTACGGGTCAGCCGTTTTGCCCGGGGGCTTTCCGCCGGGATGGATATTGACTATGCAGATAAACGAACCCTTGTTACTGCTCTGGGTGAGCGGCGACAGGTTCATTATTCGGGAGGTCGGCAATGAAAGAGGCCCTTATCAGAGCTGTGAAACGAATCTTTTCCAGCGTGTTCTATGTGGGGTTTATTCCCTTTGCACCGGGAACCTGGGGATCCCTGGTTGCGGTGGGGATACTCATCCTCTTTCGGGGATATTTTTCCCAGTTGTTTCTGCTGGACTCCTTCATGACCTTTGCTCCTCTGGCCCTGCTCGCACTCATGGCGGGAACCTGGGCCAGCAGTTCTGCTGAGGAGATTTACGGTACAGAAGATCCCGGAGCAATTGTAATCGATGAGGTGCTGGGTCAGCTTCTGACCTTCACCCTGATCACCGAAGTATGGACTCTTTCCGCTTCCTCCCTGGTGCTCGGTTTTTTTCTCTTTCGGTTTTTCGATATTGTCAAACCCTGGCCGGTGCATTGTTTCGAACGGATCGGCGGCGGCCTCGGTGTCATGATGGATGATGTTGCCGCCGGCCTTCTTGCATGTACCGTCCTTCATGGAATTGTGTGGATCTTTCAGTATGTCTCTGCAGCCATCAGTTAAAAGAATCGCTGCCGCCCTTGTGCAGGAAGGGGCAACTCTTTCCGTGGCTGAATCCTGCACGGGTGGTGGGATCGGTGCGTCCCTGACAGCCGTTTCCGGGTCATCGGCGTGGTTTGCCGGTGGGTTCATCACCTACAGTAATCGTATGAAGATGGACCTGCTCGGCGTGACCAGCCAAACCCTTGCCCGGCACGGAGCGGTCAGTGCTGCTGTGGCCGGGGAGATGGTCGCCGGGGTGCTGCAGCGCTGCGCAACGGAGTATGCTCTTTCCGTAACCGGGATTGCCGGCCCCGGGGGCGGATCTGCGCAGAAGCCCGTGGGCCTGGTCTGGATCGGTACGGCGGACAGGGCGGACATTGTTACGCGGCGGTATTATTTTTCCGGCAATCGCAGTGCGGTGCGCCGGAAAACAATTGGTGCGGCTCTTGCGCAATTGCACGAGCTGTTCTGATGCATCGCCGCCGGCGAAGGTGGCGCGGGAAATCTTCATTCGGTCAAAATCCGTCCATGGCTACCGTGGAAAAACTATATTAGATAGAGAAAATCAGTTTATTTAACCGGAGAGTTTTATGCGATTGCCTGTACATCCTCTGATATCTGTGGTTCTCTTTGTTTTTTTTGCAGCCTGTCAAAACGGGGATACCCCCGATAATACGCAGGAAAAAAAGACTGATACGGCCTTTACCTCCGCCGCCGGAGCCCTGGGGCGCAAACAGCTGCGTACCTGGCAGGAGATTAACCCGGCTCTGAACAGCCTTGCCCGTACCTACGCCGAGAAAATCAGCAACGCCGATGACTCAGCGGCTCCCGAAGCAACAGGGGAATACCTGCGTAAACGCGACAGTATTTGCACGGTCATGGGGCTGACCGGTGGGTATACGGAGTATGTCAAAATCAGCGAAGATCTGAACAAGCCTGTCAATCAGCCTCTGCTGGACAGTCTTAATCTGAGTCCCGGGGAGTAAATCCCGATACCCGTTGCATCTGCAGGGGGTCTTATATATTTTAGGATCGCAATTTTTGAAGCGCGAGTGTGGTGGAATTGGTAGACACGCCAGACTTAGGATCTGGTGCCGCAAGGTGTGGGGGTTCGACTCCCTCCACTCGCATTCATTTTTCGCCGAAACGGAAAATAATCCCAAAAGAGTATATTCGGAGGCATTATAGTGGATGCTGTTGTAAAATCACCGGAATCGTGCAAACGAGTTATTGAAGTGGAAGTACCCGCTGATGAGGTAAATTCTCAGTTTGATCAGCAGGTAAAGAAGTACAAAAAGGATATTACCCTCCCGGGCTTTCGCGCAGGTAAAGTTCCTGTTGCTCTTATCAAATCCCGTTATGGTGACTCCATCCGTGCGGAAGTGATTGAGTCAGTTGTAAACGAAGCCTATCAGAAGGCGTGCACTGATAATAAAATCAACCCTGTATCCCAGCCTGTTATCGACGATATGAAGGCTGATAATCCCGAAGAGCCCGTTGTTTTCACGGCAACGGTTGAAGTGGATCCGGATATTGAAATCACCGATTATAAAGATCTGGGAATCACGGTTGATTTTGAGGACGTTTCCGATGATGAGCTGAAAGACGCTCTGGAAAATGTCCGCATGCAGTTTGCCGACTTTGAAGATCTTGACCGTCCCGCGGAAAAGGGGGATTTCGTCACCCTGAAATACTCCGATTTCACCGTGGACGGTGCGCCCGGTGAAGGAGATCCGGCTCCCCGCATGATCGAAGTGGGTAAATCTCCCCTTCCCGAGCTGGATGAGGCCCTTGTGGGGATGTCACGAGATGAGGAAAAAACCGTCAGCCTGACCTTTCCCGACGATTTCCGCATAGAGAAAATTGCCGGAAAATCCGGTGAGTTTACGGTTATTGTTGAGAATGTGCAGGAGCGTAAACTTCCGTCTCTTGACGACGAAAAGATTCTTTCCATGGCGCAGGTTGAGTCTGAAGACGATCTGGTGAAACGTGTGAAGGATGATCTGAAAAAGAAAAAGGATGAGCAGACGCGGAACGAAGCCTATGACAAAGCTGTTGATGCGATTCTGGCCAAAGAGGGGAATGATTTTGAAGTTCCCGAGTCACGGATTGCCGCTTATATTGAGCATATTATGCAGCAGGAAAAACAGTACTATCCCAACGGCGGGCAGCCTTCGTTTGAGGAGTACCTTGCGCGGTTCCGTGATACCGCAGCCAGGAGTATCAAGCGTTTCCGCATCCTTGATTTCATCGCCGCGGCAGAGAAGATCAAGGCGACCAAAGAGGAAGTTGATGCAAAAATTCAGGAGATTGCTGATCAGTACAATCAGGATTTTGATACAGTCAAGGATGTGCTGCGCAGGAACGGATCAACCATCCAGCTTCGTGAAGATCTGAAGCAGGAGAAGGTTCTTGATGTTCTTGTCGGCCTTAAAGAATGGCCTGCAGAAAAATAACCGCATCGGATAAAACTGTTTACGGGGCCCTCTTTAACAGAGGGCCCTTTTTTTCTTCCGTTTTAATACTCGCTACACGGTGATTACAGGCTTCTCAGACGGCAGGTGAAGAGAAATCACGCTTTTTTCAGTCACCCTTTTATTACATCGGGGCAGAGATGTATTTTACTTGTTGCAAAAAACACGAGAAACGAGGTATACTATGTCAACACTGGTACCGATGGTTGTGGAAGATACAGGACGGGGCGAACGCTCCTTCGATATATACTCACGTCTGCTGAAGGAACGTATTATTTTCATCAGCGGCGAGATCAACGATCATGTGGCCAATCTGGTGGTTGCCCAGATGATCTTTCTGGAATACGAGGATCCCGAAAAGGATATCACCCTGTACATCAACAGCCCCGGCGGTTCAGTTTCTGCAGGACTTTCCATTTACGATACAATGCAGTTTGTCAAGCCCGATGTCTCCACCATCTGTGTGGGCCTTGCCGCGAGCATGGGGGCAATTCTTGCCGTTGCCGGCACAAAGGGGAAGCGCTACTCCCTGCCGCATTCAAATTTTATGCTTCATCAGCCCCTGGGCGGAACCACCGGGCAGGCGTCGGATGTTGCGATTCATGCAAAGGAAATCGTCCGGGTTAAGGATAATCTCATGTCAATTCTTGCACACCATACGGGTAAACGCAAAGCCACCATTCGAAAGGATACGGAGCGCGACTATTACATGACTGCCAAAGAGGCTCTGAAATACAATATGATCGATGAAGTACTGGAGAGTCGCGCGTAGATATGACAAAAAAGAAAGACATAAAGTGTTCATTCTGCGGCAGTACAGCCAATGAAGTGGACAGTATTATTACCGGCCCCGGCGTGTACATCTGCAATGAATGTGTCCACACGTGCAGCACTATTCTCGATGGGCAGGACCAGGACCTTTCCGGCGGGGCAAAAAAATCCTCTTCTTCCGCGGATGCCCGTGAATATGATTACCGCAAGCTGCCCACTCCCATGGAGATGAAGGCGTACTTCGATGAATATGTCATCGGTCAGAGCGAGGCCAAAAAGGGCATTGCCGTGGCGGCGTACAATCATTACAAGCGGATCTATTCCCGCATGGATGAGGGGGATGTGGAACTGGAAAAATCCAATGTTCTGCTTTTGGGACCGACAGGAACCGGTAAGACCCTTATCGCCCAGACCCTGGCGAAAATGCTGGAGGTTCCCTTTACCATTGTCGATGCAACGGTCTTCACCGAGGCGGGCTACGTCGGCGAAGATGTGGAAAATATTCTCGGACGCCTTCTTTCAGCGGCGGATAACGATGTTGACCGTGCGCAGCGCGGGATTATCTACATTGACGAATTCGATAAAATCGGCAGGAAGAGTGCCAACCCCTCAATTACCCGGGATGTCTCCGGGGAAGGGGTGCAGCAATCCCTTCTGAAGATTATCGAAGGAACCACTGCAGAGATTGCCCCCAACGGCGGGCGGAAACATCCGGAGCAGAAACTGACCAGCGTTAATACGCGGGATATCCTGTTTATCTGCGGCGGTGCCTTTGTCGGCCTTGATGAGGTTATTGAGAAGCGTACCTCCAAAGGGGGAATGGGTTTTAATATTGATGTGGTTGCCCCCAATACCAACAGAGAAGATGATCTTCTTGCGCTCTGTGAGCCTGAAGATCTTGTTCATTTCGGCATTATTCCCGAGTTGATCGGGCGTATCCCCGCTCATTTTGCCTTGAAGCATCTTGATCGTGATATGCTGCTGCAGATTATTCAGGAGCCGAAAAACTCTCTGGTAAAACAGTATGCCAAGCTTTTTGAGATGGATGACTGCCGTCTGACTTTTTCCGATGGTGCCCTGGAAGAGGTGGTGAAAATTGCGCAGGAAAAGAAAACCGGTGCCCGGGGGTTGCGCAATGTTTTGGAAAAAGCTGTGACGCCGATTATGTATGAACTGCCCTCCAAAAAGGATTCCGTCTCGGAAGTGATTATTACAAAAGAGGTCATAACAGCGGGATCACCGCCGGAATACAAATAACCCTTCACCGCCGGATACGCCAATGAGTGAGAAAAAGACGGTTCAGTACGATGAAAGCAGGATTAAGACCCTTGATTCTCTGGAGCACATCCGTCTGCGCTCCGGCATGTACATCGGTCGCCTTGGTGACGGAACAACCTATGATGACGGCATCTATGTGCTGATCAAGGAGGTTGTGGATAACTCCATCGACGAGTTTATCATGGGCCACGGCCGGGTGATTACCATATCCCGCGAAGAGAACCTCATCAGTATCCGTGACTACGGTCGGGGGATTCCCCTGGGCAAGGTGGTGGAATGTGTTTCCATTATCAATACGGGGGCAAAGTACAACAACGAAGTATTTCAGTTTTCCGTCGGTCTCAACGGGATCGGGACCAAGGCGGTAAATGCCCTTTCCAGTCATTTCAAAGTGACCGCCTATCGTGAAGGCCGTTTTAAGCAGGCCCTGTTCTCACAGGGTAAACTGATTTCCGAAAATGAAGGGGATGCGCCCCGGGAGAAAAACGGCACGGCCGTGGAGTTTATTCCCGACGAAGAGATCTTCGGGCCCTATGCCTTTGACGATGCCTTTATCCGGAAACGCCTCTGGAACTACGCGTACCTGAACCGGAATCTGCGCATTGACTACGGCGAAGAAAGCTTCTATTCCCGCAGCGGTCTGAAGGATCTGCTCAATGCCGAGATCGAGGATGATCAGCTCTACGATATCTGTTATTATCGCAGTGATGACAACCGTCTTGAATTTGCCTTTACCCATACGGAAAACTACGGCGAAACGCATTTCTCTTTTGTAAACGGGCAGTACACCAGTGCCGGCGGGACGCATCAGTCGGCGTTCCGCGAAGGGATTTTGCGGGGAGTGCGCGAATATTACGGCAAAAAATACACGGCTCAGGATGTTCGCGACGGTATTGTAGGGGCCGTATCAATACGGATTATGGATCCGGTTTTTGAGAGTCAGACCAAGAATAAACTGGGTAATCGGGATATGCGCCGTCAGATTGTGGAGCCCGTTAAGTCCGCCGTGACAGATTTTTTGCATAAACATCGGGATACCGCAAAAATTCTGGAAGAAAAGATCGA
>JBNJDQ010000054.1:0-14421 GCA_051745065.1 Fibrobacterota bacterium
CGGCTGCTTTCATGTTGTTGTAGGCGCGTTCTCTTACCAGGTTTCAAGGGTGTCTCCGGTTATCTTGCTTATGAGCGCATTTTCCGCGGGGACAGGTAATATATTGCCATTGAGGCGATAGGATACCACGCCGTTTTTACCAACATTCAGATTAAAACTGTCCCGTGCGGTAATCGTCATGGAGCCTTTACGGTAAAAACCGTTTTTTACCTGTCGGCCGTCAGCATATACACGCATCCATGTGGAATCCCGGGTGATCTCCAGACGAAGGTTCAGGCTGTCCGGTTGTACAGGTGCCTGAACCTGAGTATCTGTATCGGTTGTATCAGCAGGGGTGGAATCAACGGTTGTTTCTGCCGCACCCGACGGACCGGACAGACTGTCCCCTACGGTACCGGTGTCTTCGGGTAAAAGGCTGTCTTCCGTGTTGATATATGACGGTGCGGAGGTTTCGGTATCTGTATTCGTTTGATTTCGAAGTAGATAAACGAATGCTCCTATGAGAACGATGATAACACTGACGGCAATCCAGTGATTGTTGTTCTTTTCATCACTGATGCGGACGGTCATGGTGTCATGACGCTCTTCCCGGGGGTCGGGAAAGGTGCTTCCCGTTTCTTCCGCGTATTGTGAGAGCATCTTCTGGCTGTCAAGACCGAGGTATCCTGCAAGGGTTTTGATATACACACGCACGTACGGAGGTGCCGGCAGTTTATCAAATTCACTGTTTTCCAAGGCCTCAATATATTCTTCATTGAATTTGAGATCTTCGGCAATATGTGCTATGGACAAACGTTTTTTTACTCGTTCCCGTTTAAGTGTTTGTCCGACAGATTTTTTCTCCGGGCGGTTTTCTCCGGAATCTGCTGTGCCTGCATCGGTATATTGATTGTCTGTATTCATTGGTTTCGCCCCTTCTGAGCCCTGATATCTGTTTTTTCCAGCAGGGTAAGCAGTTCAGCAACGGGAAGCCCCACTACGTTATAATAGCAGCCGCGGATTTGTTCCACCAGCATGGCCCCTCTGTCCTGAATACCGTAGGATCCTGCTTTGTCTCCATATGTTTCAGTGGAAAGATAGTGATTGATTTCCTCTGTGCTCAGTGTGCGGAAGGTGACATGCGTGGTAACAGCGGATGTAAGCTGTATTCCGCTGCGCAATACGGCAATCCCCGTAATGACCCGGTGTGTTGCGCCGGACAGCATCTGCAATGTGCGGAATGCTTCGTCGTGATTAACGGGTTTTCCAAGCACCTGTCCTTCAAAAAGAACAACCGTATCGGCACCAATGATAATATCCTGCGGATCCGTGCCTGGGGCGGACTGTGCTTTCGCCTTGGCAAGATTCTCTACGGATTCCTTTATATGGGTTGTTTCAATGAAATATTCTTCTTCGTTATGGATCGCTCCGGGCAGAATCACCGGATCAATACCGATGTCCTGCAGCAGTTTTTTACGACGGGGAGAACGGGACGCCAAAACAAGGCGACCTGCCGATGCGGTCCATGAGCCGGGATAATTAATAACTTGCAATTCGCACCCCAAGCAGAATAATCATAAGAATAACCGTTACTGCCGCCGCGATTTTTACTGCGATCTCTTTTCCTGATGTCATTTTCTGTACAATCTGAATAAAACGTACTGTTGGTAATATATGTGATTTGTCCCTTCACAGGCAAAATTAATCGTTTCACCCGCATCTGACCCAAGGTAAACGTCTTTCTTTTGTCAGTGCTTGACTTCGATCGATGTTTAGGCTATATTTTACCGTAATATAATAAAGAAAAAAAGAATGAGATATACAAAAGACAGGATTGATGGTGTAGACCTGCATATACATACAGTACATTCAGACGGAACCAATACGGTATCGGAGATTCTGGATGTTGCGCAGATGCGGGGGATGACGGCGGTCTCCATAACTGACCATGATACCCTTGGGGCATATCCCGAGGCAATTGAAGAGGGCAGGCGCCGCGGAATTGAAGTGATTCCCGGTATTGAGCTTTCCTGTGAACACCAGGGCTATGACATTCATGTCCTCGGATATTTTATCGATTATACCGATAAAACTCTTACGGAAATGCTTCGTAGAATGCGGGATGCCCGCTATCTTCGGGCCAGGGAAATGGTTGAAAACCTCAACTCCATCGGCGTCGATCTGCGTTTTGATACGGTGCTTCGGTTTTCCGCCGGCGGTGCAATCGGTCGTCCCCATATTGCAACAGCCTTGCTTCACGAAGAATTTGTCTATTCTTTCCGCGAAGCCTTTGATCGGTATATTGGCTATGACTGCCCGGCTTACGTTGAAAAAATGCAGCTGAGCCCCCGCCGGGTATTTGATCTGGTGCGGAATGCAAAGGGGGTTCCCGTTCTGGCACATCCCGGTGTAACCGGAGTCGATTCAATGATTCCCGGGCTGATAAATGACGGTCTTGCGGGGCTTGAGGTGTACCATTCAGATCACCGGAAATCTGTGCGCCGTAAATATGCAAAAATGTGTAAGAAGTACCACCTTCTTTTTACGGGAGGCTCTGATTTTCACTGCGATAAGCACCGGGCGAATCAGAATATGGTTGGTGATCCCTATTTGCGCAGCAGTCTCCTTGAAGGGTTAAAGAAAAAATATACAGATTATCTATAAAAGGATTAAATATGAACATTGTTCCGGTTATCCTTGCAGGTGGTATTGGTGAGCGTTTCTGGCCCGCCAGCCGTTCATCCAACCCCAAACAGCTTCTGTCCCTCGTCAGCAGTGATCCCATGATTGTAGATACGATCAGACGTGTTGCGCCTCTTGCTCCGGCGGGAGTGAAACCGCTGATTGTGACATCTGAAAAAATTGCGGATATTATCGAAAAAGAGATCGGGGATTTGTGGGATTTTGATATGATAAAAGAACCCTTCGGACGCAATACCGCACCGGCTGTGGCCGCCGCCGCTGCCTTTTGCAGCAGTCACTACGGGCAGGATTCCGTTATGGCCGTCGTTTCTGCGGATCATGCAATTTCTCCGGCTGAGGAGTTTATTGCCACAGCCCGGTACGGAGCAGACATCGCCTCTGAGATGGATACCCTGGTGGTGTACGGTATTCAGCCGGACCGCCCCGAGACGGGGTACGGGTATCTGAAAATTGATTCACTTTTTCGCGATGAAGGGGCCGGAAAAAAAGCCTACACCCTTGACTCTTTTGTTGAGAAACCCGATGCCCGGACCGCACAGTCGTATCTGGAGGACGGCGGGTATCTTTGGAATTCCGGCATGTTTATCTGGCGTTCCTCGGTAATTCTTGCAGAGTTTCAGCGCAGCATGCCCGGTCTGTTTTCTCTGGCAGAGCAGTTGCAACAGGAGAATTTCACTACTGCGGCAATTCGTGATTTTTATGAGCGGTCGCCGAAGGAGTCCATCGACTTCGGTATTATGGAGCATGCTGCATCCCTCCACGCGGTGGCAGGTGATTTTGACTGGGATGACGTTGGCTCATGGAGTTCTCTGGAGCGTGTGAAAGGGTGTGACGGAGATAAAAACACCCTTGACGGCGAAGGGATTTATATCAGTGAAAGCAGTAATACAATTGTCTCCAATCGCACTGAAGGATCATCTGTGGCGGTCATCGGTGCAGAGGATATGGTTGTGGTTACTGTTGATGATGCTGTTTTGGTAATCGCCAGGGAGAAACTTCCGGAGATTAAAAAGCATATCGCTGAATTGAAAGCGCGAAATTTTCCGCCGGAGCTTTTTTAGTATGCAGGAGTATCTGGACGTACATTTTTCGGCAATCCGTACAAAGGATTCCGGGGTTCCCTATGTTGTATTGACCCCGCGCAGCATGGAGGGGGAGCTTCTGATCGCCCTTAACAGCTTTGACGCAAATCGTCTGGGGCTTTCGGCACTGCGCTTTATGGATGTGGATCTTCGCGATGTAATCAGTGAGCTGATTGCCGCCCTGGAGGGAGAACTGCTGTCAGTGTCTCTGGAACGGGACAGTGATGACCGTGTTGCGGCATACCTGGCGGTTCGGACCGTGCGCGGAATTTCACGGGTGGAAGTTCGCCCGGGAGAAGGAATCTTCTCTGCGGTCCGTTCCGGTGTACCTCTCCGTGCGGCTCGCCATCTGTTTCAGAAATACTCCAAAGAAGGAGAGGAGATTTCTCTGGAAAAGCGGATTCTGCAACAGAACACGGATGAACTGGGGACCTTTCGATTACAGTAGGAGGTGCAGGGTCATCCCGTCGGCCCGGTCCAGGCCGGCATCGGTGGGGTGCCATACACCGTTCGTCTCAGTGATGAGTCCTTCTTTTACCAGATCCGTAAGACGGGACTGACGCAGTTCTGACATAAAGGATTCTCCCACAAAGGTCCGGTATTCAGCCGGATCAATTCCCGCTGCTGTGCGCAGATGCAAAAAAAGAAACTCCTCGCGCCGTTGCTGTGTATCGGCAGGAGGCTCGCTCCGGCCGGGCGGCAGGGTTCCGGCAGAGGTGGCGCAGTACGCATCCAGGTTCGTGTGGTTCTCAAAGCGCTGCTCTCCATCAAATGAATGGGCTCCCGGACCGAATCCCAGATAGGGAGCACATTGCCAATAGCGCATATTATGACGTGACTCAAAGCCCTGTTGTGCGTAATTCGACACTTCGTACCGCCGGTATCCCCGATCTGCAAGAAGGCGGCGTGCTGTATCGGCAAGGTTCCGGCATTCTGCCTCGTTGCAGAGATGTTGCCGCAAAGGAGATTTCCAGAGCGGTGTATCTTCTGCCAGGGTGAGTTCGTAAAGCGAGATATGCTGTACCACATCAAAAGCCGTGATTTGGCGAATATCATTGCTGAGCATCTCCGGCGTCTGGTGGGGCAGGCCGTACATGAGATCACAGGTTATGGAATCAAATTGCTTGAGTACGGGGTCTGCAAGGAGTTTGTGTACAGTATCCCTGCGATGCGGCCGATTCAGCTTCTCAAGGATTGTGTCATCCAGGGACTGCACACCAAAGGAGAGTCGCGTTACGCCGTGTTCTGCAAGAAGGGCAAGGGTTTCCGGCCGGGCGGAATCGGGGTTGCCTTCAACGGTCCATTCCAGATCCGGGGAAAGACGAAATTCTTTCAGTTGCCGAAAAATCTGCTCCCAGTGCGTTGGTTTCAACAGAGACGGAGTGCCGCCGCCGATGTAGATTGTGCGGATGGAACGCTCCTGAAGAGCGGGGGTTTTGGCCAGGCGCGTGCGTATTTCCGCGCAGAGAGCTCGGATAAAGGCGTCCATGGAGGAAAGTCGGGTTCCCGTGGGAAAGTCGCAGTAGATACAGCGGCTGCGGCAGAAGGGGATATGAATATAGAGGGAAAGATCACGGGCTGTACTGAAGAGGTGTTTCACGGGAACCGCCGGATTTTCATAGAGGGTTTCAATGTGTAAAACATATATTTTAGGAGACTGTAATGAAAGAGAAACCTATGGCCTATGAATCATATCTGCGAAAACTGAATCGTTCTCTCCAGCCGGGAGAACGTCTGATTTACATGGAATATGATCGATTCCGTCTCAGCCTTATGCAGCATCCCCGGCGGGTGAAGGCTTATCCTGCATCGGCTGGTGCCAGGGGGCTTGGAGAACGGGGGGGGTCTCAGGCGACACCGCGCGGACTTCATCGCATCGCCGCAAAGATCGGTGCCCGGGCCCCGACGGGGACCGTCTTTGAGAGCAGGCGACCTACGGGGGAGATTCTTGGGCAGTACGACACGCCCCGCAAAAACCTGATTCTTTCCCGGATTATCCGCCTTGAAGGGCTGGAGAACGGCTTTAATCGTGGCGGAGATGTGGACAGTTACCGCCGCTTTATCTACATTCACGGGACCAACCGTGAGAATGCCGTGGGGACAAATCATTTTTCCCACGGGTGTATTGTCATGAAAAACAACGATATTATCGACCTGTTTGATCGGGTTGAAGAGGGGGATTATGTTCTTATTGCCTGAAGGACGGGCCTGTTCCCGTATTCATTTCATCGGGGTTTTCGGTGCGGGAATGAGCGCCCTTGCCCAGTATCTGGCTCCTGAATGCACGGTTCAGGGATCCGACAGAGCCGTGGGGACTCCTGCTGCTGCGTCCATGGAACGTATCCTGACTGATGACGGTATTACCCTCTGTTCCCAGGACGGCAGTGGGATTTCGCCACAGGTGGATGTCCTTATTCGTTCCACTGCTATCGAAGAGGATAATCCCGACCTGGCGGCGGCGCGTCGCTGGGGTATACCGGTGCTGCACCGCTCGGATCTGCTCGCGCATCTGGTTGCGCGCAGCCGAACTGTGGCCGTAACCGGAACCAGCGGAAAATCCTCCGTCTCTGCCATGGTCTGGCATATCCTCGATGCAGCCGGGCTGCAGCCCTCCTACATCGGCGGGGCAAACCTGCGGGATCTTGTTGCCCGGAAAAAGGTGGGAAATGCTGTGCGGGGAAAGTCTGATCTCCTTGTTATTGAAGCTGATGAGAGCGATGGGACCGTGGTGAAATACCGCCCGGAGGTTGCAGTGATCCTCAATGTCTCCCGGGATCACCGGGATGAAGCGGAGGTGCTTTCCATGATGCAGAC
This sequence comes from Fibrobacterota bacterium, assembly GCA_051745065.1. Classification (GTDB taxonomy): domain Bacteria; phylum Fibrobacterota; class Chitinivibrionia; order Chitinivibrionales; family Chitinivibrionaceae; genus Chitinivibrio. Next base: position 6,579 of record JBNJDQ010000054.1, read on the forward strand.
TGCAGCATGCCACGCTGAAACCGTGGTGGCCCCGGCCGATGATTCCCGTCTTGCATCTCTGGCAGCGGCGACGTTCGGATTTTCCGACAACGCGGATTATCACTGCACCATGGGCGGTTTTGAGCACGGGCGGCAGCGCTTTTCAATCGGCGGCGTTTCCTTTGAGAGCAGCGTTCCGGGGCGGCATACGGCTTTGAACACCGCCGCCGCCGCCGCTGCTGCTGCTCATTTCGGTGTATCCCTGCAGGAGAGTGCCCGCACCAGTGCAGGATATGGAGGAATCGCCCGGCGCTTTGATATCATCGGTTCCTGCCGCAGTTGTGCAGTTATCGATGATTATGCACATAATCCCGAAAAAATCCGCGCTGCTGTGGCGGCTGCGCGCATGCTTTTTGATGATCTTATGATCCTTTTTCAGCCCCACGGCTACGGACCTCTGCGCTTTCTCTTTGACGATTTTGTCCACCTGTTCAATGAGATTCTCCGTCCGGGAGATACCCTTGTTCTGCTGCCGGTGTTTTATGCCGGCGGGACGGTGGATCGCAGTGTTGAAGCAGCAGATCTTGCCGCGGCCATCACAACGGCGGCATCAGTGCATGCCCCGCCCCGTCGGGAAGATCTTCTTACCCATTTTGCCGGGTATCACCGCGGCCAGCGCGGCGTACTGCTGACGGGTGCCCGGGATCGCTCCCTTCCGGCCTTTGCCGAACAAATCCACACCAGACTGAAAGAGGTTTGCCATGAGAAATCCTGAAACGTATCCTGAATTGCTTATTCCCCCTTTTTGGGGCAACAGTGAAGTTTTGAATTTTGAGACCGAAGGGGTTCCCGTACGGGCGGTATACTCGTATTTCTCAGCTTTCTGTGACTCCGATGCCCTTGTGGTCATGGATGCTCTTGAACCGGGCCGAAGCATTACGGAGATTCCTCTGACTGAAAAAAACAGAGCTGTTCTGGAGCGGTTTCGTCCGGACAGTGATGTCATTGCTCTTTGCGCTGCCGCCCGTGATGAATCAGGGGAGAAACTGCCCGTTGATGCAGCGGGGGAATTTCTTGTCCGGGAGCTTCGCGGCGGTCTTTCTCTCCCCCCCTTGCGGGGAGAGCTTTTGCCCCTGTCACGGTATCGGGTCATTCCCACTCCTGCCCTGGCCGATCTGGAGCGTGAAATGACCTATCGTGATCGCCTTGGGGTGGATCTGCCCGGGGATGCTCTTCGCATGGAGGTGTATCTTTTTGTGCATAACGCCCGCGAAATACAGGATGAGCACGACGAATGACAGCAGTTATTCACATATATCCACAGATATGTTGAAAACCGTGGATAGTTCCATTTTTCACCGGGGGGACCCGCATGAGAATATGCTTCGTGACGGGGCTCTGCCCGCCCGATCTGCCGCTGATGGTCGGTTGCGGGTGCATATTTACTCCTGGAGTGGTCCCGCTCTCTCTGTCGGGCGTATTCAGCATGTGGAGAGAACCCTGCGCACCACTGCCGTTGCCGGGGATGGTCTGAGCGTGGTGCGTCGTCCCACGGGGGGCAGGACAATTCTTCACGGCGGGGATGTATCCTTTGCCTGTGCATTGCCCGATCCTGGGGGGGGGAGGTTTCTCCGCTCCGCTTTGCACAGGGCAATCGCTTTGTTCCTGTCCCGTCGGGGCATACGCATTGATACGGCGCCGTGCAGAGATCGTCACCGTCGGGGGGAAGGTGCCTGTTTTGCCCTTTTCACAGAGGGGGAAACCACCGTTCAGGGGCGTAAAATCTGCGGTATTGCCTTTCGCCGCACGGCCCGGGCTATTCTTGCGCAGGGGACGATTCCCCTGACTCCGGCGTATCGTCAGGTTGTCTGCTATCTCAAGGAAGAATCCCATTCTGCAGATCTGACTGCATGCAGCATTTCCCTGGAAGAGCTGACAGGAAGAGCCTGTCCGGCGAGGACGGTCATGGAAGATCTTTCCCGGGCCCTGACAGATGTTCTTTCTCCGGTACGGCGTATGCAGAACTCTGCGTCCCCGGCGGGAGCAGCCGGTCTTACTTCTGCTCCGTCAGAAGCAGGGCCATGAGCATAATATCGTGATAGGTGCTGCCGATCCGGACTTTATCCCGCTTGATTCCTTCGGCTTGAAAGCCCACCCGCTCGTAAACACGGACGGCACTGCGGTTATCCGTAATTACACTCAGTTCAATGCGATGCAGCTGCTCCTGACGGGCCCAACTGATCACTTCTTCCATCAGGGCACGGCCGATACCTTGGCGGCGGTATTCCTTCAGCACGGAGAGGGTCACAAAGGCACAGTGATCCAGCTGGTGATGAGTGTAGCGGCGCAATGAGGATATACCGGCGATTGTGTTTCCGTCCTGCGCGATAAAAAGGGCCCCTGCACGACCGCTGTGGTTTCGTATGAACTCAGCCTCACGGGAGAGGATCGGCCCGGATTTATGGAGAACGTGGGGAATGTTTTCCCGGTAGAGTTTCTGAAAATAGCGATTCAGAGATTGCCCGTCTTCCGAGGTTGCCTTTTTGTATATTATAGTCACTGATACCCTTTCTGTCTGTAAACGTAATATAAAACGAGGTACCGTGAAAGAGATACTCCTGATTTTTACAGCATGCATATTATCACCCCTCGGTGCGGCGCAGCATTCCATTCCCCGCATTGCGGCTGAGATGACGGGGTACATGAATAATCAGGAATATTTTAATGAATACATGCCCGGACAGCTTCTTCTGGGAGTATCCGGTCAGGTAATCGGCTCTCTTGCAGTGACAGAGGGCGTGTTTCTTCGGGCAGGTGTAGCGGTTCTTCGAAAAAGCGGGGAAGAGGATTTCTTCTCTGACAGTCGGCCGGTTCTGACCGCCGGATATACAAATCAGGGCTTTGCAGCTCTTCTGGGAACGATTGATATGGAACATGGCCTGAAAGGTCCCATGCGCCGCCGACGGTATTCTCTGCATACCCTTACGGAGGAAGGTCTGCAGCTTCGCTGGAAGTATCCCGCGGTTCGCGCAGATCTGTGGGCGGTTCTTCTGGAGCGGAATACTCCGCGTCATCTTGAGCATATTAATGCGGGGGTGCGGGCCGATGTGAGCACAGGACCGGTTTTCTGGCACGGTGCGCTCCTCTGGGATCATTACGGCGGTCAGCTGTATAAGCCTGCGGGAGACTACATGCGCGATAATATCACCGGCCTTATTGAGGGCGGGCTTCCCCTGTCTCTGCAAAGGCCCGTGTTTTCCACGCTCACCCTGAAGGGCGCATTCCTTGCATCGGCCTATACACCGCGCCGGGCGCGCATTGCCATGGAGTACGGTATGGGGGGGCGGCTCATGCTTGCGTGGGCCCTGCCCTTGTGTACGGTGGAAGCAGCTGTATACCGCGGAGACGGGTATCGGACTCTGCAGGGGGAACGTTTCTACGAATCATCGCAGCCCTACGGTTTCCTGCGAATTTTTCAGCATCGTCAATGGACGGAGGATGTGCACGCCGAATGGGGGCTGCGTCTGGATGCCGTGGAGAAGGGCCTTTCCGACTATTTTGATGCAGCGGAACACCAGATCTGGTTTACTGTTACCGGTGCTTTTTCTGCGCAGATCGGAGAGGATTTATGAATATTCTTGCCCTTATTCTTGCCGGTGGGAAAGGCTCCCGTATTCGTTCGTATCTGTCCCCCGATGAAGAGATCAAGCCCATGCTGCACGTGGGGAAGCGGCGTCTGATTGAGATACGTCTGGACAGTCTTGCCGGCATTGGCGATCTTGAAAGAGCTGTACTGACCTTTGACAGTCCGCAGTACCGGCGGATGAATGATCTTGTAAAAGCCCACAATGTTCCTGTGATTTCTCAATCAGCCCGGCAGGGCAGACTTCCCACCATGCTGGAGCTGCCCTATCTGCTGCTCATGCAGTATCATTTTTCACGATATCGACGGTATCTGCAGAGCTTTGATGCTCTCATGACCCTTCCCTGTGATCTGGTCTTTCATGAGCCTGTTATTCCCGAATTTGTCCGTCACTACCAAAAGATGGAGGAAAAATACCCCGGGCGACGCAGGCTTTCACTGCTTTCGCGCCAGCCCAGGGAACATGAACGGGCCGAAGATTTCTTCCTCGGCCCGGATAATCGGATTCTGTCTTTCAAACGGCACGGCGGTCAGACGCGGCCCGGTGCCTGCCCGGCGCATCAGTCCGGGGTATACATATTTTCCCGCCGATTCCTGAGAAATCCCCTGCCCTTTCTTTTTGGGCCGCGCCGCATTCATGCGGATCTCTTTCTGACGGAATCAGACTGGGATGATTACGGTGATCCCCGGCAGGTCAGGGCCCTGAAAAATCGCTTTTAGGACCGCGTGCGACGGGCATTCATAATTGCTTCGTATGCCCCGGTAATCTCCCGGAACTTTTCGTTGGCAAAGAGAAGAAACTCTTCATCGAGCCCCTTTGCGTTGAGCTTGTCCGGATGATACTTCAGAGAGAGTTTTCGATAGGCCTGTTTCACCTCTTTGTCCGAAGCTTCCGGTGAAATTCCCAGAATCTCATACTGCTTTTGCAACTGGGCCGCTGAGCGTTCCCGGGGGCTAACCCCGAGCTCATCCAGCATCTGATCAATTGTCCCCGCGCCAAGACCGAGACGCTGTTCACAGTAGTCAAGTATTTCCCGCTCCCGTTCATGCAGGATCCCGTCGGCAAGGGCAAGATGCGCCAACATGCCCGTAAAACTGAGAGCCAGGCGGTTGTCGGTAAACTGGGAAAGCTGATTAATGTATTCTTCTGCGCGGTGGGGATCATCCTTGGCCTGATTAAAAATCCGTATGGCCATATCTTTATCCTGTGATGAGAGATGAAACACCTCATCAAAGAATCGGTTGATTGTCTGGATTTCCTCACGGGACACCTGCCCATCGGCCTTTGCCATTTTGGCAAAGACCGAAAAGAGGGCCGTAAACATCACTACATCGCGCTTGGGAGCAGCGGCCGGGGACTCAACGGCAGAATCGAAGCTGCTGCCGATAACCACACCGAGGATTGCACCGATGGGCCCGCCCAGGGCAAAGCCCATGATTCCACCGAAGAGTTTGCCTCCCGCGGCCATTACTGTGAATCTCCGGGGTGAACCGGTATCAGAAATGTTCCCAGAAGATAGCCCATTATGACGGGAACGGTTCCCACGCCGGAAAAGGCCAGAATAACCACACCGATCCGAATCAGGGTCGGATCAATGTTGAAATAACCTCCGAGACCTCCGCAGATACCGGAGACCATGGCATCCTTTTCTGATCGATAGAGTCGCTTCATTTCACACCTCTTTATGGATTTTAAAGATTGATACTGCAAGGGGGGGCAGGGTCAGGCGCAGGGTGTTTTCCCGCCCGTGAATGGGGGTTGGCTCCGTGGTGCGGCCGCCGAAATTCCCATGTCCTTCACCGCCGTAGATTTCTGCATTGGAATTAAAGATCTCTTCAAACCAGGCCGGTTCTTCGATACCGAATTTGTAGTCCTCCCGAACGACGGGGGTGAAATTACCAACAAAGAGCAGTTCTTCGCCGGTATCGATATCGTGGCGTTTGAAGGCAATTACACAGTTGTCCCGATCCTGGTAGTCAACCCACTGAAAGTTTTCGTGGGAATAGTCGTGATTCCACAGGCAGGGATGTTCTTTGTACAGTCCGTTGAGATCGCTGACCATTCGCTTGAGGCTGCTGTGAAAAATACCGTTTTCCTCTTCGTTGAGCAGATGCCAGTCGATTTCACGTTTTTCGTACCACTCGTTTCGCATACCGAATTCACCGCCCATGAAGAGCAGTTTCTTGCCGGGGTGGCCCATCATCCAGCCGTAGAGACAACGCAGGTTGGCAAACTTCTGCCAGTCATCTCCGGGCATCTTTTCCAGAAGAGACTTTTTCCCGTGAACCACTTCATCATGGGAGAGGACAAGCATGAACTTTTCGGAGAAGGCATACCAGAGGCAGTAGGTGAGATCACCCTGATGAAAGCGGCGGTATACCGGATCCTTGTCAAAGTATTCCAGAGTATCGTGCATCCATCCCATATTCCATTTGAAGTTGAATCCCAAGCCGCCCTGCTGCGTGGGGGCGGTAACGCCGGGGAAGGCGGTGCTTTCTTCGGCAATGGTGACAACCCCCGGAAAATAATCGTGGAGCACTGCATTGGTTTTGCGCAGAAAATTAATGGCCTCCAGATTTTCCACGCCGCCGTAATGGTTGGGTATCCAGTCACCGTCTTCGCGGCTGTAATTGCGGTACAGCATGGAGGCAACCGCATCGATACGCAAGCCGTCGATATGGTATTTTTCGATCCAGTACACGGCGTTTGCCACAAGGAAATTGCGAACCTCGTTGCGCCCGAAATTGAATATCAGGGTTCCCCAGTCCTTGTGCTCGCCTTCACGCGGGTCCTGATGCTCATAGAGATGCGTCCCGTCAAAAAAGGACAGGACGTGTTCGTCCTTGGGGAAATGTCCCGGAACCCAGTCAAGGATGACACCGATATCATTCTGATGAAGGTAGTCGATCAGTTCCTGGAAGTCAGCAGGGCTGCCGAACCGGTGGTTGATTGCATAGAATCCGCCGACCTGGTACCCCCAGGAAGGAACAAAGGGATGTTCCTGTACGGGCATGAATTCCACGTGGGTGTAGTTCATTTCTTTCAGATAGGGAACCAGCTGGTGCCCGATTTCCTGATACGTACAGTAATCATCTTCTTCGGCGGGACCGTTCTTTTTCCAGGAGCCCAGATGTATTTCATAGATTGCCATGGGGGCATTCACCCAATCGGTTTCGCGGCGTTTATCCATCCAGAGATCGTCCTGCCACTCATGCTCATCGAGGCCGGCAACGATGGAGCCGTGATTGGGAAACGGTTCCTGGCGATAGCAGTAGGGATCGGTCTTCAGGGTCAGATGCCCCGTGCCGCATTTGCGGATCTCGTATTTGTAGACCGTTCCTTCGCCAACTTCGGGGATGAATATTTCCCATACTCCCGATGCTCCGAGCATACGCATGGGGTGCTGACGTCCGTCCCACTGATTGAAATCGGCAACGACGGAAACACGATCCGCATTGGGAGCCCAGACGGCAAAATGGGTGCCATGAATTCCGTCAACCTCGATCGCATGGGACCCCATGACTTCGTAGACGTAATTGTTATTGCCCTGATTAAAGAGGTACAGGTCATCTTCAGAAAGAACGGGAAGAAAAGAATAGGGATCGATACGCCGATCTTCTTCGCCGCTGTCCCAGGTAATCAGAAGATCGTAGGAGAAGATCTCTGTTTCGTCGGGAAGGTGGACCGTAAAGATCCCCGTTTCCTCAATGCGGCTGAACTCAGCAAGGGGAGTGTCTTCTCCGCGGCGGCTGATTTTCACGGCTGTGGCACCGTGCTGAATGGTACGGACAGAAACCCCCTCTTTTTCCCGGTGCATGCCGAGAAGAGTGAATGGATCACGCATGGCGTTTTCAAGGAGCAGGGAAATTTCCTCTGTAGTGAGAATATTATTCGGGTCTGTTTTCATTTGTTCATCTCCGGATTCAATGTATACCGAGAATTCAAGTATTTCTTAAGACTCTATAAGGCAATATAATATAGTGTCGGAGCGCCTCTGTCAAGATTCTTTCTGAAAGAAGGGAAAAGAAATACCTGTAAAGAGTGAAAAATCTTTCTATATTATTACATACATCAAAAATGTGGAATACCTCTGGGAGGGGTTTATGAAAAATGTTATTCTTGGAATTTTACTTTGTGCGCTTTCCGCAGCGGCCGAAGTAACTCTGCTTGAAAGCCGATCCGATGGTGAAGTCCGTCTGCAGTTCACCAATGAAGATTAC
>JBNJDQ010000055.1:0-14414 GCA_051745065.1 Fibrobacterota bacterium
AGAGGCAAAGGAAACGGTTACGTGGGTGTTTTTTTTGATAAAAATCCAGTAAATACACAGGGCGGAAGAGAGTAGAAAGGAGAGGGCTGTTGCCAGGGCTGCACCGCGATATCCCATGTCAAAGGTGTAGATCAGCAGAGGGTCAGCAATAATATTGAAAAGTGATCCCACACTCATGCAGATCATGGCACGCTTTGAATCACCTTCTCCCCGAAGTACGGCATTTCCTGCAAGAGTGACAGCAATCAGGGGCGAGGAAAGAATAAGAATTCGTCCATACTCCCAGGCCATGGAACCGATCTGTTTGTCCCCGGCGATTGCTGTGAGGGTTGTTTTCAGAAAGGGAAGCATGGCAAGACTCAGGCCGATGATCAGAACAAGGGCAATGGCAAAGGTAAGAGTTGCAGCGTGATCAGCACCCTTCGTGTCGTCTTCACCGATTTTGCGGGAAATTGTTGCTCCGCCGCCCACACCAATTCCGCCGGCAAAGGCCATGAGGGTCATGAAAAAGGGAAAGAATACGCCGATGGCTGCAAGGGCTTTATCCCCGACATTGGGAATGCCGGACACCCAGATTCCGTCCACAATATTGTAGACGGTTTGGATGAACATGGCAAACATGATGGGAGCAGAAAGTTTGCGCACAGCTCTTTTCGGCTCTCCCAACAGCAGTTGTACTCCGGCGTGATTTCGGGACATTTTGAATCCTTTCCTGTCGGTATGTGCCCAAAAATATGTTCAGGAGAATTTTAATGTATATTAATAATATTTCGAGACTCTTAGACGTAATACAGGACAGAGTATGAAACAGACAAGTATTGACGAGAAAACCTATGTGGCCCTGTGGCTGGATTCAGGAGAGAGCAGTGCTTTTGAATATCTGTATAATGCGTATAAGCATAAGGTGTACACCTTGATTATCCGCATGGTGCGTGATCAGGCAGTTGCCGAGGATATACTCCAGGAGACGATTCTCTCTGCACTGAAGTCCATAGAGAGTTTTGACAGAACGAGAAGCTTTCTCAGTTGGCTCTTCGGAATTGCCCATAAAAAGACCATAGACCATATACGGCATGCGAAGGTGGTTCAGAAATATCAGGATGAGGCGGCAGATGCCATGGGCAGCAGAATTGAGACACCCGCAGGAGATACAGAGAGCGGTAGAATTCGGACAGTGTTGTCTGCGGCGGTTGAAACCCTTTCTCCGCGACAGAAGGAGGTCTTTCTTATGCGTGAGATGAGTGGCGTTCCCTTTAAGGATATCGCCCGGATTACCGGTTGTTCTCTGAATAACGCCCTGGGGCGGATGAGGCTGGCCTGTGAGAAAATTCGTGAAGAGTTTAGAAGGAGAGGTTATGATGGTGTGCAATAGATGGTATACGGAAGGCCTGCTGTACTGCAGCGGGGAATTGAGCGATGCTCAGCAGAAGAGATACATGGCGCATATGCAGGAGTGCAAATCCTGTCGGGATCAGCTTTCCTGGCATACAAAAATTGCCGCTGCGGCACGGGATCTGCCTGAAGAAGAGGTGCCTGCAGATCTGGACCAACGCATTCGACTGATGATTCAGGAAACTGAAAGCACATCAAAAACGGGCAAAACTATACCTTTTATGATGTTTCTTCGCAGAAGTGCTGCAGCGGTTGCCCTGCTTCTGGCAGGTATGTGGCTCAGTTTCACCTTCTGGGCCCATACTCCGGAAGACGGAGATTCTATTGCTGCGGCTGATTCCACCGCAACGCAGGATTCTGCTGGCCTGCAGGATAATTCAGTACCCTTTATCAAAGGCGAAAGCACGGGAATCCGTTCGGTGGGGGTATCCGACAGTACGGATAAATAAAACCCTTTATTTCATTCCTGCTGCATCGATTATGGTGCGGCGGATCTCAGCTTTCAGGGAGTGTTCTATCCCTGTTATTCCATATTCAGAGTCATCTGTAAAGATACGATCCAGATCACGAAGGATCAGTCTTTTTTGTTTGTGCACCCTGAGCGCGTCCGATCCGGCGTAATCATACACCCATATTCGGTATTGGATTTTAAAATCTGCGATTGACCCTGTGCTGCGGTTGTAATCCAGATGCAGCAGTAAAAACCCGACATCATTGTACAGTGATGTTTCCTTACGGAGAGTTGCCCATTTCTGCCGAAATAACGCCCAGTACCGACCGGGGGAGAGATTATCTTCAAAAACCCTGATCAGGTCAATATCAAGGACAAAGCGCGCCCCCTGTGTAAACAGCGTATCGAGACGATTAAACCATGCATCCCTGCTGTGCCAGGTGTAGCGGACCTGTGTTCCGGCTTCCGTGATGTGTCCCGTGAGAATATTTCGTTCTTTGTCAGCAAAAAGATCTTCCAGAGCCCGGCGGTCAAAGTCGAAAAAGAGGCGCGGGTATTCGTGTTCCATAAATTGTTTCATGGAATCGATAATTGACACTTCATATTCCCGGGGTGAACGGTGTTCATAATACATTTGTCCGCGCGACAAATCTGAAACGGGGCTGATAATACGGTCTTCAGCATTCGTAAAGCTTTTGGGAAAAGGTGACTGTCCGGGAAGGAGCGCAGGAACAGTTACGGTGATTCCCCGTCGGGTGAAATGGACATCACCGGATCGGGTCAAAAGAATTTTGTCAGCACTTTCATTGCTGTAATGAACGCCGTAAGCGGTGGTTAAAATTTCCTTTAAAAGGAGCGCAACGCCCTGATCAGCAGATGCGCGGCGGTTAATGAAATTGTATACTGCCGGCCATTGAAAAAGGAGGGAGTCTTCCCGGGGGGCACTTCTCCTCAGACGGCTGAGAACAGAGCGCGTTTTGAAAAGGCGCTGTCGTTCATCTGATGACCGGAAAGGATCAAAGAGGGCAGAGCGCACATGCGGGGATGCATCGTGCCGGGTCAGATGGTATACACAGGTACCGCGTATTTGGTGTTCGCCGTTTTTCAGGGTAAGGGTGAGATCAAGAGAATCGGCATTTTTGTAGGTATAGGCACCGGTGATAATCAGATCTGAAGGCTGAACATTGCGGATAGCATGAAGTTCCCGAATGATCCGAAATGAGTAATTCGCGGAATCGGGAAAATCCCTGAAGATATCCTGAACAACCGGAGCGAGAGGTAACAGGTAATGAGCATCACGGGAAAGAACAAATACACGGGAAACACCATCTGCCTGCACTCGCTGTCGCAGACAGTTTTCCGCCCACAGAGACAGCGCCGAGAGCAGCACAAAGAGTACTGACAAAAGGGGAGAGACACCGATCTTTCGGTGCAGTCTGATCATAACTGTCTTCAGCGCAGGCTTTTAATGCGTTCTTCCGGTGAGACAAGGGAGATTATCCGCACACCGAAATTTTCATCGACCACAACGACCTCACCTTTGGCAACAACCTTCTCATTCACCAGGAGGTTCACCGGTTCACCGGCAAAATTATCCAGTTCGATTGTGCTGCCCGGTGCCATATCCAGAACACGTTTGATGGAGATATCCGTACTTCCCAGTTCGATGGATACATCCAGATCAATGTCCAGAAGCATATCAATGTTTTTGGCAGATGCCGGCTTGACCCGCGGACGATGAGGTTCTTCAGGATCTTCTTCGTACGACCGGGAACCCATGGAATCTGCAGCCGTTGTCAGGGAGTCCAGCTCGTCCTGGGAAAGCAGATCATCGTCATCATCAAAGGGTTTATTCTGCGGTTTTTCCTCCGGTTCGAAACTGCCGCCGCCGTACGCCTTGTTAAGAGTGGCAAAAAGGTGCGTATCCTCCACAATCACCATGGGAAAGGATTCACCGCCTTCAACCTTCACCTGTACAAGGACAGTACGCCCGTCAGCGGTTTCACTTCCTTCGTTATCATGAGGAACAACATCCCCGGCATTTACAGTGGAGCCGACCTTTTCGCCAAGATCCGTGGCATATCCGCCGTTTACTGCACTGAAGAGTTCCTTAATGGCATCAAGATGTTCCTCGGCGTTGAATTCAGCTGAGCCGTCACCCATCACCATGAGGTCTGCAAGATGGGCAACACTCTTTTTACCAAGGAAGATCGTGTGTGTACCCTCTGCTCCGCCGGACAGGTTGAGGTCTATGGCAACATATCCGTCATCCTCCAGCTTCTCCGCGGGGGCGGTTCCATCGATCACCTCGCTTATCTCAAAGGTGATTTCTTTGCCGATCAGGGTGTTAATAACACTGCTCTGCTGTTTGTTTAAATCACCGATGATAGTTTCAATCTTGTCACTACCGCCGTCAGAACCGGAGTTTTCTCCGCCTCCTGCGACTTCTGATTCAAGTAATGCATCAATATCATCCTGTGAGAGAAAATCACTCATGGGGTTCCCCTTCCTGATCTGTATCCGAGGTCAGATCATCCTCATCGGAATCAAACGTATTGGGGGTATTGGCGGTTTCATCAATACCGGGAATTTCCTCTTCGAGAACTCGGGTGATGCGCACGGCTTTTTTTCGCCCCTTGACACCGCTTTTTCCACCCATTTTGCTTTTTCCGCCGACCTGCACGATCAGATCGGAATCTTTATGTTTATTCAGGCAGATTATGTCATCGTTCTGCAATTGCAGCAGATCCCGGATGGATATCCTGGTTTTCCCCACAAGAGCCGAGATCGGTACAGAAATGTCCTGTATTTCCCGCTCCATTGTCTTCACAGTTTCCGGGGTTGTTTCCGCTGTGGTGGACAGATAATCTTCACCCCCCATCTCGGAAAAGATTTGTTCAATGATATGGTGGGGAAAACAAATACTCATAAGCCCCGATGATTTGAGAAGATGTACTTCAAAGGTGATAAGAATAACCGTTTCCCCGGGGGGGACAATCTGGACAAACATGGGATTTGTTTCGTAATTGGTTATGCGTGGATTAAATGACCCCATGTGTTCCCAGGCGGCGGCCAGATCAGCCAGACCGCGGGCGACAATACTGCGGATAACATTCTGTTCGATCTTTGTCAGTTCACGGTTGTTCTCGTTGGTTCGGCCCAGGCCGCCGAAGAGCCGGTCAATCATATAGAAAACAAGGGAAGGGTTCATCTCGAAAATGGCCGTAACGTCAATGGGCTCCATCTGGAAAAGATGAATGCAGCTGGGATTTGAGATAGACATAATAAATTCGGAGTAGGTAAGCTGATCCACACTGACCACTTCTGTTTCGACAAAGGTGCGCAGATAATTTGTCAGGGTTGTGGAAAAAAGCCGGGCATACCCTTCATGGAGATTGTGAATTGTGCGCATCTGGTCTTTTGATACGCGGTCCGGGCGGCGAAAATCATAAAGACTGAGAACCTTGTCCCCGATATCGTCATCATCATCTTCGTCATCTTCGTAGCTTGTGGAAAAGTCAAAATCCGATACCCCGGTGCCGCCCGCACTGCTCCCGGCGGATGGTCCTGCAGCCTCTTCCTCGACAGCATCGGAGGCATAGTCGTCGTCGGTTTCCTCTTCGCTGACTGCAGAAAGGAGTGCATCTATTTCATCCTGTGAGAGTATATCGCTCATGGCTCAATCCTTTGTTCAATCCTACTGAACAATAAATTCTGTTATATACACATTGCTGAATTCCCCCGCCTGCAGCGGAAGAGCATTGTTGAATTTAATCAGCAGGTCGGAACTGATATTCTTCTGTGCATTCGGGTCCAGGACCTCTTTCAGTGTGAGAGACGAGAGATGATCAATTGCAATGGACTTGAAATTGCTGGACATGGTAGCGGCAGTCTCCAGAAGTTTCTTGTTTTTCTTTTTTCCGGCATCGTAAGCGAGTTCCAGATTCACCTTCAGAAAGCGGGTCCCTTCTGTTCCTGCAATGTTCACGACAGTCTCAAAAGAAGCCTCTGTCAGAATAACTTCCTCTTCAATGTATTCATCGTCGGAAGTCCGGGCATCTTCGGAATCAGAGGAGCGCTGCTCTGTTTTGTCCGGGCGTTCCTCCCTGTCCTGAGGGGCCTGAAAGAAACGAATCATCACAAAGGCGATCACTGTAACAAAAATCAGCTGCCCTGCAATCAAACCGATCAGCAGGGGCAGACTGCTTTTCTTTTTGATCTTTCCTTCGCTTTTTTCACCCTCTTCTTCGGGGTTTTTCTTTCCTTCATCTGCCATTTAAGTTCCGCCTTGGTTATTTTTCCTGTGGTTCCGATTCTTTTTCAAAGTCGGCAAATACTTCAATCCGTCTGTTCTTCTCCCGATCCTCCGGGGTATCATTGGGGGCAATGGGCCGGTACTGCCCGTATCCGACAGCACTCATTTTGGATGGGTCCATACCTTTGCGGTACAGGTATCGCACCACCCGTGTGGCCCGTGCCGAGGAGAGTTCCCAGTTGGAAGGATACCGACTGCTGTTGATGGGAACATTATCAGTGTGCCCCTCCACGCGTATCTGTTCTTTCGGCAACTCTTCAATAACACTTAACATCTTTACTAACAGTTCTTTAAATTGATCTTTCAGAACGGCACTGCCCGGATCAAAAGAAACGGGATCATTGATTCGTATGCCCACGCCTTTTTCGGTAACTTTTACTTTGACGGCATCGTCCATATTCTCTTTTTTGACAATCTGGCGCATTTTCATGGCTGCGTCCGCGGCCATGCGTTTATTCTGGGCATCACCACCCAGGCGCGGACGGAGAACTTCCTGGTGGATTGCCACGGTGGGCATACTTTCAAGGACACCGTTCAGGGCATTTTGAAAGGAAGAGGCTGCAATGTCGAATTTTTTGGGATTCACCTCCGACATTGACAGGAGCAACACAAAAAAGCAGAGAAGGAGGGTCATCATATCGCCATAGGTGGCCATATACTCCGGTGCACCTTCTTTGCACTCCTCCTGTTTGCATTCCTCTTCAGCCATGTTACTCGTTCTCCATTACTTCTGCACGGGAAACGGGATCAAGAAACGCCGCCAGGCGCTGCTTAACAATTCGCGGATTATCACCGGTCTGCAGGGCCATGATACCTTCAAGCATGAGGTTTTTTTCCATTATTTCCTCCGCTGAATGCTGCCCCAGAATGTTGGCCACGGGAGTACAAAAGGCATTGGCCATGAGTGATCCGTACAGGGTTGTAATCAATGCAACGGCCATGTTCGGACCGATAGAGGAGACATCACTCATATTGCCCAGCATCAGAATAAGCCCCACCAATGTCCCGATCATTCCCATGGCCGGGGCAAGAGTTGCCATGAATTCAAAGAGCTCTTTTCCGCTTTTATGGCGCTCCTCAATAAAGTTGATCTCTGTTTTAAGAATATCCCGTATTATCTCTGGTTCCGTCCCGTCCACTGCAAGACCGATCCCCTTTTTGAGAAATTCATCATCCAGTTTCTGTGCTTTATCTTCAAGAGCAAGAATACCTTCGCGCCGCGCCTGATCAGAAAATTCGGTAAGTGTTTTTATTGATGATACGGGATCACTGTCAGACTTGCCGAACGCTTTCTTAAGAAGTGCCGGAACGGTCTTCATATTATCGAGAGGATAGGCCACGAAGGTTGCGGCAATTGTCCCGATGATAACAATCTGGAGGGAAGGAATATCGATAAACGTTCCAAGCTGACCAAAGCCCATTCCCATAAGAATGAAAAGCCAGGCGATGAACAATCCTGCAAGATTACTAATACTCATTTTGTTTCACCTCCGGATGAGTGAACAACCCGCAACATTCCGCCGCAGTTTTTTTTGTACTCCATGCATTTTTCTATGACGTCCTCCGGTGAGTCTGCCACCATAAAAACCTTCCCGTTGGTCAACTTAATGACCGTGTCGGGGGTTTTCTCCACGGATTCAATAAAATCCGCATTGAGAACAAACTCTTTTCCGTTCAGCCGGTGTAATACTATCATATTTGCCTTCCAAAATACATCGTACGTCCTGCGTAATCCACACTTTATTGTTGAAGAGCAGTTGCAGTGCTGCTCTTCAACAGATTATAGCTTACCGAACCAGATTTACAAGCTCTTCCAAAAGCTGATCCGATTTGGTAATTACACGGGAGTTTGCCTGATACCCCTTCTGGATCGTTATCAGGTTGGTAAACTCCGTGGACAGTTCCACGTTGGACATTTCCAGAGCCCCCGGTTTAATTGAAGACGTTGAGCCCTTATTGGCTTCGGCAAGAACAGCTTCACCGGAGTTTCCCGATTCAACAAACATACTGTCACCAACGCGCTTCAGGCCGGAAGGATTGCGGAAATCGGCAACCAGAACCTTGGCAATCGTCTTATTGGTCCCGTTGGTATAGGTCCCTTTAATCTCACCGTTTTCGGTTACGGATATCTCATCCAGTTTCCCCATGGCATAGCCATCCTGCTCCTTGGCGGCGGTTGTTGTCTCAGAGCTAAACTGTGTAATACCGCTGGAATCACCCGGCTTACCGGTGTTAAGGTCAACTGATACATTAGCTGATCCGTTCATTGGATCAAACTGGAAGCGGGAGACGCCGTCATCAAAGGACCAGGAGGAAGGTGAACCGTCCTGACCGAATTCAAGGGTGCCCTTGTTTCCACCGAGGATGTTCTCATCGCCTTCCATGGAGATTTCCCACAGCCATTTGTTGGGCTTTCCCGTATGGGTAAAGGTGGTGGTCATGGTGTGGGCCTGACCGGATTCATCATAGACCTCAATGGAGGTGGAGTGAACCGTAGTATCCCGGGCACTCTGAATTTCAGTCAAAGACATATTGCTGTTAAAGGGGTTCGGTGCCGGATCAGAGTTGTTGCTGTTGGCGGCGCTGATAGCGATTCCATTGAGAGCAAAGGCCTCCTGTGCCTGACCACGAATCATAATTGCCCCGGCGGGAACCCGCTCATCGCCACTGGTGGCTTCATTTATCTTGACCGTTTCCCGGCTGCTCCCGTCGGGAGTATTGATCTCTTCAGGAAGATTCAGGGCTTTCTGAATAACATCCATAAACTCTTCCATGGTGGTAAAATCCGTACCGTAGGCAACGGTGGAAAAATCCAGTGTTTCTGTTCCGACACTTCCTGCAATATTGAGTTCATCTCCTGTTTCAAGTCCCAACTGTTTACCCGCAGCATCCATTAGGTCTCCAAGATCGTCACTTTTTGAAGCAGGGGAGAGTGCCGCACCGCTTGAAGCATTACCATTGCCGGTAATACTTGTCCAGTTGAAGAGGTTCTTCACATAGGTATCCGAGGTGGGACGAGTTTTATTCCCCAGGGTGACACTTGAAAGAGAATTTGCACCAAGGCCGTCGATCTCAACTTCACCGTTCGCATTGATGGCCAGACTTGCCCCACCAATACCGGGACCATCTGCGCCGTCCTGAAGTGAGCCTTCAATAAAATCAAGAAGCTCAGTCATGGTGGATATTTCTCCGCCATCATTTCCCACAGCCACTTCAAAGGAGTAGCTTCCGCCGGCATCGTTAATGTCAAGCTTGAGCGTATCATCTTCGCGAATATTCAGAAGGTTTCCGTTTTGGTCATTGAGGCCGGTGATAGAATCGCCGCCTTCTGCAAGGGAGAGGAATTTTCCTGTATGAAGCACCGTCCCGAGACCGGCTGAGTCTTTATCCAAGTTGCTGGAAAAACCAACTTCCGAGGTTGCCTGGGCAGGGGTCTTTTCCCCAAAAGGGATCTCGATATCCCCGGGGACGGCTTCCGAGGGGATATCCCCTTTGGAATCAGCCATCAGCCCCTGCAAAGTAAAGCCATTGTTGGGTGATACCATCTTGCCACTGCCATCAAGCTGCAAAGCACCGTTTCTGCTGTAAGATGTACCGATTCCGTTGGAAAAGGCAAAGTAGGCACTGCCCTCTATGGCAAGGTCTGTTATCTGTCCGGTGGACTGCAATGCCCCCTGGGATATCTGTGTATCAATAGAACCCAAACCCATACCGAGACCGACCTGCATGGGATTGGTACCGCCCTGGTTTCCCGGAGGACGGGTGGCCCCTTTCAGGGTCTGACTCATTGCTTCTTTAAACGTTACCCGCTGGCCCTTGTAGCCCGTGGTGTTTACGTTGGCGATATTATGGGATGTAACATCCATGGAGAGCTGATGGTTTCCCAGCCCGGTAATTCCGCTGTATAGTGATCGTAACATACATAACTCCTTCGAGGAATTGTGCAGTCAGGGGAGAGGCGTCAATCAGTCGGCCTCTCAAAAACTTCCTGCTTTTGCAGGACCGGTTTATTCCGCTAAAGCTGCACTGTCAATATTGGTAAATACATTTTCTTTCATACTGTCACTGTCCATTGCCGTAACGACAGTTCTGTTTTTCACGTTAACGATAAATGCAGAGTCCTTCATAAAAAGGAGTGCATCCCGTCCGCCTTTTGCTGCCACCCGTGATGCGGCTTTATTGAGTTTCTGTCGTACCTCCTCATCCATTTTTATACCGCGGCTTTTGATTCTGTTTTCCGCATGGCTTGAAAATTTCAGTTCCTCCGGCTGTACCTTTTCTTTGATAAGGTCAGCGAAATTAATCCCCGTATCTCTGTACCGGTTGACCCGGTTTTTTACCGATCCGGTCTGCACCGGCGGCAGAGACCGATTGATTCCTTCAGGTTTCATTACAGGTCTCCTTTCTCTTTATGAAGAAAGTCCAACAATGTCTTTCAGCTCTACCAGACGCCCCCCGGCGCTGAGCTGGATACCTTTGTTCGTCGATTTAACGCCCTTTACTTCACTTTCCATAAAGAAATAGGGACGATCCGCACTTTGCGAGGAAAGGGAAAGGGAGTATTTTTCATCGGGATTACCTGTCAGGGGAAGGGTTACGTCACCGCTTTCGGTTACATCCCGGGTCAGGATCACCTTGCCTGTGGAATCTTTCACGGAAAGACGGGCACTCTCAGCCCCGTTCAAATCCACAGCATAGGTCGTATCAATATTGCCGACTGATGGTTTGTAGACCGGGTCAATCTCAGTTTTTATTTCCTTGCCCACAAGAGTGAGAGCCTGTCCCATGGTGAGAGATTCAAAACCGGAGGTTCCTTCCGTGCCGGACTGCTCCGGATTGACCTCAAGAATGTTGCTCACGGGAAGTTCGTGGTTTTCCACCTTGAGGAGAGCCCCGTCGTCTCCGGAATAGCGCAGGCCTTCCACAGTATTTTCCACAAAACAGTACAGGGATGATCCTCCCTGCGCCTCGGCAACAGAAAGCTTGTATTTTCCCGGTCCTGCGGGGTTGCCTTCGCGGTCGATGCCATCCCAGGTGAAGTGGCCGGCGTTGGTGGCATCTTTATTGTTCACTTTTACCGTATCCACCAGCTCATCTTCCTGATTACGGATCTCCACGGTCACCTCATTTCGCCCGCCCATCTGCACATGGAAATTCTTTGGCTCTGCTCCGGACGTAGTAAAACTGTCCTGCATGATCCGCACTTCTTTACCTACCAGAGAAACCGCCGATGCATTACTCATGGACTGAGCGGTGGTGTTTTGCAGATCAAGGGTACCCTGAAAACTCTCATTCATGGAGTCCATGGAACTCTTTACGCTGTTAAAAGCTTCCAGTTCGGAAAACTGTGCCAGCTGAGTCACAAAGTCCTTGTTATCCATGGGATCAAGAGGGTCCTGGTATTTGAGTTCTTCCGTGAGGAGCATGAGGAATTCCTCCTTGCCCATATCCCGTTCTCCCGGCTCCATAAAGTCTTCACCGGAACGATCCCCCGTTACTTTTTTTGTCTCCAGCCCATCCTCAGTGATGGACGACGTGACACTGTAGGGGTCTTTGTTTTTCTGCATTGAACTGACTGACTGATTAATTCCATTCATAGCTCTGCTCCTTACACCTGATATTCAAAGGAGTTATTACCAAAGCGCCGGCCTGTGTCGACACCTCTTTCGTCATCCGTGGCAACCGTTTCCTCCTCATCAGTAAAACGTTGCCCGCCGCCCTGATTGCTGCCGGAGGAGTTTTTATCCTCACGGTCATCGCTGAAGCCTCCAACATTTACATCCAAAGATCCCGCGGAAAGATCATGATCCGCCAGGGCGTCACGGAGGCTCTGGAAGTTACTTTCCACAATCTGTCTTACCTGTTGATTTTCAACATTAATCTTGGCCGTTACGACGTCCTTTTCAACCTGTATTCGAACCTGAACATCTCCCAGATGATCCGGCTTCAGTTTCAGACGAATTTCGTGAGAGCCGCTCTTGACCGCATCACTCAGCCTGTTGTTGATTTGATTGAGAATATTCATCTCAAAGAGGCGCTGCTGCAATCCTTTATATACGGGATCTGACTTGGCCGTACTGCTTTTGCCGGATACCGCGTCGGTTTCAGTAACGTGCGACTGGTCGGCCGAAAGGGTATCCCGAAACAGTTCATCACCGGCAGACGGGGATTGACCGCCGGGGCGGAGCAGCGAAAGGGATGCACCTTTCTTTTCTGTTTTTGAATTCTGCGAATCCGTGCGGTCCCGTGTATCTCCTTCTTCCCCTTCCCGGGAGGTCCCGGCGTTTTCGCTCTTTTGTGCTGCGACCTCTGTTGTAAGCGAGCCGGAAGCTGCGGTGTTCGATTCTGAGGATTTCGGTGATGACGCGGATTTTGCATCCCCCTGTTCTTTAAGGCCTTTAAAGAAGGCAAGCACCTCTGCTGAACGGTGCGGGTTTTTTTCGATTTTTTCGATAATCTTTTCCACCTCGGCACCGGCTTCCTGAAGAAGAGAAATCAGATCTTTCATGGATCGCAGGGGGCTGCTTTGGGTTGAGGATGCAGACTTCGTATCTTTCCTGGGCTGCAAAAGCGGGCCGGGGTGTTCCTGCTTCAGCAGAGAATCACCTTTGAGCTGATCCGCCGTAAAGGATTCAGGAGATACCCCTGCCCGGGCAAGGAGCTCCTTTATTTTTCTGTTCAGGCCGGTGAGTTTTTCCCGCTGCTGCGGAGTGAACTCCGTGACGGATTCCTGCTGAGATCGATCTGCTTTCGGAGTAATTCCTGTAGCCCTTTGCTGCGGAATTGATTGAACAGGACGATCATGGACAGTGCGGGAAATGATTTGGGAAATGCTGGAAATCAGGGAAAGAAGTGTTGTTTTAAGTGACTCTTTCTGTTCACTGGTTCCGTCAGCCTGAATCTCCCGGCTCAGATCATCCGGCACAAGAGAAATACCCAGTTCGTCTTCAATATCTCTTAGGACGGCTTCAATATCCTCCAGGGATATATTCTGATTTTCTTCAGTTTCAGATCCGGAGAGGTCGGCGAGGATCGCGCCGAAGAGGTTTGCCAGAGGAGCATTCACATCTGCGGTCAAGGCATCTTTCCCCATATCTTCCGGCCAGGAGCTGAGCACACCTATACTGCCTTGCGTAGCTTTCCCAAAAAGGCCTGTCTCGGGGTCACTCCCTTTCTGCTGTGCAGCCATGCCAATCTGTCCTGTTATAAACATATCTTTCCCCTAACCGGATTATTCCGAAATATTGATGCCCATTTTCTTACTTAAGCGCGATGCCTTTTCTCCATTCATAACTGAAAGGATTTCCGCTTTTTGCCGAACTTCATTCATCTTATCAAAAATATCGATGCACAGGTCATCGCTGAGAGTTTCCATAATACGGGCGGCAGCTTCGGCGTCCATAGCCTGATACACGGCGGCCAGTTTTTTCAGACGTTCTTCATGGGCTTCATCATTCTTCTCAACAATTTCTTCAAGCTTTTCCTGTTTGCGGGCAAGTTTTTTTCGTTCCTGGGTAAGTTCAGCTTTCAGGTTTTCAAGACGTTCCTGCTCGCGAATCAGCTTTTCACGCTCTTTTTTTATCCGCTTGAGTTCGCGCTCCTTTGCCAAAAATGCACGGGAGTTCTTACTCAGTATGGAATCGCGCTCCTCGGACTCACGCTGGAGACGTGCCTGGTTTTCCACCTCAATCTTTCGGGCCATATCTCCTTTAAATACAATCTTTGCGTTTCCTGTACCGATCAGCATTCCAAGGTAGATCAGGGGAAAGGAAAAGAGTATTATAAAAAAGCTGACAATTACTATTTCGCGTTTTCTCATACTGCCTCCGACGGTATTGTAAGCAATCACCGTGCCACTTCTTCATGAGAGCAGTATTTATCGCAATATCATATTCCTGGGGCCTTCTGTCGGCACTGTGGATAAAAGGACACGGCAAATAATTCCGGCAACTGAAAATTTTTACCAGCTGATACTTTCTGACGAGGGCCCGAGGCCCACTGTCCTCATAGGGGATTGCAGGAAAGGAGTATGCCTATGAATTTTATTCGTTACGCTACTGCAATTTTGTATATTTAATGCCTATCCTTTTACTCATCGCAGGGGGTAATCTGTACATAAGCAGAAATCGTTATATCACCTGGCAGAGTCGTGATTCCCACAGCAACGTTTTTCATGGGCGGAATGTCTCTTGCTGTTACCGGTGGTTCCTCTGCAAGCACAGTTGCTGCTGCCAGGGCGCAGGCGTTGCGAACGGG
>JBNJDQ010000056.1:0-13907 GCA_051745065.1 Fibrobacterota bacterium
TTGTTTCAGCCGGTAAGGTCACACGGCGCGACTCCATGCCGATTCGCTCACAGGCATTGCCTTTCATACGGACATACGTCTGGGAAGCCGGATCATTTCCCACAAGGATTGTTGCCAGAACAGGGCGCTCGCCGTGCTCCCGGGTTATTGCAGCAACGCGCTGCTTCAAATCCTCTTCAATCTCTTTTGCACGGGTTCTTCCATCCAGAACTGTCGCCATGGGTCACACCTCCGTCATATTTTTTGTCACAGAATTTTGTATAAAAAATATATACGGCGCCCCGCACCGGGGTCAACGGCGTATCTCCATGGTAAAAAAGGAGGGACTGAAGAGACTCAGGCCATGCAGAACAGGACGGCAGTTCTCAAAATCGATATAGTACACGGGGCACTCCCGCTCACCGCGGACAATAAAAAAGCGAAAATCCCAAACTGATTCCAGGGTAAAATCCGTGGAAAAGCCGGCTGTACTGATCCCGACGGGAAGCCATCGGTCTTTAAACCCCACGGGAATACAGATCCGCCGGGTAAAAACATTTTCCTCCACAACAGTGATCAGGTTCAGGAATGCCCCCTGCGCACAGGCATCACCGAAATAATCCTGCAGAAAGATACTCCGTTCGACCATATCCATGGATTCCCAGGCAAGAAACCGCACAGCCTGCTCTTCACTCCCGCTGCGGATTCTGGCAACCTGCAGCTGCTGACACTCCTCAAGAAGAGTGTAAAGACTCTTTGCTTTTTTCTGTACATCTATCATAATTACCCCCACCACAAATTCACCATAAAGGTACGGGCAAACACAGGGATTTACCGTATTTATCACCAAATGTTAAGAATGTTCGGCAATATATCAAAGATGATATATACTTTTTGGAAGATGGGGCTTCTGCAATATGTTATATTATTCACAAAAAGAACCTGAGAGAGGGATGTAGGGAAATGATAGTAAACGATCTCAGTTCGGTGAAGGAAATATCCACCTGCACGTTGAATGATGTCCTGCGGGGCGAAGATATTGACGGTGTCGTTGTAACCGAGCTTATGAGCGATGTACTGACAATTGATTATGACAACATTCTGTTCATCACCAGCCTCTGTTCATTTCAGGCGATAACCACAGCGGATATTATCGGCGCTGTGGGAGTAATCATTACATCGGGCAAGGAAATTTCCGATGAGATACGCGCCATGGCGGTGGAACGCAAACTCGCTCTTTTTACCACAGACCTGCGCAACTTCGAAATCTCTGCCCTTTTATGCCGACGCTTTCCGGAACTTGCCCGGGAGTGGGTATGAGCGACACAAAGTTCAATCCCACGGAATCCCTTGTTGTCCGCGAACTCATTACGCGGTTGCGGGTATCCAATGTTATGTCAACACAGATTCATTCGGTCTTTCCCACTGAGAGCCTGCGTAATATTCAACATCTTATGAAGGAGAAACAGGTTTCCGGTGTACCCGTAATAGATGAAGCATGGCATCTGCTTGGGATTATCACGGTGGATGACATTATCGCCGCTCTGGATAAAAATTACATCGAAGAACCCGCCCGCGATCATATGACCACGGATGTAATCTCCCTCAACGATAATTACCCCCTTGCCGTGGCAATTTCGCATTTTGAAAAATATTCTTTCCGCCGCTATCCGGTGATCAACGATAAGAACAAGCTCGTTGGATTAATTACGGGACGTGATATTCTCAGCAGCCTTCTCTTTGAGATAAACAACGAAGTCGACAAGCTGGAGGAACTCCTGCCGGAACGCCGGGTAACGAGTACGGAGTTCTTTTACAAAAAATTCCACATCGAAAAACGGGATATGAAGACTGCCGGCAAAGCCTCGTCGGAGGTAAAAAAATTCTGCAAGCGAAGTAATTTCTCCCGTAAATTCACCCGCCGTGTCGGTGTTGCAGCCTTTGAACTGGAAATCAATATTGTCGTGCATTCCCACGGCGGAAGTATTACAATTATGCGGGAAAACGATTTTATTAAAATAATCGCCAAAGACAAGGGGCCGGGGATTGGAGATCTCAATAAAGCCATGGAGGAAGGCTACTCCACGGCGAACGAATGGGTACGATCATACGGATTCGGTGCCGGCATGGGGCTGCCCAATATTCGCCGGGTCAGTGACAGTTTTCATATCACGTCCAGTGAAAAAGGAACGAACGTAACCGTTACATTTAACATAGACTGAGGTAACCATGGAGCTGCGTATTCTCGAAACCATCAAAGAGCTTGACCCAATCTGCGATAACACGGATAATGCTCAGATCACCGGCGCCTATACATCGGATCTGCTCAGCGATGTCATGGCTCATGCCGAGGAGGATTCGGTCCTCATCACAATTCAGGCGCATAAAAACAGTGTCGCCGTTGCGTCCATCACGGGAATCAACGCGATTATCTTCTGCAACGGCCGTGAAGTCGATACGGAAACAATCGAAGCAGCTGAAGAATCACAGATCGCCCTGTTTCAGACAGAACTCACTCAGTACGAAGCCTCCGTCCTGATTTCCCGCTACCTTCAGGAGAATGTATGAAAATTGCCCTCATAACCGGTGCATCGGCGGGACTGGGACGTGATTTTGTCCGCCAACTGGATACGGCCGGCCTGGATGAACTCTGGATTATCGCCCGGCGCACAGACCGTCTGGAACAGATCAAATCCGAAAGCAGCACCCCATGCCGGGTCATCCCCTGTGATCTGCTGAACCCCGATGAAATCGACACGGGGATCACCGCCCTCCTGCAGGAACACCGTCCTGCGGTACATTGGTGTATCAACAACGCGGGCTTCGGCAAGGTGGGGCCCTTTGCCGAAATTGACCTTTCCGCCCAAAGTGACATGGTTCGCCTCAACTGCAACGGCGTACTCCACGTGACCCATGCGGTTCTCCCCTTCATGCCGGCTGAGTCACACCTGATCAACATCTCCTCGGCTGCATCCTTCGGTCCTCTCGGCGGGTTTGCCGTGTACGGCGCAACGAAAGCCTTTGTCACCAGTTTCACCTATGCCCTGCGGGCAGAACTGCAGGAACGCCGCATTTTCTGTACAGCCGTCTGTCCGGGCCCCACAGAGACAGAATTCTCACGGGTTGCCCGGGCCGGATCAGTTGCACCGGATTCAATTTTCAGCAAAAAATACCGCTCCAAAGACGTGGTCCGGCGAGCTCTTCGGGACAGCCGAAAGAACCGCGCCATCTCTGTCTTCGGTGCAAAAGAACGATTTCTTCGCGTGTTCAGCGCGTTTCTGCCGGACAGCACAATTGCCCGTCTCTCCTGGAAAAAGATCATGCAGAAACGGTACTGAGCCCTCTAAGAGAACCATCGTACGTGCAAAGCCGCTGGCTGACCCCGGGCATGATCCAGGAAAAACGGGTCATTTTGGCCTTCGAATGCATCGGGGGCTGTATTTTTATGCCACCTCAATTTATATTTAGAGCCAAAGCGAATCACCCAAATAATGGAGCATGAGATGGAGAAGCAGTACAACCCCGCCTCCGTTGAGGATAAAACCTACGATTACTGGCTGAAAGAAGGTTATTTTTCAGCGGATGAAACATCAGAAAAGCCCCCCTATTCCATCGTCATCCCGCCCCCGAATGTAACGGGGATACTGCACATGGGACATGCCCTGAACAATACTATTCAGGATATTCTGACCCGCTATAAACGGATGGACGGCTTTGAAGCGCTCTGGCTGCCGGGAACAGACCACGCCGGAATCGCCACACAGAATGTGGTTGAACGCAAACTGGCCAAAGAAAACCGGGGGCGCCATGATCTGGGCCGTGAAAAATTCATTGACGAAGTCTGGAGCTGGAAGGAAGAATACCATTCTACAATCACCAACCAGCTGAAAAAACTGGGAACCTCCTGTGACTGGAACCGCGAACGCTTCACCATGGACGACGGGCTTTCCCAGGCCGTGCGCAAAGTCTTTGTCGATCTCTACAAAGAAGGCCTGGTCTACCGGGGCAAATACATTGTCAACTGGTGCCCCCGCTGCAACACAGCCCTGGCCGATGACGAAGTTGAATATCACGATAAGCCCGGCCATCTCTGGCATTTTCGCTATCCCCTCACTGACGGGTCCGGAGAGGTGGAAGTTGCCACAACCCGTCCGGAAACCATGCTGGGGGATACGGCCGTGGCAGTCAACCCCAAGGACGACCGCTACGCCCATCTTGTGGGCAAAACCGTCACACTGCCCATTGTTGACCGGGAAATCCCCATCGTTGCAGATAACTTTGTCAGCCGCGAGTTCGGAACGGGCTGTGTTAAAATTACTCCCGCCCATGACCCCAACGACTATCAGCTCGGCCAGCGCCACGATCTGGAATACATCGTTATACTCGATGAAAATGCCCGGATGGCCGGTCCCGTTCCGCCAAACTACATCGGCGTTGATCGCTTTGAAGCCCGGAAAATGGTCATCGGGGATTTCGAAAAGCTCGGACTCATGGGTACCATTGAAGATCACGACCATTCCGTGGGGCATTGCTACCGCTGCGATACGGTTATTGAACCCTATTATTCCGATCAGTGGTTTGTGTCCATGAAACCTTTGGCAAAAGATGCCCTGAAAGCCGCCCAGGATGGGGAACTCACCTTCTACCCGCAGCGGTGGAAAAAAACCTACATTAACTGGATGGAGGGAATCCGCGACTGGTGCATTTCCCGCCAGATCTGGTGGGGGCATCGTATTCCCGTATGGTACTGTGAGGATTGCGGTGAAATCATTGTGGAAATGCAGGATCCCGACACCTGCACTGCCTGTAATTCAACAAATCTGCGCCAGGATGAAGATGTTCTGGACACCTGGTTCTCCTCGTGGCTGTGGCCTTTCACCACCATGGGCTGGCCCGAAGACACCAAAACCCTGCAGAAGTTTTTCCCAACGGATACCCTGGTGACGGCGCCGGAAATCCTCTTCTTCTGGGTTGCCCGCATGGTGATGTCAAGCCTCCATTTTACGAAAAAACTGCCCTTTAAGCATGTGGTGCTCCACGGCACAGTCCGTGACAAGAGCGGCCGGAAAATGAGTAAATCCCTGGGTAACTCCATTGATCCTCTGGAAATCATCGATCAGTACGGCACAGATGCCCTGCGATTCTCCATTATTATGATCACTGCACAGGGCTCCGATGTATTTCTCGGCAAGGACACCTTTGATATCGGTCGTAACTTTGCCAACAAACTCTGGAATGCCTCGCGGTTTCTCCTGGGTAATATTTCCGATCCCCTCACCTTCGATGCCCTGCCCGGGCCTGATCAACTCCATGACGAAGACCGCTGGATCCTCAACCGGTGTCACCGGACAATTCGTTCCGTGCGCACCTCCTTTGAACGCTTTCGCTTCAACGAAGGCTGTCACACCCTGTACGATTTTATCTGGCATGATATCTGTGACTGGTATATCGAATCCAAGAAAAGCTCTTTTTACGCCGAAGGTGACGACAAAGGACGGGAAAACGCCTACAATGTAGCGGCCTATGTTCTTGCCAATGCCTTAAAGCTTCTGCATCCCATCATGCCCTTTGTGACCGAAGAAATCTGGCAGAATATGCGGACAACCGTGCTGCACCGTGAGGTCATGACCGAAGAATCGATCATGATCAACGACTTTCCCACAGTACGGGAAGACTTTATCCTGGATAACCTTGACACGGATTTTGATCTTCTCAAGGATATGATCACCGCCCTGCGGACAATCCGTTCGGAAAACAATGTGCCCCCTTCCAAAAAGGGGACTGCCGTAATCCGGGCAAACAGCGAACATCTCAATGACTGGTTCTCTTCTGTATCGTACCTGTTCCGGGATCTGGTTAATCTGGAATCCCTGGAAATCAGCATGGACGCGGAAGAACCTAATTTTGCAGGGCAGGAAATTGTCAAAGGGCAGACCCTTTCCCTGAATCTCGAAGGACTTATTGACAAAACCGTTGAGATAGAGCGCCTTGAAAAAGAGATTGCCAAAATGGAAAAGATCCTCGGCGGACTCAACAAAAAGCTGTCCAATGAATCCTTTGTTGCCAAAGCCCCCGCGGCAGTGGTCGAAAAAGAGCGCAGCAAACAGGCAAGTATTCAGGAAACTCTGGATAAGTTGCGGGACAGCAGAAACAAACTGAAATAGAATACCCAATTCCGGAAGGGAGCCCGTTCTCCCTTCTTACGGAGCATATCCCTATGGTAAACCGGGAACGAATCATACAAACCTTTATGGAACTGGCAAAAATTCACGGTGAAAGCCGTGACGAGAACGCCGTGGCCGCCCATCTGGACCGTATCTTCCGTGAGGAGTTCGGCCTGACACCGGAATACGACCGGGCCCATGAATCCTATGGCGGCAGCACGCCGAACATGTTTGTTCGCGTCCCCGGCTCCCTTGGAGGTCCGCCGCTGATGATATCGGCCCACATGGATACGGTTGTCACCGGCGGCATGGTGCAACCGGTGCGCCAGGGCGAATTTATTCGCAGTGCCGGCGATACCATACTCGGCGCCGATGACCGGGCGGGCCTTGCCCAGATTCTGGAGCTTCTTGCGGTTCTGCGCGAAAACAATATCCCCCATCGCCCGCTGCTTCTGGCAATTACCGCTGCAGAGGAGATCGGCCTGCTGGGTGCCCGCTACTGTCAATTGAGCAGCAGTGATGCCGCCATGGGAGTTGTTCTGGATATCACCGGCCCCATGGGCAAGATCGTTCACAGCGCTCCCTACCACGACGCCTGGAAGATTTCCGTTTCCGGTATCAGTGCTCATGCCGGAATCGCCCCCGAAAAAGGCGTAAACGCCATAAAAATTGCCGCAGAACTCATCGATCGAATCGGTACCGGGCGGATCAGCGAACATACGACAGCCAATATAGCACGGATCCGCGGCGGTGAAGCGGATAATATTGTTCCGGACCGCGTGACAATTCTGGGTGAAGTGCGCAGCCGCACGGAGGAAGAACTCCTTGCCTGGGAAGAGGGCATCCGTCGAATCTGCAGTGATACACAGCGAAAATGGAGTATGGACTGCAGCTTTTCCGTACACCGTGAATACGACGGCTACACTCTTGCCGATGATGCATCCCCGATACGCGAGCTTTCCGCAGCAGTAACAGCAGCCGGCCTGACCCCGCATATAACTGCAACGGGAGGCGGCAGTGATGCAAACTATTTCAACCGCAAGGGAATTCCCACAGCGGTTATTTCCTGCGGCATGGCACAGGTCCACACATATAACGAAGAAATCCGCATCGATGATCTCTGTGACACCGTTGAGATTCTTCGGCATTTTGTAACCACCAGAGAGGCATAATGAAGGTAACCGCAATAGCCGCAGCCCCA
This sequence comes from Fibrobacterota bacterium, assembly GCA_051745065.1. GTDB lineage: Bacteria > Fibrobacterota > Chitinivibrionia > Chitinivibrionales > Chitinivibrionaceae > Chitinivibrio. The sequence goes on from JBNJDQ010000056.1 coordinate 7,345, forward strand.
CCGGCTGCCATGAAGGAAAACCCCGCAGCAACGCCGGAACTTCTGGCGAGCTCCCTTGCACGCTACTCCCGCTCAAACAAAGGAATCGACAGTATCCTTTCCCGGGTTGACTGGGACTACCCCGATGCATCGGTGGAGCGCATCTTTCGCTTTATCGACTACGGCCACGCCAGTATCGGCGGACTTACCGGGGGCATTGCCATCTGCGTGGATGACTGCTCCATGTTTCTGGCCTATAAGATATTTGAGATCGCCCAGCTTGTGGACGGGCAGGAATCCAGCACGCGCTACATCACCATGAATCCGGATAACCTCTGCACACCGCAGGAACTGGGAATCGGTCCGGAATATCATGATCGATGGCGCCGCCTCATGAAAAAAGCCTTTGAACTCTATCAGGCCGAATACGAACGCCTCGACACGTTGGCAACGGAAAATCCCGCAGCTGCCCGCATTCCTGCAGATCTACCTGAAAAGGTCCGCACGCGCATGCTGAAGAATTACGCCCTCGACCGCTGCCGGTACTTTATTCCCCTGGCGACCAAAACCTCGGCAGCCTACATAATGACAGCCCGGGTCTGGGCGGATACCCTCAAACGTCTGGAAGCGCTCCCCCTGAAAGAAGCACAGAATGCCGCCACCCTCATTCGCCGGGAGCTTGAGAAAGCAGCACCCCGTCTGATCCGCCACAGTTATGCCGATGCCGCCGCCCGCGCCCAGGCCGAAAAAGAACTCCATGACTCAGCCGCGATGATTGCCGAGACGGGGGTTCCCACAGCAAATATTCCCGATGAGGTTTTCTGCAGCCTCACGGAAGACTTCCCGTCATTTCTGCCTGAAGATACGGATTTTTCCGCAGCCTTTGCAGGCAAGGAAAATCGCTACTCCCAGACTGGGCATGCAATTCGCCGGCGCACTGCCCGCTTTGCCTGGAATAATATCGCCCTGGCGGAACTGCGCGATCTCAACCGTCACCGCAGCGGTCATCGATATACCCCCTTCACACCGACAGGGTTTTATCTTCCCGCTGCGGTGGAACGCACGGAGGAAATCGATCAATTTCTAAGGGAATACGCCGCCCTCACAAAAGATATGAGCGTCGAAAAGACCCATTGGTATACCTATCTTCTGGGCACGCAGGTGGCCTTTGAGCATACCACGCAGCTGGACAAGCTGATCTATGAGATTGAGCTGCGCACGGGCCTGGGTGCCCATTTCCGCTATGCCGAACATCTGCGCAGGGTTTATGAACTGCTGATCCAAAAGAAACCGGCCCTGAAAGACTTTATCACACCGGGACAGGCCGAACCGGAATAAGCCTACTGCCGATCGGTTCCGGTCAGGCGGTCGGCGGTTTTTGCGGCAAAAGGGCCGGCAATCATTCCTGTGGGAAGGGACACGGTAATTCCCACTCCAAAAGCACGAAGCCACATCAAAAGAAACTGTTCTCCGAACCCGGCGTTTACCGCGGTCATCACAAAGGACATCACGCCCCCCATGCAGAGGGACATAATTACACTGCGCAAGAGCATATTCACGGTTTTACGTTTCATTTATCCTCACTGGAAGAAGACACGGGAAGAGTAATTCGAAACAGTGCTCCCCCCAGATGTGATGTCTGCAGAGAAATATCCCCGCCGATTTTTTTAACCACAATATCGTAGGCGATACTCAGACCCAGGCCGCTGCCCTGACCGACATCAGCCGTGGTAAAGAAAGGGTCAAAAATACGATCGGCAATACGGGGATTCACCCCCGGCCCGGAATCATCAATATCGACAACAACCTGCGTATCACACCGTGCCGTGGAAACATGAATTTCACCGCCACCCTGACACCGCAGAGCCCTCAGGGCATTGAGTAAAATATTCATAAAAACCTGATTCAGTTCCCCCGCACGGGCTCTTATCAAGGGTACATCCGACAGGTCCGTGCGGACAGTCCCCACGGAATTGATCTCTGACTCCGTCAGGGAAAGAACGGTTTTCAGTATTCTGTTCACATCCACCGCCAGGGCGCCTCCCCGATCATCAGCGCCGCTGAACTGTTTGATCGTGGCAATAATACCGGACACCCGCCGCAGGCCTTCGGTCTGTTCCGAAAGAATAGCATCACAGTCTGTCAGAATATCCTGCATTTCAGCATATTTTGGGCAATTCCCCGGAGTTCTGCCCTGCGCAAGAAAGGATTTTATCCCCGCAAGATACTCCTGAAGAACCTCCGTATTGCTCAGCATATAGGATACGGGATTATTGATTTCATGAGCCAGGCCCTGCGCCACAAGGCCGATACCGGCCATTTTTTCGGCATGAACAAGACGTCCCTGAGCCTGTTTCAGATTAATGTACGCTTCCTTCAATTCCTGATTCTTTGCAAGAATCTGAGCCTCATGGCGGGCACGCTGGATAAAGCTGCCCACCATTCCCGCTGCAGCCTTCAGCAGATACAGGCTGTCCCGGTCCCACTGCTGATGTTCATACACATTATCCAGGCCGATAAAACCCTGCAGCTGACCATCCACATGCAGGGGAACCACCAGAACCGACTTAATACCCTGATCAGCCAGAATCTGCCGTTCATTTTCCGCCTCACGGGGCATGGAATCAACATGTTCAATCGCAATAATCCGATCCTCGCGCAGCATTTTCATCCACCAGGGTATCATATCAAAGGGAATTCCCTGCAGATTTTCTTTCTGCGCAGTAATCTCCGGGGCGCACCATTCATGGGTATTATCCATCACATCTCCCTGCGAACGGAAGAGAAACAGATAGGCGCGTGACGCTTTCGTGGAACGCCCCAACTGCTCGATGCCCTGATTAATCCGCTGATCCGGACTTTGCCGCGAAATAAATGTCTGAGCAATATCAAGAAGCATCCGTGTCAGGCGCAGTTCCTGTCCCGTGTCTTTCATCATTTCCCCCGGTTCAAGACGGAATTATTCAGTATATCATGGATTCAAAGACGAAACAAGTCTTCCCTGTTACTTTGCAAGGTATCCCAGTTTCTTCAAGAGCCCCACAACGTCCGGATCCGCCATAATTTCCTTCATTCGTGCAGCGTGTTCCGGGCGTTCCCATTTTCGCTGTGCCTTTGTATGCACCCCCCGGGCACCATGAAACCATGCACCGCTTTTTTTGACACTGCTCTGACTGCTCCAGTCCAGCAACTCCGGGCTGAACTCCTCACCGATATGATCACAGATTGTCCGCAGGGTATTCTCAAAATCCCCCACCAGATCTTCGTAACGAATCGTCAGCACACAGGGATGATCGGCATATTCACAGCCCAGAGAGGTGTCCCGCACCCAGCGGCGCAGGGAAACCCAGTAGGCCCCGGGATTACGCGGATGGCGGGAAGTCAGTACATCACGGCCGTCACGGATAATATGTATAAAGCGGAAGTTTCCGCGAAAATAGCGATCAATTCTGCCGATATGCCGCACATTCATGGGCGTCTTTTCGCACCAGCGGGTCTGGCTCTTTTGTACAGGATACCACAGAACATACAACAAAAATCGCCGCCACCGGGCGGGAACCATCTCCCCGAACCAGCTTTCCTTCCAGCGGGAAAACGCACGGGTTTCATGGGGAATGGCGAACAGGGAAGGATGCGCGCCGAGTATGGAAAGAAGCAGGGTTGTTCCCGATCGTCCGCAGCCGCCGATAAAGACGGGATTCTGCCGGCTGATCCGGGACAGTTTTCTGCGCATGAGATATGTCAAAAAAGAATCATACATTGTATTTCCCCGAAAAACAAAAAGAGCGGGGGTTTCCCCGCTCTGTAACACCATAAGGAATCAAACCTACTTATCCGCAAGGGCTTCCACACCGGGGAGCTTCTTGCCTTCCAGAAATTCCAGGGACGCACCGCCGCCGGTGGACACATGGGAAACTCTGTCGGAAAGACCGGCCTTGGCAATGGCTGCTGCGGAATCACCGCCGCCAATGATTGTAACAGCACCGTCATCGGTTGCTTCCACAAGGGCATCAGCAACAGCAAAGGTACCCTTGGCAGTCTCATCAATTTCAAAGACACCCATGGGACCGTTCCAGATAACCGTTTTGGCCTCTTTTACGATCTTTGAGAAAGTCTTAATTGAACGGGGACCGATATCACAGCCTTCTTTATTGGCAGGAATCATATCTGCATTCACCATGGCGGTATCCGCAACGGAAAGGTTGGCGAAATCAAGCTTGGAGGTAATCACCGTATCCTCGGGAAGATAGATCTTTGTTCCCGCCGTATCCAGCAGTTTACGCGCAAGTTCAACCTTGTCGTCTTCACAGATGGAATTACCGATTTCCAGGCCCTGTGCTTTATAGAAAGTGTAGGCCATGCCGCCACCGATGATCAGCTTATCCACCTTGGGCAGCAGAGCTTCAATCACACCGATTTTGCTTGAAACCTTCGCCCCGCCGATAATGGCAACAAAGGGACGGGCAGGTTCATTAACGGTATTTCCAAGGAATTCAATCTCTTTTTTGAGAAGGTAGCCGCATGCGGGCTGATCAAAATATTTTGTAATGCCCTCTGTTGAGGCATGGGCACGGTGGGCCGTACCGAAGGCATCGTTCACGTAAACATCAGCCAGAGACGCCAGCTCTTTGGCAAATTCAGGATCGTTGCCTTTTTCGCCTTTATCAAAACGGAGATTTTCCAGAAGAAGGATCTCACCCGGTGCAAGAGCCGCTGCTGCTTCTGCCGCTTTGGGCCCGCGGTTTTCCTCCACAAAGGAGACCTTTGCATCAACGTATTTGGGCAGAACTTCCGCCACGGGACGCAGGCTGAATTCGGGTGTCTTTTCGCCCTTGGGACGGCCCAGGTGCGACATAAGAATCACCTTTGCATTCTGCTCAACAAGGTATTTGATTGTCGGCAGAGACGCAACAATACGCTTATCGTCGGTAATTTCCTGCTTGGAATTCAGGGGAACATTGAAATCGACGCGAACAATTACTTTTTTGCCCGCAACATCAATATCTTCAATAAACAGTTTATCCATATATTTCTCCTTGTATAAAAAAGGCGGGAGCAGATACCTGCACCCGCCCGTGATTGCTTTTCAATCAGTGTAAGAGCCGAACTTAGTCAACAAGTGTCGCCATATGCTGAGCAAGACGAACAAACTGACTTACGTAGCTGTTTTCGTTATCGTACCAGGAGAGAACCTTAATAAGGTTTCCGTCCATGACCTTGGTTGCATCCGCATCGAAGATGGAACCGGCAGTTGAACCGATAACATCGGAAGAAACGATGGGATCTTCAGTATACTCGAAAGTATGCTTCAGTTCACCTTCAGCGGCTTCCTTCATTGCTGCATTGATCTCTTCAACAGTAACGTCTTTTTCAGTTTCAACTACCAGGTCAACGATGGAACCGGTAATTGCGGGAACGCGCATGGCGATACCGTCCAGCTTACCCTTCAGATCGGGAATTGCAAGGCCGATAGCTGCAGCTGCACCGGTGGAAGTGGGGATAATGTTCTGTGCACCGGCACGTGCTCTGCGAAGATCCGCGTGAGGCGCATCCTGCATCTTCTGGTCCGCAGTGTAGGAATGAACAGTTGTCATCCAACCGCGCTTGAGACCGAACTTATCGTTGATAACCTTGGCAACAGGGCCCAGGCAGTTGGTGGTACAGGATGCACCGGAAACGATGTGGTCATCCTTGGTGAGATCTTTATGATTCACGTTGTACACAACCGTGGGAACATCACCTTTTGCGGGAGCAGAGATAATAACCTTTTTGGCACCGGCTTCAAGATGCTTGCTGGCAAGCTCTTTGGTTCTGAAAAAACCTGTGGACTCGATAACAACCTCAACACCCATCTCTTTCCAGGGGAGATTTGCAGGATCTTTTTCAGAAAGGATCTTAATCTCTTTGCCGTCAACAACGATTGCACCGTCTTTTACTTCAACAGTACCGTCGTAACGACCCTGTGCGGTGTCATACTTAAGAAGATGCGCAAGAGTGTTTGCGTCTGTCAGGTCATTTGCAGCAACTACTTCAATGTCATTGCTTTTCATCATCTGACGGAACGCAAGACGTCCGATTCTTCCGAAACCGTTAATAGCCATTTTTACAGCCATAAATACTACTCCATTATGTTAAGTAAACAGTTTTCTATGCATAATATAATTTCCGCCACATCATTTAAAAAGTTTTTACAGAATCCTAATGAAATATTTCACAACCGATTCATTTCTGCATATTATATATTTATGATATAAAACTACCGGAATGAGAATTCTATGTCAGGAGAATTATAATGGATACCGTAGACAGAATTAAAGAAGTACTGAACGAAGTCCGCCCGGGCCTGCAGGCCGACGGCGGCGACGTGGAATATGTTGACTATAAAGACAATGTTGTTCTTGTGCGCCTGACCGGAGCCTGCGGATCATGCCCCATGTCAACAATGACTCTGAAAATGGGTATTGAACAGGCAATCAAAGAGGCTATCCCCGAAGTAAAATCCGTGGAGAACTTTGCGTAAGGCATCGGTTCTTCTGCAAATGTAAAAGCTGCCTTTCGGGGCAGCTTTTTTTGTGGGTGGTGAG
>JBNJDQ010000057.1:0-13830 GCA_051745065.1 Fibrobacterota bacterium
GCATACATGCACTGTGCTCAATCACTCTGCCCGGGAGAAAATCAGCCCCAAAAATCCACCGGGGCTTTCCGGATGGAAAGAAAAGTGCACGGTTCCCAGAGAAAAAACCTGTGAGAATTGGATACAGGAAAAAGAACCCCGGATCTCTCCGGGGCTCTTTTCTCACACAACACCACTCCAAATACACTACCTCCGTACACCCAGCACGGCACGATACTGCTGAACGGTCCCGTCACGGTACGCTGCCTTTGCCATGATCACATAGCTTCCGGCGGCAACACGCACGCCCTTTCGACTGCGCAGATCCCAGGTAAAGCGCCCGGCCTGCTGCGTCAACACAGGAATCTCCTGCCGATCCATCACAGTGCCCAGCATATCATAGACGGTGATGGTCACCTGGGCCGGCTTTCCCGTAACCACCCGAATATCCGCCGCTCCCTCATGCTGGGAGACAGGGTTTTGGTACAGAACAATCCCCCGTGAAGAACCGCTGTGGTCAAGCTCCTCCTTATGAATAATGGCCGTTGTTTTTCCGCCATCTGAAATTCTCCAGCCGAACTCATTGATCAGGTAGTTCCGCCCCACCTCTGCGGAGTCGCTGGAATACGTACTAAGGCCACCGCCAAAATCAACAGAATCCTGAGCAGCACTTCGATCTTTCAGGGCCTCGCTCCATTTAATCTCCGCCGCACGCAGGGCACCGACAGCCTGGTCCAGCTTATCCGCAAGAACCGCCGTATCGATATTGCGCGCAGAGAAATGGGGTGTATCTGCCAGAAAGGTCTCCCGCAGGCTCTCCATCTCCTGAGCGAAGGTCGCCACGGGCATGTTGGGGTAGCTGACATCGGCATCTGCAATGGCCATGAGATCCGGTGTGAGTGTGACAAGGGCTTCGTTTTCAGCCGTGTTCATAATGAGTCTCCTTTACATCGTTGGTCGTTCAACATACCGCCAAGATACTCACGATTACCCCGGGTCTGCCGGATTTTCTCCATCATTTCAGAAATTATTTCGGGCGCAGGCGCCAGCACTCCCTGCAAAGCCCCCCACAATCAGCAACAGTACGGACCGGGGGATACGAAAAAAGCCCTTTCCCCACAGGCGGGAAAAGGGCCCGAAAAAAAGACAGTCTGTGTCCTTATCGAAATTCAGCCCGGCGCACAATACTGCCGAAGGAGCTCTCCAGGCGCAGCACATACACACCGGAAGAAATACCGGCATCCTGCAGGGAGATACGCATTCCGCGATCACGGCCGGACCGGCGAAGCACCTGCCGTCCTGAGGGCGTAAGCACGGTCAGGCCCCAGGCAGCCTCGCGGGGCAGGGTGATTCGTACACTCCCCCCGGAGGTAACAGAGAGCCCGCTTTGACGATACTGCTTCTGCAGGGATTTACTCACGGGAGTACTCTCCTCATGGACATACAGCAGGCCGATCTCCGCAGCAGACACATAATGGGATCCGCCATGCTCGGAAAATGCGGTTACACGAAAGCGATCCCCCTTTATGGGCGTATGAAAGGAGTAGGCCAGTTTCGCCGCCTCGGAAAAAAGAGCTCCCGAATCCACGGGAATCCACTGCCCCGCCGATTGTATTTCCATACGGTAGTTTTCCATCCGTCCATTACTGCTGCCGTCCTGTCGGGGCAGATACGTAAACCCGGCCAGTGTTACCGCGGTATCCACGGCCCCCGTAAGGGAATGGGGAAAATCCGGTTGGGCAGCACTCCATTCCGTATGCCAGAAGGTTTGCGGATCACCGTCCAGGGCCAGCACCGCCTCACGGCCGGGCTCTTCACTGTCAGCGGAGACACTGCTGAGGGACGCTGCGGAAAGCTCCCGCAAAGCGCGGTTCAGCAAAAGGGAATCCCTGTTTGCAGTCAGATCAGTATGTTTTTTGGAAATAATCCGCACGCCGTAATCCCCCTCTTCAAGAGTATCGGGAACATCCCACAGAAGCTGTCCCGCCGACACAGAGGGATCACCCTCAGAGATCGTGGAGATCCAGGAGCCCTGCCGGGTCAGGCCCACGGCAAGGGTGGAATCCACATTGCTTTCCCACCGAACACGAACACGCTCCCCTGCAGTCATCCGAAGGGGCTCAGCCGGTTCGGATATGCGCAGGTACCGGTCCTGAACTGTAAAGCTGCTGTCACTGAGATCACTCAGGGCCTGATCGGTCCGGGCAACACGCAGGCGGTATTCCCCGGCGGGCAGATCTGCAGGCAGGTTCCATGTGTAGCTCTCCTGCTGTGAAGAGACCGTGGCAATCTCCTGAGAGACCGTTCCCTCCTGCATGAGAGAGAGCTGCAGGCTGTCCTGTTCGGTAAAGGCATTCCAGGCAAGGGATACCTCACTGCCCGGCGTATAGACCTCGCCTCCATTGGGAGCAGTCACGGTAATAAAGGGATCCGGTGCCTCCTCAGACACGGTAAAATCCCACACACCGCTGCCCCAGGTGCCAAAGCGAACGGTATTGGTTGCGGAAATATACTCCATGGCAGTGGCATTGAAATTCGCCGCACCTTCTCCGACAGGGTACCAGGTCTGTTCGGCCACAACAAAAACCCAGGGGCCGATATCAGTGCCGGCAAAAACGTATTTCCCGTCCGGTGTTCCCACCATACCACCGACCTGGAAATCATCTCCCGCAGGGAAATTTCCGGTAACATCCGTCCAGGTGGCGCCGCCGTCCGTGGAGAGAATTGCCCCGACATCGTTGGAGGAGGGCCCGGCAAAGAGAATCCAGGAATCATCACCGGGAAGTACCCAGCCGGAACCGATATTCTGACGGTTTGCGGTTTTGCCAAAGGGCGTTGCCGTACCGTCGTCAAAGCTGTCACCGCGATCGTCCGACGCATAGACGCGCCCCTCCTGCAGAAACCACACCTTATCCGGTGTTCCCTGTGCCTGGGCAAGGGCCGTCACCTGATGTCCTGTGCCCTTACTGACTGAATGCCCCGTCATTCCACCGTCAGGGCCGACTTCCGCCCGGTCCAGACGTCGCGAAAGCACCCACATCCGTGAGGCCGGCTGATCATGATCGATTGCTGTGCGGACCCAGCCGACAGTGGTATTATCGGAAAACGTCACGGAACTGCTGAAGCGTCCGTTGATATCTCCGGCACTGCGCATATTTCCCGCCCCATCATACATCTGTACGGGCGCCCAGACTTCTGTACCCCGGCGGTCCCATTTCCACACATGACGCCCGTCGGCACTGTTCAGGGGCGGCCCGTCACCACCAATGGACTGATAAAAATCCAGAAGATCTCCGGAGGTACCCGGAATAATGCTCTGTGTTCCCTGATCCTGTGTACTGTAGATAATATGCGTTTCATCTTTATACCCCGTAAAGAGATTATCCCGATAGATCAGGGGGCACACGGTTCCCAGAGTTGTAAGGTTGATAAAGTCGGCCGTACTGTATCCGCCGTTATCGTAGGCGTCGGTCTCGGTGGCAGTGTTCCATACTCCGTATGAGACAAAGATCCCTCCGTCCGTGGAATGGGAAGAAAAAAGATCCCCCGATGCATTATAAAAGAAACTGCTTGACTGAAAGTCCGGATGATAATTAAATCGAATCCTGTCATAGTAGGCATTTGCACCAAGGGAGGTACCGTTCTGGTAGGAGCCCCAGCCGGCCGTGGAAGAGACATCCGTATCCAGGCCGTCCCGGGAAAAAACGGGCTGTGCATAGCCGCCGATGACGTAATCGGGGTTTTCCGGATGTACACAGAGGAATTTCCCGGCACTCATTTCGCCCTCGCGGCTCCCGTACCAGTTTCCATTGGGGAATTTCTGTGTCCATGAAAGGCCCGTATCCGTGCTCACCCAGTATTTACTGTTTTCGCTTACGTAGAGTTTGCGCACATCCCCGCCGATGGAAAAGTTCTTATCGCCGTGGGCACCGGAATAGCTCCCGCGACTGGTAAAGGAGGTGCCGCTGCTGTTCAATTGGTGAAAGGTTCCTTCACGGGCCAGAAACAGATTATCCGCTCCGGCCTGCACCGCGTACCGGGGAGAGTAAAGAAAAGCATCCCCGTCCCCGCCGAAATCCTCAAGACGCGTATAGCTTTCCCCCATATCCACGGACTCATAGACACTGCGGCCGTCCGTTGCATACATACGATTGTTGTTTTGCCGGTTCACGGCAATACTCTGTATAACAGCAGGCAGCCCCGACGGGCTGTTCCAGGTTTTTCCGTCATCATCGGTATACCGCACCGGTCCGTTTTCCACCAGTGCCGTAAGCCGGGTTACACCCTCTGCGCGCAGAGCAATCAGTTTTTGAAAGCGATTGGGCCAGTGCCCGTTCAGGCGAACAAAGTCATCGCCGGTTGTTCCGGTTTTCGGATTGTACACCGTCCCTTTAAAAATGTATGATTTTGAGTTATACTCTCCGGCATAATGGTTCCATGTTACTCCGTAGATTGTATCCGTTCCGTCAAGCATCTCGGTAAACTTAAAAGCGCCGGGCATATTTTTGGCACCGCGGTTTCGCCACTCTCCTGTGAGAGCACCACCGGCGTAGGTCTGAACGCCCCGCACAGCACCGGGATCTACGCCGTATTCCTTCAGAAGATTCTGGTGTACTGCCGCTTTGTCAGCCGTCCAGGGAGCAAATTTCTCTTCGCGCATTTCCTCGTCCTGACTCTCTTCGCGTTCAACGGAGAGCGGCTTTCTCAAAGATTCATCCGTGGAACCTCCTGTCGTAACCAGGACAAAGACAGCGATACACAGGACCAAACACGATAACACAATCAGATTCTTTCTCATAGGGCGTTTCCTTTCTGTTATACCCAACACCTCACCTCTGATAATGTATCACACAATGTTTTTTGTTGCCCAAATAATATTTGCAAACCTTAATTCATGAAAACAAGACGCGTATTTCCACCACCGCTCTCCGTCAGTGCCCGTATCATCCTAAAATCCGCAGTTACGGGTTCATTGTTTTTCCATGAACTTGTTGATCAATGATTTGGAACGGTATTGATATGTACCCATTCGGTGAATGCATTCATATCCATTACCCCGCATTGATTCAACCAGGCCAGGCGGACACGAGACCGCGCCTCTACAGGGTGTGTGCGATCCTGCCCTCCATTCCTGTAGAGGTGGGGCTTGTCTCCACCTTCAAGTCACAGAATACCATCATTGGCAGAATCACTGAGCGAAGGGCAGATACTGTTCTTTCGGCCATGATCGAGTCATGCTGTAATACAACGTGGGAGGATCGAAACGGCCTCCCCAATGAAAGATGTCTCATTTGGTCGTATGCCCCCCCCCATGAATGGCTTTTCTTTTCTGCCATGGGAAAAGGAACTGCCCCGTCGGTGGCAGTACCGACATATCGGCGTGAGCCGAGTTATATTGCGGCATCGGTCCCGCTCCGATCAATTCAAAATATTCGAAAATCAGATCCAACTGCGGAATCAAGGATCATACCCTGCTGACGGGTACGGTTGCGACATACTGAAGTAGTTTCCCCTTTCAGCGGGCGGTCAAAGGCGTGGGGGTGCACCGCAAAGCCGGGGACCGGCTTCCGGCTCAGGCATTTTCTGCCGCAGAGCGGTTTCTCTTCTGCTGCAGACGGCGGCGAATAATATGGATGAACAGAATAATTCCCGTGAGAAGCTGTAAAAAGAACAGTATCTCAGCCGTAAAAAACACCAGATATTTCGTTCGTTTTCCGAAGAACGAACCGTCATGGACCGCTTCAATTACATCGGATCGGCGCACAGCAGTCTGTAGAATCTCGCCGGTGGCGGCATCCATCTGCAACTCCCGGTGGTTTTCGGTGCGTACTTTAATCACCCCTTTATCCGGGCGCACATCCAGACGGTCGATATCCTTCCAGGAAGAAACACCCAGGGAATCTACCCCGGATACCCGCGTCAGAATATCTGCAAAAGACAGGGTCGGCGCTGTTGCACTTCCCCGCTGTGTCGGGGGCTGAACCCAGTCAGACTGTTTCTTTACCATCAGCACCAGACCGGAGGTTGTAACAATAAAGATCGGCACCATCACAAAGAGAGTTACCCAGAAATGGATCTGACGCATGAAATATATAAACGAACGTTTTTGTTTTCCCATCATTGCTATTCCTTTTAAAATCTATCTCTGCAGAGTAAGGGTTTTCCAAAATATATCATATCATTCGGGCTGATACCACTGTATTTTTTTTCTGCAGCAGATCATACAGACAACCACACGGCGCCCTGCAGGATTGATAAACAAAACCGCCGCCTCCCGGATAAGAAGCGGCGGAAACTGTTACAAATACATCACATGAAAGCTCAATAGCTGATCAATGGTCGCAGGCATTGGTGCCGGAAACCAATTCTCCCTTCAGGTAGAGCTGCGCCAGTTCAGCAGGATCTTTCTGCGGCGCACCGACCACAACATCAATCCCGTTATGCGTAAACAGCTGCTGTGCACGCTGGCCCATGCCGCCGGCAATAATCAGGGTGGCCCCCTGCTCAGCAAGCCAGCGGGGCAGTACCCCGGGCTCGTGCGGGGGCGGAACCTCCGTGTACACACGGGTTACCTGCCCGTCTTCACATTCAAGAAGGGTAAATTTTTCGCAATGACCGAAATGAAGGGTGAGCATATCACCGGCTGTAGGTACAGCAATTTTCATTGAGTACTCCTGTTTTTAAAGGGTTAGGTTTTCCTGTATACTATTCCAGATCTCTTTCATCTTTTCTGCGGCAGCACTGTCCGGGGCGTACTCCGGTATGGAGATACCCGCCTTCTGCGCCCGAACAAACTCCGGAGTGTACGCAATTTTCCCCAAAAGGGGGATTGCATTGTCCTTGCAGAAGGCTTCTATTCTGCCGCTCTGCTCTTCGTTAATATCCCAGCGGTTGATCACCACAGCCGGCGCCACACCAAAATGCCGTGCCAGGGAGAGGGCCCGTTTCATATCATGGATACCACTGAGAGTGGGTTCCGTCACAACAACAGCCAAATCCACGCCGGTCACGGATGATATAACAGGACACCCCACTCCCGGCGGTCCGTCGATAAGAATAAAGGGAGCCTGCCGCTTTTTGGCCGCAGCCCGGGCGGTTTCACGCACCTTCGTTACAAGCTTGCCGGAGTTTTCCGCGCCGGGCGTCAGACGGGCATGTGCCATAATTCCGAAGGCCGTATTCGACAGATACCATTCACCGCTCAGGGCGCGGGGAAAATCAATGGCCTCAGCCGGGCAGAACGCAACACAAACACCGCATCCTTCGCAGGCAACGGGATCCACGGAAAAAGCAAGGGCCTTCTCGGAGATCGCATCGAACCGGCACAGGGACTGACATTTAAAGCAGCTGAAACAGCGGTCCTGATCAATCACCGCTTCATGGCCGCCGTAAAACGCACCGCCTTCAGCCTGCTGTCCCCGCAGGACAAGATGCAGATTTGCCGCATCAACATCACAGTCCGCCACAGCCTGGGCCCGGCTGATACAGGCCAGTCCGGCCGTGACGGAGGTTTTGCCGGTTCCTCCTTTTCCACTGATAATCAGAATCTCTTTCATAATGCCTCCTGAACGCATTCGCGTATGAACTGCACCGTTTGGGCAAACTGCGTTTTTACAGAGTGATCAAACTGCGTCAGGACGGCTCCTTCAGCACAGGCCAGAGCGATATCCCGGCGAAAGGGAATCTGCATAAGCAGAGTAATATTTTCGGATTGACAGTACGCCGCCACCTCGTTTTCTTCATCTTCCACGCGGTTGATAATCACCCCGAAGGGAATATTCATTGTTCGAACAAATTCTTCAGCCAGCTTCAGATCATTGAGTCCGAAGGGGGTCGGTTCGGTGACCAGAATAACGTAATCTGCATCGGAGACCGCCTCCACAAAAGGGCAGGCTGTTCCCGGGGGAGCATCGATAATAACCTGGTCATGATCCTGCGTTTTTTTCAGAAGTTGCGAAATGACCGCCGTCACCAGGGGCATACCCACCGTGACCGCCCCATCCAGAAGAATACCGCCGTCCGTACGGGTCGTGCGGTTGATTCTGCCTACTTTCGCATTGCGTTCGGTAATTGCACCGGCGGGACAGACAAGGGCGCACCCTCCGCAGCTGTGACAGAGTTCACTGAAGAACAGCGGTGTCTGCCCGGGCAGGGCAACAATGGCATTGTATTGACAGAAGGCGCCGCATTTTCCGCATTTCGTGCAGAGTTCTGCGGATATCTCCGGCACTTTTACAGTCACATCTTCAATTTCCGTGCGGTCATCCCTGCAGAAGAGATGGCAATTGGGTTCTTCAGCATCACAGTCACATAAGAGCGACTCGGGCCCCATGACATGGGCCAGGGAAAGAGCTGCCGTTGTTTTCCCCACGCCCCCTTTCCCGGAAGCTACAGCAATCTTCACAGGGCCTCCGTTTCTCTGCTCAGGGCAGTTCGTGATTCCACCAGCCAGTCCCCGACCGTATGGCCGGTCATATCCGCAATAACGGGACATTTAATCTGGGTAAGAAAGAAGATATCCCGCGATACATCACTGAGGGTTTCGTAATTGGCCTGCCCCTTGGCAATAACCACATCGGCCGTTTCAAAATGGCTGCGAAACTCCGAAGAACAATCGGACAGGAGCGTTCCCGGTGCATCGGAACCGTTATCGATAATGGTAGACACCTCATGCAGTCCGGCTTCTTCCGCATCTTCACGAAGGGCATCATTAATAATGGGTGCCCCTTTCACGGCATAGGTTATCCGGGCGCCCTCGTTGACATCCCGGCGAATCACCTCAATCAGAAGCCGGTCAAAGACCGTTTCCCCGGCATTATCCCCGCATATCAAAATGGATTCGGCCTTTGTAAGAGCCTCTTTTAATTCTGCAAGATGATCCAGATTAATCGGCGCAAAGGATACTTTATCAAGATTACGGCTGATGATATGTTCATCGCGGTGATCGTAGATGGCATAGTCCATACTGTTCCCCGCAATGGCATAGCGTACTGCCGCCTGAAAGGAATCCTCTGCCAGATAAATGGCGTTTTTTACCTTGTACATAAGCTCTTTGGCCACGCGGGTGGACATTTTTTTAACCGCGTAATAGGGATCATCCACGCCGAGAGCACTGCGGATAATCCGATGGATTTTCTGCGCTGTCTGCGGAGGAGGCATGGTCAGGTCAAGGCGTGCGGTTTCTGCAAGAATCTCTTTCATGACCTCCGCCTTCTCTTCACTGCTTCCCGTGCTGACAGTCTCCAGGGCTTTATGTCCCTGCTGTATAAAACAGGGAATACATTCCAGATATGTTTTCATACTCAGACCCAGTGCCCTTCCACATCGGCATCATCCAGAGGTGTCAGGGTATGGGACAGATACATCTCCACTGCCTGACCGACCGATGCTGAAGGTAATGTGTAAATGCGAACCCCCGCCTGTTTGAGAACGGCAAAGGCTTTGGGCCCGCAATGTCCGGAGATCAGTACCTCTGCCCCGTTTTCCACAATGCGCTGTGCCGATTGGATACCGGCCCCCTGTGCGGCATTCAGACTCTGCGTGTTGGCCACAGGGTGATACGTCTCATCCTCGGTTGAATAGATGACGAAATTCTTTGCCCGGCCGAATCGTTTCTGTACGGGATCCTCCGGTCCGGTTCCGTCACTGCTGATTGCTATTTTCATAGATTCTCTCTCTTTCGCGTTATTTTCCGTGTCAATGAAGTGGGCTCCCGCAGGAGCCCTGAAATGCTACCATCCGCCGCGAAATCTGAATCCGCGGCCCATTCCGCGCCGTCCGAAGGAACGTCCGCCGCGAAATCCGCGACCCAGTCCCCGTCCGCGAAGATCACCGTATTCAGCCGGGGCCTCTGTAATCCCCCGGGTATCTGCAGCAGGAAGTCCCTGCTCTGAACTGCAGCGTCCCATCTGTCGTCCTGTCATCGGCCCGCGTCCTGTGGGGCCTCTTCCGTCAAATCCAGGCATATCTGCCTCCTTTGTTGTGGGCATTGCACCCTTTTTCTGTTCCTGTTTTCTGCAACCGGGCATGCTGAACTCCGGTCCAAGGGTTCCATCCCGGTAAAAGGCTGCAAGAACATTTTCCGCCCTGCCCGTAATAAAGGATATCGTTCGTCCCCCGGGAATCCGGAGGGCTCGCCTGACACATCCGCGTACAGCTCCGCAGATAAGAACATCCACGGATTCCCGGTGCAGTATGGCGCGCAGGCTTTGCACATCCGCACAATTACAGGGAATATCCCCGTATGTCTGTTCATCTTCTGCAATTCTCAGCATCTGTGCCGTCTCAAGGACCGGAGCAATGCGTTTATCCCACAGGGGCAGGGCAATTTTCATCTCAGCCTCCATACGTATTTCGACAGTCATAAGCATACCCCGTGCCAAAACGACAGAAACCTGATCAACGCTCTGTTTCAGGGGGAAAACAAAAAAAGCCCCGAGGTTCCGGAGCATACGGAGTAGCAATTTTGCTACTATCAGTTATAGGGGTAGCAGAAATGCAACTCAGCGGGGAATGGTAATCTCCAGTGCTTTGATTTTGCGAAAAAGGGTGGTTTTATGAACCCCCAGATAGTCAGCGGTTTTCTGCCGGTTATAGCCACACTCCTTCAGGGCCGAGAGAATGGTCTGCTTTTCGCTCATCCCCCGTTGCTCCCGCAGAGTTTTGGCCCCGTCCCGTAACTGCACGGAACCCATAAGCTCCTGCGGCAAAGATGCAATATCGATCTCCCGCCCCGCACTGACAATAACCGCCCGCTCCATGACATTTTCCAGCTCACGAATATTTCCCGGCCAGGAATAGGCGCGAAAGAGGGCGAACACATCGGGGGTAATGGATTCGATTGATTTATTATAGGCAAGGCTGTACCGGCGAAGAAACACCTCGGCAAGGGCGGGAATATCCTCCACGCGCTCCCGCAGAGGCGGCAGAGGAATAGCAATCACCTTCAGGCGGAAATAGAGATCCTCACGAAAGGTTCCCTGCTCAATCATCCCTTTCAAATCACGGTTGGTTGCCGCAATAATCCGGGCATTGCTGGAGCAGGTCCGGCTACTTCCCACGGGCTGAAATTCGCGCTCCTGCAGCACACGCAGCAGTTTAACCTGCATGGCCGGAGAGATATCGCCGATCTCATCCAGAAAAAGCGTTCCCCTTCCGGCCTGCGCAAAGAGCCCCTGTTTATCCGCAACAGCGCCGGTGAAGGCGCCCTTGACGTGACCAAACAGTTCTGATTCCAGAAGATTTTCAGGCAGAGCAGCGCAGTTGACGGCCTTGAAAGGCCCGCTTCGGTGTTCACTCAGCTCATGGATCGTGCGCGCGGCCACTTCCTTACCCGTGCCGGTCTCCCCCTGAATCAGCACCGTGGAAGATGTGGGGGCAACCACGGAAATCAGCTGCATAACCTGCTCCATGCGCGGACTGCTGCTGCTCATGCTTCCGGCGGAATACTTCCCGCTGATCTCCCGTTTCAAGGCCTCAATCTCGGAAAGATCGCGAAAAGTTTCGGCCCCACCGGCAACATTGCCCGCGTCATCGTGAAGCACCGCAGTGGAAATGGATATGGGAACCGATTCTCCGCTGCTGTTAATAAAATAACAGGCCCGGTTGATGACAGGTTCCGCACTCTCCATGGAACGGCGCAGGGCACATTGGGGCCCGCAGATACTGGAACGGAAGACGTCAAAGCAAAATGCCCCCACAGCTTCAGAGCGATCCACTCCGGTAATGCGCTCCGCTGCACGGTTGAAAAAGGTAATCCGCCAGGTGGTATCAACGGTGAAAACACCGTCGGAAATACTCTCCAGAATGGCGGAACTGTCCGTTATATCCATGGTGTATCCTTTCGATAAAGACAGCGGTCCGGCCACGGTGGCGGTGCAGATCCGTTGCATACGAGCGATATCTGCACCCCATACCGTATTCCTGAGTCACAAAGCAGAAATCATGCCGTTATTTATCTGCAATGCGTACCGGCCCTGTCTTTGCGGACGGCCCCCGTCCCGCGGCGGACTGAGCTCTGAAAAAGATCTCTTCGCCCTTCAGGGCAGGCACAGTCCATGCAAAGGAACCGCTCCCCCCATCAGACGGCCGGGCTGCGATCTTTTGCCACTCGGTGCTGTCCGTTGCGTACCAAAGCATCACCTCTGCAATATCATCGGTACTGCGCCAGGACAGGGAAAGAGTATCTCCGGGGGCACAGCTCTCCTGCTCCGGCCCGGTCAGCACCAGTCCGGAATCTATCAGTTCCACCAGGGAAACCGATGAGATAAGCGCTGTGCCGGTATCACTACCGGACTGCAACTGAATGGATGCCTGCGGGTCCGACGGATGATTCATGACAAAGGTGGAAACAAAAGTGCAGGACGTATCAGCCAGGGTCTTTCGGGCATTATGATACACCGTGTAGGGCTCACCGGGTTTCTGGACCGTCACAAGCATCTCTTTTTCATCGGGAGAAGCCGCCTGCCAGGAAAGGCGGTACAGCCGATCTTTCTGCAGTGCAACAGGCCGCTGCAAAAGCGTGAAATCCCATATGTTTTCACCGGCCCGATTCACCGTAAATTGATACGCTCCGCCGGAAACATCCCCCGTGCCGCTGCCGCTGCCCCAGGCATGAAAAGCCCACCCCTTTTCACCGTCGGTAAACGAGCCGTTCTCCAACAGTTCATGATTGGTAACAGGACGGGTGCGTACAGTGAGAGACGAGTCACCACGCATATTTTCGAAGGTGTAGGAATCGATATTCCCCCGGGAAACGCCGTTAACCAGAACATCCTCCATGACATATCCTTCCTCCGTACTGATAGCAACGGTACGCTCCTCGCCTGAACTCACAACGAGGGGACCGGCCGGAGAAAACTGCACCCCTGCCGGGGCGGAGAGCTGAATAGTATAGCCGCCGTCACCGGGATTGCGAATCCGTTCAAAGATCCACCGTCCGGCCTCCTTCATATTATCGGGATCGGCAAAATCCTTCGCCGAAGACCACGGCCCCACAGCCCCTTCTTTAAATACGGCCCCGCTTCTGCTGTCATCGGAATAATTCCAGTTACACCAGCTGACATTGTATTTGGCAAGGGAATCCAGCCAGTGACGGGATGCAGCAAAGTCATTTTCCGCATCCCCCGTATGTGTCTGCGTACCGAATTCTGTTACGAAAACTGCCAGCCCCGCCCTGATTGCTTCACGCATATTATCCATGTAATGCCATTTGTCATCTCCCTTTTTATAGGTATGGGATCCGGCATAAAAATGCAGAGTATACATAACATTGGTATCATCCAGAGGATTTCCGATTACATCATTGGGACGTGACGCCCACTTGGGTGTGCCCACAATAATAATATTATCGGAATGTTCCCGAATAATCGGAATAATCTCTTCGGCATAGGGTTTTATATGTTCATCCCAGGTAACATCATAGGCACTTTCACCGCTGATCCAGTCACCTTCTCCCACATCATTGGGCTCATTGCAGATCTCAAAAATCACATTCTCCTTTGCGCCGTGTTTTTCTGCCATGTGTGCAAAAAAGGTTTTGGCATTTTCTTTATCCGCATTGGGATCACCCGGTGTCAGCTGATGCCAGTCAATGATAACATACAACCCGTTCTGCGTCGCCTGCTGTACAAGCTCATCCACGCGGCGGGTATAATACGCTGATCGTTTTGCATACCCGCCTTCACGGGCGTAAAGGGAAATACGCAGGACATCGGCTTTCCAGTGCTCTGCAAGGGCGCGAAGGGCATCCTCTGTATACAGCTCGTCAAACCACTGAATTCCGTGGGTACTCATCCCACGCAGCTGAACAGGACTGCCCGTTTCATCTACGAGACCGGCCCTGCCCGTGTC
>JBNJDQ010000058.1:0-13570 GCA_051745065.1 Fibrobacterota bacterium
TTCCGGTGTAAACCGCAGGTGCCGGTTTTCGGCGGTAATGCGGCAGGTTGTTCCCGGTCCGATATCTCCGCGGATAATCATGCGGGAGAGCTCCGTCTCCACGGCCCGCTGAATAAATCGCTTGAGCGGGCGGGCACCGAACTGCGCATCGTAGCCTTCTTCGGCAATCAGTGTCAGGGCATCGTCGCTCCAGGTGAGAGCGATCTCCTGATCCGCAAGGCGTGTGGCCAGATGCCGCAGCTGCAGGCGGGTGATCTCCCGAATATGTTCAGCCCTCAGAGAATGAAACACCACGGTTTCATCGATCCGGTTGATGAATTCCGGGCGAAAGTAGTCCTTGAGTGACTCCTTGACCTTTTCCGACCGTTCATCCTCGTCCATGGCGGCATTCTCCAGTATAAAGGAGGAGCCAATATTGGAGGTCATGATAATCAGGGTGTTCTTGAAATTCACCTGTCGTCCCTTGGAGTCGGTCAGTCGGCCGTCATCAAGTATCTGCAGAAGAATATTGAACACATCGGGATGCGCCTTCTCGATCTCATCGAGGAGGATCACAGAGTAGGGTTTGCGCCGCACAGATTCGGTCAGCTTACCCCCTTCGTCGTAGCCGACATATCCCGGAGGTGCACCGACCAGTTTGGACACGGCGTGGCGCTCCATAAACTCGGACATGTCGATACGAATCATGGACCGTTCATCGTCAAAGAGGTTCTCCGCAAGGGTGCGGGCGAGTTCCGTCTTACCGACCCCGGTGGGCCCCAGAAAGAGAAACGAACCGATGGGACGGTTGGGATCGCTCAAGCCGGCCCGGGCGCGCAGAATCGCCTCGGAGACGGACTCCACGGCCCGGTTCTGCCCAATGACCCGTTCATGCAGGTGGTCGGCTAGGGAAAGCAGCTTGGTCCGTTCGCTTTCCACCAGTCTCTCCAGGGGGATATGGGTCCACCGGCTCACGATGGAGGCGACATCGCTTTCATCGATCTCTTCGGAGACAAGACGCTCTTTGCCGGGATCATTGGCCTCCTCTTCAGCCGCGGCAAGGCGTTGCTCCAGATCGGGAATCACCCCGTGCTGCAGTTCCGCCGCCCGGTTGAGGTTGTACTCACGCTGAGCCCGCTCCAGTTCTGACCGGCGTGCATCCAGCTCTTTGCGCAGATCCCGCTGGCGCTGAACGCTCTCTTTCTCCCTGTTCCACCGGGCCTGCAGAGCGGATAATTCCTCCTGCACGTTGGAAAGTCGTTCCTGCAGCTCCTGCAGTTTGCTGCTCTGTTTCTCCTCCTTTTCGCTTTGCAGCCCGCGGATCTCAATCTCAAGCTGCATTTTTCGACGCCGGAGTTCATCGATCTCCACGGGGGAGGAGTCGATTTCCGTGCGGCGAAAGGCTGCGGCTTCATCCACCAGGTCAATGGCTTTATCCGGCAGAAACCGTCCCGTAATGTAGCGGTCAGAAAGACCGGCCGCCGCAATGAGGGCTTCGTCGCGGATCTTAACGCCGTGGTGCACTTCGTAGCGTTCACGCAGGCCGCGCAGAATGGAGATGGTGTTTTCCACACTGGGCTGATCCACGGTGACCGTCTGGAAGCGCCGTTCCAGGGCGGCATCTTTTTCGATGTGTTTTTGGTATTCGTCCAGGGTTGTCGCACCGATACAGTGCAGCTCACCCCGGGCAAGCATGGGTTTGAGCAGGTTGCCCGCATCCATGGAGCCTTCGGTTTTTCCGGCACCCACCACGGTGTGAAGCTCATCGATGAAGAGAATAATTTCTCCGTCGGATTTCTTTACCTCCTTCAGAACGGCTTTCAGGCGCTCTTCAAATTCACCGCGATATTTTGCTCCCGCAATGAGTGAACCCATATCAAGAGAGATGAGGGAGCGCTTCTTGAGCCCTTCAGGGACATCCTGTTCCACAATGCGCCGGGCCAGACCTTCGGCGATGGCGGTTTTACCCACGCCGGGTTCCCCGATCAGAACAGGGTTGTTCTTGGTGCGCCGCGAAAGAATCTGAATCACCCGGCGAATCTCTTCATCCCGGCCGATCACCGGATCAAGCCGCCCCTGGCGTGCTTCTTCGGTCAGGTTTATGCCGAATTTATCCAGGGCATTCATGGTGGCCTCCGGGGTGGGGCTGGTTATTTTTTCATCCTTGCGGACAGCTTTTACTGCATCGGCAACTGCTTTTTTTGTCAACCCTCTTTCGCGCAGGGCCTGGGCAAAATGGTCTGAGCTTTCCACGATGGCCGTCAGAATATGGTCCGTTGAGACATATTCGTCCCCCCGGGACGAAGCGGTCTTTTCAGCAGCGTTCAGTATCTTCGATGCGGATCGGGAAAGGTAGGGATTTTGCTGACTTCCCTGGACCCGCGGCAGACGGGAAAGCTCAAGATCTGTCAGCCCTTTAAAGACTGCGGTATCCTTTCCCGCTGCAGAAATGATCTGCGGAACGAGACCATCCTCCTGATTCAGCATGGCTGCAAAAATATGCACTTCCTGAATCTCCTGATGATTGTTTTCCAGGGCCGAAGCCTGGGCATCCTGCAATGCTTCCTGTGATTTTTGCGTAAATTTCTCAAGTTTCATGGAATCTCCTTTTCAGATTATTCTTTCCTTTCTTTACTAACAAGAGTGATGCCAGTAGAGAAAAAGGGCCTGTATTGATCCATTATGAAACATTCTGTTGAATATTTTAACAAAAAGGAAATGGAAAGTACACAAATATGAAAATGTTTATTGTTTTTTTCGGCTTTTGCAAACAACAGGGTTATCTGAAAAACCGTGAAAGAAATGTAAAAAATGATTTCGGAAAAACTGTTTATTCTGTTGTATTATATATATGAACCTTAACCTCAGGAGTGTTGCCATGTTAAAGCAGGCCGCAGCCGTACTCATCACATCAATCGGGGTTGTCTTTTCAGCTGAACAGTTTCCCTTTCCCCAGGAGCGGGATTTTGCCGGGTGCATTAAACCGGATACTGTATCGCAGGAAGGTATGAATGCTGATATCACCGAAATATATGATCATTACCGCGACAGCTACCTGCGGGAATCCTCCAACACGGCCCGGGGCTACTATATAGAAGCCAAAGGAAATGGCGAAGGCGGAGATGCAAGCAGTACAATATCCGAAGCTCACGGCTACGGCATGATTATTTTTGCCCTCATGGCGGGGTATGATGCAAATGCGCGGGAATATTTCGACGGCATGTTCCGGTTTTATAAGGATCATCCCAGTGAATCCAATCAGTACACTATGTCCTGGGTCGTTGATGCCTATGAAAGCGAATCGGCGTCTTCTTCCGCCAGTGACGGTGATATGGATATTGCCTACGGCCTGATCCTTGCCCATTATCAGTGGGGATCCGATGGTGAAATCGATTACCGCAGTGAAGCGGAAAGGTTGATTCAGTACGGCATAAAAGAGTATGACATGGGCTATTATTCAAAGCGCGTACTTTTGGGGGACTGGGACAGTGATGAATACACCACACGCAGTTCCGACTGGATGGCGGGGCACCTGCGGGCGTACAACACTATCACGGAAGATCCTTTCTGGAATGCGGCTGCCGATACGATTTACTCACTTATCGACGCCGTTTCCTCACAGTATTCCCCCACCACGGGGCTCATGCCCGATTTTATTGCCGGATCCGATCCCTATCCCGATCATGAAGGTGGTGGTACGGGTGAAGAAAATGCAGATAAGTACTACTGGAATGCCTGTCGCTTTCCCTGGCGAATTGCCACGGATTATGCCCATAACGGCACTCCGGAAGCAAAGGAATCCCTGAATAAAATTCTTGACTGGCTTGAAAGCGAAACCGGGAGTGATCCATCCAATATTGTATCCGGCTATGACCTGGACGGTACACCGATTTCCAACTATTCCTCTGTGGGGTTTCAGGCACCTTTTGCGTCTGCCTGTATTGTGGATTCCTCGCATCAGAATTTACTGAACAATTTGTGGATGACCATACATAATGAGCAGGGACGGGATGAATACAACACGGCCCTAAATCTGTTAAACATGCTTCTGATTTCCGGTAACTGGTGGGCACCGGGGGGCGAGGTTACACCGAAAACCGAATTTGATCTCACCATAACCAACGCCGGCGGCTCCGGTACATACACGGTGGGGGATGAGATCACCCTTGCTGCGAATCAATGTCCTGCCGGATGGTCTTTCAAAAAATGGGGTGGTGATACAGAGTATGTTTCTTCCCCGGCGGATTCTGTTATTACTTTTTCCATGCCTGATGAAAACGTTTTTCTGACGGCTTTTTATGAAGATCCGCAGCTGAATGTAGATACAGCCAACCTCTCAGATAACTTTATTCAAACCGGCAGCTGGTCGGTGGATGCTGATCTGAACGGTTCGGAAATCACCTTTGATACTTCTCAAAGCGGTACGGCAACCCTCAGTATGAATCTGCTGGAAGACAGCTATGATGGCTACTCATGGCTGAAAGGTGCGGTTTCAGTCCCCGGAGATTACACCGATGTAAACTACATTGTTCTGACCTACCGGTCTGATGCGCCGTTAAAACTGGTGCTGGATCAACAGGAGCTGTACGAGAGCGGTACATCCCATTATTATGATCTTCCCGCTGCGGCCGGCGATACAACCCTTCTTCTGCAGCCGTCCGAGTTTATTCAACCGGACTGGACCGGCGGAGAGAACATGAAGGATCTTCCCGATATGGAAGATGTAATCAGCGTTTCCTTTGAAGCCATTGAACAGGGAGCTGTAACCGAGATTACCGTATCTGATCTGCGCCTCAACTGTTTTGCTCCGCGGACAACTCCCATTGTTTCAACGGGCACTGCAAATACTGTGGGGAATACGGCCCTGCAGTATTCCGGAAATACACTTTCCCTTGCGGACGGCACTCCGGCGCAGTTTACCCTTCTTTCAGCCAAGGGGGTGAAAGTGTATCAGAATACCCGCCCGGTTTCTGCAGTGCATCTGGGTGATATGAATGTGTCCCGCGGGGTATACATTGCTGTAGCCCGTACGGCAAAGGCAACCGTGTATACGAAAATAATGGTAAAATAGAGAAACGTCCCTGATGTATATACTATTTTATGGAAATTTTGAAAAAATGAACTACATTACTGATTAGGTTTAATAAAAAAGAGGTTTCTATGCGTGCAGGTAAGAAAACAATGACAGCTGTCCTGGCAGTGCTGCTTTTGGGGCAGACAGTGCTGGGGGCACAGGATTATGAAAAGGCACAGCGTCTTGCAACACGTTTTTTCGGTGCTCAGCGATGCGGCGGGAATGCAAAGTCGTGGATTGGTCACGATGCGTGTCACTGGCATGATGCGAATATTAACGGCGTAGACCTGGAAGGCGGATGGCATGATTGCGGTGATCACATTAAGTTTGCCATCACCGGCGGGTATGCTGCCGGAGTGCTGCTTCATTCATATATTAATTTCCCCGGCAGCCATGAAGATAATTATTCCTTTGCCAATTCCGAGGGCGGTGCAAACGGTATTCCCGATGTTCTGGACGAGGTGAAGCATTATACGGATTATGCCATGAAGCTTATTCAGGGTGATAAAATGTACTACCAGGTTGGTCAGCCTTCAGAAGACCATACCAGTCCCTCCACGCCGGTATATCAGACAGAGAATGAAGCCAGCGGCACACGTCAGGCGTTTTATGTCTCCGGCAGCGGCGGATCAAATGTTGCGGGTACACATGCAGCGGTGTTGGCCATGATGTCTATAGCGTACGAGCCCTACGATGCATCCTATGCGACACAATGTCTTGAGAAGGCAAAGGAATTTTATGCCTTTGGAAATGCATCGAAGGGAACCGTGAATACGGCGGATTTCGGTACTGAGGATAACGGCCCCTACAGTGACGCCACCTGGGCTGATGATATGGCCTTTGGTGCAATACAGCTGTACCGCGCCACCAAAGAAACTGATTATATTGTTGATGCAAATGGCTTTGTTGGGCTTGCCAATTTCAGCATGCCTACATGGTTTGTTCTTGATTATTCCTCAGTGGCGCCTCTTGTGGCCTATGATATTGCCAAGGATGACGTTCTGCCTTCAGCGGGAACGCAGAAGGAAAACCTCATGAGGGAAGCGACCAGCTATATTGATTCCATGTCATCGGCGGGGTTTTCTTTCTTTGCTTCTGAAGAAGGTCTTTCCTGGGGGAGTATGAAATTTGCAGCAGCAGCTGCTTATGTTGGTATGCTTGCCTATGATCTGTCCCCGGATTCTGTACAGTTTAAAGATCTGGCCCTTTCAAATGTCGATTTTATTCTTGGTGATCATGCTGGTTTTCCCGATGCACCATCGGGATTCAGCTTTCTTTCCGGCTATGGTTCAGATTATCCCATGGGACAGATTCACCACGCTGCCGCGTTCGGCGGTGAACCGGCTGTCTTTGGAAGTAATTACGGTCAGTGGGGAGATATTTCAACACAGAACGAATATGATCTTGTCGGTGCACTTGTGGGCGGCCCTAAGTATGCCGACGGCAGTGGCTATGATGATTACCGCAATGATGCCGTCACCAATGAGGTGGGGATCTATTACAATGCACCTTTGGTAGCTGTTCTTGCGGCAATTAATGATCCCGGTGAACAGGAGAACGTTGCCCCCTCGGACATTACGCTCTCCTCTTCCTCTGTATCTGCAAATTCTGCAGATGCGGTGGTCGGTGCTCTGACAGCTGTGGATGCCAATGTTGGTGACAGTCACACCTTCTCCCTCGTTTCCGGTTCAGATAATTTCAAAATCAGCGGCGGTGCTCTGGTGACTGCTGCAGCTCTTGCCAAAGGGGAATATACGGTTAAGATAAAAGTTACCGATTCCGGAGGCCTCACTTACGAAAAAACTTTTACCATATCTGTTATTGATGGCGCTCTTAAGGACGGCGAAAATGTTGCCGGTTATCTTGGCTGGTATACCTATCTTGATGCTCTCGGATCAACCCAGGATACCTCCGGCGGGCTGGTTCAGAATGACAGTATTGCGGGGGTTACCTTTACAATGGAATCCTCTGATACTGAGAATGAGGACTATGTGTATGCCTGCCTGGCGGCGGAGCTAAAAACAGATCTCTCCAGTCCCAACTTTATCATTATTGAGTACAGCACAACAGGGGATTTCAATTTTGTTCTGCCCCATCCTGCAGTAACCGATGATGCGCATTATTTTGCTGGTATGCAAAATACTTCCGGTTCCTGGGTACGCGATACCTTTAACCTCAGTACGGCCGATTTCAGTCAGCCTTCCTGGGGCACATCCGTTGATTTTGATAAATCAAGCGTGAATTCCCTGGAATTTGCGACCAATTTCGAAGGTACTTCGGGAGAAATCAAGATTCGCTCTCTGCAGATCGAAGGTCTTTCTGCCGGCGATGTTCCGGTTTCGAAAACGGCGGTATCTTCCAAAACAGCGGGAATTCAGCTGACCTCCGTAAGTACTTCCGGCCTGAATCTTTCTGTTTCCTCAGGAGGAACCTACAATCTGCGTCTGTATTCTCTTGACGGGCGTAAGCTCGGACAGATTGTGAGCCGCCTCTCAGCCGGTGAAAACAGTGTATCCATGCCCGGATCTGCCCAGTATCCTGCAGGCGTAAT
The DNA here is from genome assembly GCA_051745065.1 of Fibrobacterota bacterium. Taxonomy (GTDB): domain Bacteria; phylum Fibrobacterota; class Chitinivibrionia; order Chitinivibrionales; family Chitinivibrionaceae; genus Chitinivibrio. The sequence goes on from JBNJDQ010000058.1 coordinate 7,605, forward strand.
GCTCCTGCAGGTTGAAGGCGCGGGTATGAACAGTGTTATGAAATTTCAGATGAAATAGATTTCTTTTCAACATTCTTTATTGTAAAAACCTTCGGCTCCGGTCGAAGGTTTTTCTGTTCAAACGGGCGTTGCCTCTGGTTGCAGGTATGGAGGGCTATCACAAATGTTCTGCACCAGAGTGAACAGGCTGCTGTGAAAAAAGGTGGCTTTACGTGGTTTCTGTGAGACTTCGATGCCCGTCTGTGCGGGAGGGACCGCACCTTCTATGGAACAGGTATCCGCTTTCAGCGGGCGGCCAAAACCTCCTTCCCCTTCACTTCCTGCTGCAGTGGCTCTTCCCGTCGCAGGCGCCGCTCATCACTCACGCCGCAGTGTGTTCAGGCTCAGGGTATTTTTGACGCGCTCTCCATCGCGGCGGAGGTGGAGTCTTTGCTTCGCTCCCGCTCTGTAGGCAGAGCACGGGCGAAAGTAAGCGGTACAACAGGAACAACGGCTTTAGCCGTGCCTTACAGACAGGATGGGGCTGAAGGTGTGCGGTAAAAAACAGGCATTACCTCGACAACGGAGTAAACTCCTGCCTACGGGGCAGACCGCGTATTCTCATTGCGTTTTGAACAGGAGTAAGGCCAATCTGATTATTTTTTCTGATTGGCCAATTTCCCGATTATTGGGTTTGATATGTCTGCATAAGCTCATGGAAATGGCCAAAGAAGTGCGGGGCCGGTAAGTCAAATCCGTGATAGTTTCGGGCGCTTTCAGACGCGCCCGAAATCATCATCATAGCGGACAATATCATCCTCACCGAAATATTCACCGGTCTGCACTTCAATAAAGATGAGTGCCGTACTGCCGGTATTTGCAATGCGGTGCTTTTGTCCGCGGTGAATATCAACGGTTTTTCCGTAGGATACATCAATGGTTAATCCATCGAGGGTTACCTCTCCTGCTCCGGCGACAATGGTCCAGAGTTCATCGCGCCGGGCATGTGACTGCAGACTCAGACGCTGGCCGGGATCAACATTAATCCGTTTCAGTTTATATGAAGCGGTATCTTCAAGAATGGTGTAGGTTCCCCAAGGGCGTTTGAAGGTTTTCATTCGTTTTCCTTTCCGGAGAGGGCTACCCCGGTACCGATGCTGATTGATGCAAAGGGCACTGCGGAGGATTCTCCCGGGGTGTTTTGGTAGTTTTCATATCCAATGTAGCCGCCGCGCAGGCGGGCTGCAAAACGGGGATGGGTATAGGTCCAGGTCAACCAGAAACTGCGCTCGTGCTCTACGGTACCAAAAGGCACAGCTTCATCAACGGAGCCTTCCAGATCATCCTGACCGGAATCAGTTTCTGCAATGGTGTAATCGGTTGTAATGGTCCGTTCACCCGATGCTCGCAGCCAGAAAGTGCAGGCCGCGCTGTGGCGGGGGGTAATCTGTTTGCCGAAACGCCCCCAGAGCAGGCGTTGATCCGGCCCGAGGGGAGAGCCGATAAAAGCGTCTTCCATGAGGTAGCGCAGGGTATCCCCGGCAATATGGTTGTACACAAAGCTGTTTATCTGCCCGCCCTCGGCAAAGCCGAAGAATCCCGCAGTTGTATCCAGACGTACTCCCGCCATTCCACCGATAATCTGCCGGATTGACCGGGACATCTCTGTTGAACGGTCCTGCAGATCATCAAAGATCATTTCCCCGTAGAGAGTCATCCTGCCGTTGCCCGGGCGGTAATAGCCGTCAATTCCGCCGAAGGTATTTTCTCCGTGATTTCCTTCGCGCCAGTTGGACATCTGGGCATAATGAAATGGAAAGAACGGCAGAAGATAGGGGATCTCAAAGGAGCGGGTTTCCCCGGCATAGATAAGTGATTGGGCCAGGGCAATGCCCCATGTTTCACGATAGTATTCCATGCGGGCTGCAGAGAAATAGCGTTGTGCTGTTTTTTCGGGGCTGAAGCCCACTGCGTGAGCGGACCAGGGCACGGAATTGAGCTGCGTTGCGACTCCTTTGAGAGTAAAAGGTCCCAGGTCGTACTCCTGATACAGAGCGGTAAACCCCTGATTATAATCGGACAGCAAAAGTCCGCCCAGTTCAAGAGGGCCCCAGTTGAACCGCTGCTTTCCCAGGGAGAGGGTGATTTTATCTGAGGGACGGTAGGTTAATTGCGCCTCATCAAGATCGTAAATGACAGTTGTTCCCGTATCATTCCAGGCAACATCGTAAGCTTCTTCTTTGCCCTGATCCAGGCGGACCCGCAGTTTCAGATGCAGATTGTCTGTTCCCAGGGAATCAAAGAAATGCACAAGAGCGCGGTTGCGGACAAGAAATGATTCTGAGTCGTAGGAGCTTTGGTTGCGCGCGGTAATTCGGAAATGGTTGGCCCGTATCAGGGGAGAACCGATGGAAGGGGTAAACTCTGTAACGGGCAGGGTTTTCGCGGCGCGCCAGCTGTTTGTATACAGAGGTATCGGCTCCGCCTGGAGAACTGCCAGGCTTATACAAAGAATGATCAGTACTCTCATGAAGTGACTCCGTAATAGTTTTTGTACCAGGATATAAATGCAGGAATCCCTGTATCAATAGTGGTACGCGGGGTATAATCCAGAATGTTCTGTGCCTTTGAAATATCGGCATAGGTTTCATAGACATCACCGGGCTGCATGGGGAGAAATCGCTTATTTGCAGATTTGCCGGCGGCCTTCTCAATTACAGAGATGAAATCCATAAGAGGAATGGCTTGATTGTTTCCCAGATTAAATATTTCGCAGGGAGAGGGCATTTCATTGAAAAGAGCCCCCCGGATTCCACCAACAATATCATCGATGTAGGTAAAATCCCGCCGCATATCACCGTTATTGTAGATATCAATGGGGGCACCGCGGAATATGCGGTCAGCAAATTTAAAATAGGCCATATCCGGACGCCCCATGGGGCCGTATACCGTGAAGAACCGAAGGCCCACTGTTTCCATGCCGTAAAGATGGGTATAGCTGTGTGCCATCAACTCGTTTGCTTTTTTGGTTGCAGCATAGAGGCTGACCGGCGCGTCAACAGGATCGGTTTCAGTAAAAGGGACCTTTTTATTTCCACCGTAGACACTGGAGGATGAGGCATAGACCAAACGGGGAATCTTTGCGCTTCTGCATCCTTCAAGAATTGTCAGAAAGCCCGTAAGATTTGCCTCGCCGTAGGCATGAGGGTTCTCGATGGAATAGCGGACACCGGCCTGTGCTGCCAGATGGCAGACCTTTTCTATGACATATTCCCGAAAAATTTTTTCCATTACAGGACGATCTGCTGTGGAGCCGTGAATAAATGTATAGGTATCGTACTGCTGAAGCTGATGGTTGCGGTCTGTTTTCAGAGAAGTATCGTAATAGTCGTTGAGTGAATCCACCCCGAGAACGTCACAGCCGTCCTCCAGGAGGGATTTGGCAAGAGCGTGGCCGATAAAGCCGGCAACACCGGTAATAAGAATCATCTGTCCGGCTCCGATCTGGTTGAATATTCCTTAAAATAATACCTTGCGAGGTGTAACACAAAGCGGTCCTGTGTATCCAATAAAATTACGAAAAAAGCTGTTTGTATCGGGAGCGGCTTACGGGCAGGTATGTTCCGTCCTTCAGCAGGGCGCGATACTTTCCGCCGCCGTAGACCTTAACCTTTTGGATTTCTCTGCTGTCAACAATGTAGGACTTGTGAATCCGAATGAACCGTTTTGGCAGAATAGAGGTAAGACTTTCGAGGGATTTCCCATGCAGATATACTTCTTTTGAGGCGCAATGCAGCTCCGAGTAATCCCGGGCTCCGCAGATATGGGTTATGGTGCTGACGGGGATAAATATGCGTTCCCCGCGATTCTTTACGACCAGATTTTCCGCCGCCCGGGTGCGGTTGAGCCGGCCCGTAAAGCGATTGAGTGCTTTGTGAAGGCGGGCTGAGTCAAAGGGCTTGGGGATGAAATCGGTTACTCCCAGTTCAAAGGCTTCTATGGCACGGTCCGTGTTTGCCGAGACGACAATGGTCTGAAACGTGCGCTTCTGCAGTTGCCGAAGAATCTCAAAGCCGTCATCGCCGTCAAGATTCAGATCCAGAAGAAGCAGGTCAATATCACGGTTGACGAGATCCCTGCGGCATTCTTCGAAGGTATGGTAGAGCAGACATTCTGAAATGGAGTGTTCCAAAGCTGCATAGATCATTCGCTTTAAGCGGCGTGCAGATACCTTCTCATCTTCCAGAATGGCAATCTTCATCGGATCCCCCGCAAAGTAATTTCTGTTTTCCAGCCCTGTGCTGTCGGTCCCGAAGTAAAGGACCATTGCGCCCCGAAAACCTCCTTTAAACGGCGTGTAATGTAGCGGCTGCCCGTGCCTTCCTCCTTGATTGTTCCCTGACATGAGCCGTTGTTACTGAGGGTAATACAAAACTGATCCCGTCTTTTTTGGCAATCCAGGAAAAAGGTACCCTCATCCTGTGCGCGAAATCCATGGGATAGACCGTTTTCAATGACCGTATGAAGAATAAGTGGCGGAATTTTAACCGGATAGCGAAAATCACCGGTGCAGATAAGGCGAATATCCTTTTCTCTGCGCATATTCATGACGGCGATATGGGTACGGCACAGTTTTATCTCCTCGCTCAGAATTACCCGTTTCTCTCCGGCAAAGGCCATGAGATAGCGCAGTTCCCGGGATAATTCTGTGACGAGCTCTGTTGCCCTGGCCGGATCTTCTTCGATCCATGCCACAATGGAATTAAGACTGTTGAGCAAAAAATGGGGGTGAATATGTTTTTTGAGCAGTTCCAGCTCCAGACGAGCGGCCTTAACCTTGGCACGGTAAGAGAGCTGCAGCTGATGGGACAGCTGGCGGGCAATGGCAATGGTTATAAAAATATTGAGAGAAGATACACCGACAATCCAGCTGTGGGGAAGGTTGCGGGTACCGGTGAAGAGAATGGCGCCAAAAAATATCAGGAGCCCTGAAAGAATGGTCTTGCTTCCCTCCTTCTTTTTCAGGGCCGCACCGAGAGTAATCAGAATCGCAGCGGCTGTGGACAGATAGCCGTAAAATACATTGAAATCGTCAAGGAAATGAACCCAGTTAAAGGGGATGATATTGTAAACGGCAAGGCGCGGCAGAAGCACAACCAATGCTGTAATTACGGTGATAATGATTCCCGTAATCATTCTGTAGGTTGCCCTGAAATGAGAGAGCAGGAAGAGAGGTAGAAATGCCAGCTGCCCGAACCAGAAAAAGTCTTCGGTAATAGCCAGAGGGAAGAAGAAATTGTTGGAAAGACCGCCGTATTTTATCAGAGAATCGGCTATGACATAGCCGGCACAGGAAAATGAATACATACCAAAGAGTCCGTTTGTGGCCCGTCTGCCCCGATACGTTAATACAAAAAGATGGAAAAGGGCGGTGCTGAAAAAAATCCCTGCCAGAAAAAAAGCAAGGCTGTAAGTACGTTTGTTATGGTTGAGCAGCGTACTGTGAATGCCGACGCGTGCAGGATAGAGAATGCCTCCTCCCACGGCGTTTCCCCGTATACTGCGGATGGCAATAGTATGAATACCGGGACGTACCAGACTATCCGGAATAATGTGATATTGTGAGAGTCTGCCTGCCTGAAAGGTGTCTTCATGAGTGGATATCCTGCCTGAACGTCCGACAAGCTGCCCGTCCCAATAGACTTCGTAGGCTGACAGGAGGATTGGAATGTACAGGGAGATGTTCTGGGTGGGGGCGATGTTTTCTGAAATACTGATGTTGCGACGATACCAGGTGTGGGAGGCTTTTGTAAACAGGTTTGAGGTTATTTTCTTTTCCCAGCGGGAATCTTTATAGATTCTGTCTTTCCATGCAAGGGAGTCGCCTTTTTGAGTTCGCCACTCATAAAGATAAATGATATCCTGCTTTTCGGGATATATATGATTGGGAGGGAGTGGTTCCTCCTGTCCGAACAGAAATATCACGG
>JBNJDQ010000059.1:0-13304 GCA_051745065.1 Fibrobacterota bacterium
TCCTCCGGGGCGATCATCCGCTCCCTGCGCGAACATGCCCGCCACGATGAGGAACGCGGCATGTACTGGAAGATGGCCCCCGGCTGGACCTGGCAGGAAGCCGGTGTGGATATGCACGCCCTCATGGCGGAGGTCTTTCACGAGGTTGCCCGCGACAGCAGCGCCGTTGCGGATATTCAAAGCTGGCTCCTTGCACATAAACACACCAATCGGTGGGAAACGACACGGGAAACAGTCAATGCCTGCCATGCCCTGCTGCTGCGCGGTACGCAGGATCTCTCTCCCGCTGTACCGCCGGTATTTACTGTGGGAGATACCACCTTTCGTCCCGCCGATGCCCCTGATATAAACACCCAAAGCGGCACGGGGTATTTTAAAAAATCCTGGCACGGCGGTGAAGTATCCTCTGATATGGGCAATATCACCGTGGATAACAGCGAGGGCCGAAACTCCCAGGGCGCTGTGTACTGGCAGTATTTCGAAGATCTGGATAAGATCAAAGGCCACGACAGTCCACTTTCTCTGCGCCGTGAGCTGTTTATCGAAGAGATTACTCCGGCGGGCAGAGTACTCAAAACGGTAAGGGATACCACGTCCCTGCAGCCGGGAGACCGCCTGATTGTCCGTCTGCATATTCAGACGGATCGGGCCATGGAGTTTCTCCATCTTAAAGATATGCGTGCCGCCGCTCTGGAACCGGAGAATGTCCTTTCAGGCTACACACGTAAGAATGGACTCGGCTATTACGAAAGTACCGGCGACGGCTCCACGGACTTCTTCATTGACTATCTTCCCACGGGAGATCACCTTCTGGAATACCCCCTGCGCGTCACCCATCGCGGTTCTTTCTCCAACGGCATCGCCCGTCTTCAGTGCATGTATGCTCCGGCGTTTTCAGCCCACTCCAAAGGCCATCGTCTGAAAGTCGAATAATCCCGCAGTACAAAAGCCCGTTTTCTCAGCGGAAAACGGGCTTCATTTGCCAATCAGAGGATCCGGCACATCTCAGGATTTGTCATCCTCCCCTTCGGCAATGGCGTCATTTACGATGGTCTCCAGGCGATCTTTCTCCAAAAACGATTCCACCTCCCTGACAACGGTATCTTCGATATGAGCCTCCTGCGAAAATGCAAGGTAGAGGGAGTAAATCATAAATATCAATATGAGCGCAAAGGGCAATCCCGTGGTGACAGAAGCAGTTTGAAGTGTCTCAAGGCCGCCGCCGATCAAAAGGATTGCAGCAACAACACCCTCCATTACAGCCCAGAAAACCCGCTGCGGCACGGGGGAATCCAGCTTACCGCCGGAGGTGAGATGGTCCACCACAAGAGAACCGGAATCAGACGATGTGATAAAGAATACCACCACGAGGATTATTCCCACAAAGGACAGAATACTGCTGAGGGGAAACGCCTTGAGCATAACAAAAAGTGCTGTGGAAACATCGGAATTGACTGCTGCAGTGATATCCACAATCCCCGCAGCCTCCAGATGGATCGCCGAGCCGCCGAAAACGGACATCCAGATAAAGGAAAGAAGGGTCGGTATCAGCATCACCGAGATAATGAATTCCCGCACTGTGCGTCCCTTGGAAACCCGGGCGATAAACATCCCCACAAAGGGGGACCAGGAAATCCACCAGGCCCAGTAGAAAATTGTCCAGCCCCCCTGCCAGTTGCTGTCTTTAAACGTTTCAGTCCAGAAACTGAGCTCCGGCAGTCGGGAAAGATAAAAACCGATATTCTGAGTAAAACCACTCATGATATATGCTGTGGGTCCGGCAATCAGGACAAATACCAAAAAAACTCCTGCAAGCCCCATGTTCATTTCACTCAAACGTTTTACCCCTCCGTCAAGGCCCAGAACAACGGAAATAGTAGCAAGCCCCGTGATAATTGCAATCAGCAGTACCTGCACCCCCGTGCTTATCTCAACATTAAACAGGTAATTCAGCCCGGCATTCACCTGCGCAACTCCCAAACCCAGCGATGTGGCAAGCCCCGTGAGGGTGGCAAGAACGGAAAACACATCGATAAGATTTCCCCAGAATCCGTAGATCTTATCACCGAGGAGGGGGTAAAAAACAGAGCGAATCGTCAGAGGAAGACCGCGATTATACGCAAAGAATGCAAGCCCCAGACCGACAATGGCATATATTCCCCAGGGGTGAAGCCCCCAGTGAAAGAAGGTAACCCCCATGGCAGACTGCGCCGCTTCGGACGTTCCCGGCAATACCTCAGCAAACATCGGCGAGGGAGATGCAAAATGGAAGATGGGCTCTCCCACACTCCAAAACATCAAGCCGATACCCATACCTGCACTGAGAAGCATGGCAAACCATGCAGGACGTGAAAACTCCGGCAGGGCATCTTTTCCGCCGATACGGATCTTTCCAAATCTGCTGAAGGCAAAAAAGAGGGAAGCCACAATAAAAAGATTGGCACTGAGAACAAGAAACCATCCCGCAGATCCTGTAATGGAGTCAAGGAGAGAGGAGAAAAACACTTCTGATTGATTACGGAACATGAGCGTAAGCATGATAAAAACAGCAAGAATACTTACCGAGATAATCGTAACCTGAGGATGAATATCAAAGCCCCGGCCTGTCCAGTTATCCTGCCCGGGTTCACGCAACTCCGCATCATCAAAGAATGATGCCGTTGGTTTAATCTGCAATCCCCGAAACGGTTTCCTGTCGCGAATCGCCTTGGATCGCGCACGATTTTCAATTCGCTCAATCTTCTGCAGCAGCTTCCGTTTCTGTCTCGCTTCCCGGTCATTCAGCAAATGACTCATGACGCCCTCCTGTATAATTGATGACAGCACTGCCCCCCCCTTTACAAAAAACATCGTTTCAACGGAGCATCTCATTCCATTGCATCAGACATTTTTTAAAAAAGGGAACAACGCAATGCTTTCAGTGTATCAAACATCCTTATTCTATCTTTTTATTCTGAATTTACCAGTATTACCATGAAATTGATCCTCCCGAGGAAAATGGTCTCCCTGCGGGGATGTGCGATAATCTATTTTTCAAAGTTAAACAGTGGCAGAAAAAGATGAATAAAATACATATACTTGAAGATCGTGTCGTTGAGCATATTGCCGCCGGCGAAGTGATTGAACGCCCGGCATCTGTGGTAAAAGAACTCGTCGAAAACAGTATCGATGCCGGTGCAACCAAAATCGATATCTCTGTTGAGGAGGGTGGCCTTGCGCTCATACGGGTGAGTGACAACGGTGACGGTATTGCCCGTGACGACCTTGCCCGGGCCCTGCGCCGGCATGCCACCAGCAAAATCCGCTCTGAGAAAGATCTCTTCAGTATTTCCACCATGGGCTTTCGCGGTGAAGCTCTTGCCAGCATTTCCACAGTATGCCGATTCAGTCTCAGCAGCAGCAATGTCGGTGACGGCCTTGGCTGGCAGCTTACGTCCGAAGGCGGGGTCATCAGCGGTGAACCGCAACCAGTGGAACATCTGCAGGGAACCACTATTGAATGCCGTGATATGTTCTTCAATACCCCGGCACGGCGCAAATTTTTGAAGACCGTGCGCGGTGAGACCATGGCCGTTACCAAAACAATCGAACAGATACTGCTCTCCTTTCCGGGAATCCATTTCCGGGCGCATATAAACGGCCGTAAACGCTACGATATTCCTGCAGTAAATACGCCGCTTCTGCGGATTGCCCAGATCGGCGGAACCGAACTTGCTGATGACCTTATCCACTGCCATGCCCACCGTGAGGGAATGTCCGCGGATATTTTTATCAACTCACCTGCCAATGTTCAGTCGCGCCCGCGCTATCAATCACTCTTTGTCAACCTGCGCCGCATCAACAACGCCGGCGTAAGCCATGCCGTGCGCGAATCATACAGCACCTTTATTTCGGGGCATCTCAAACCCAACTGGTTCTGCTACCTCGATATCGACCCCGACCGCATCGATGTCAATGTCCATCCGACCAAAGCAGAGATCAAATTTGATAATCAGCGTGAAATTTTCTCGTTTATTTACCATGCAGTACAGGAGGGTGTGGGGACCAGCCTGCGGGAGTCCTACAGCGAAAACGTACCGCCTCCCGTCGATTCAGTGAATGATCAGGGGCAGGCCGGTACTTCCGCGCCATTGGCAACTGTCCGCGAAGACAGCAGAACCCTTCTGCATAGTTTCCCCGATCCGCAAAACCCCCACCCGAATACGGGGGAACCGACGAGTACTCCCCGAATTCTTAAAAAGCGAAACTCCGCCCAAAACAGCGGTGAGACGCAGACGCGGATGAATTTCATCTCCGCCGATGACAGCGGACGGGGCAGTTACTCACCGGATCAGGGGGTGACCGGTACCATTCCCTGTTATCAGATTCATAAGCGCTATATTATCTCGCCCGTACGGGAAGGAATGATACTCATAGATCAGCATGCCGCGCACGAACGGGTTCTCTATGAAAAGGTCATGAAGGAACTTGACGCCGGCGGAACGGACTCTCAGCAGCTTCTGTTTCCCGTAACCCTTTCTCTGACTCCCCATGAGAAGGATCTTCTTCTTGAAATCCGTAATCTCTTTGAGCAGACAGGTTTTGAAGTAAAGGATTTCGGCGGAAACAGTGTTGCCGTATCGGCCGTTCCCGCCCGGGGCTTTGTGAAATCAACCCAGGTGAAGGATGCCCTGCAGGAAATGCTCACAGCCTATCAGGAGGAATCGGACCACTCTCTGCTTTCTTCTGTTCATAAACGATTTGCCGCCTCCTATGCATGTGGCGCAGCAATCAAGTTCGGCAGGGAACTGCGCGAAGAAGAGATGAGCAGTCTCATGAACTCCCTCTTTGCCTGTAAAAATCCCCACATCTGTCCGCACGGCCGGCCGACAATTACCAAAATATCCCTTGATGAACTTAAAAAAAGGTTTCTGCGCTGAATGAAACGGGTCTATCTCAAAACCTTCGGGTGCCGCACCAATCAGGAAGAAAGCATTTCCCTTGGGGAAAAACTGAAGAAGGAAGACATGATTCCGGTCAAATCCGCGGATGAGGCAGATCTTGTCTTGATTAACGGCTGTTCCGTGACAAAACAGGCCGAAGCCAAACTCCGCCGCTACATTCAGTCAATCCGCCGGGATCTCCCCGGCATTCAAATCGCCCTTACGGGATGCACCGCCCAAAACAGCATCAGAGAGATCTCTGAAAACACCCTTGACTGGATCATCGGCAACAGCAGCAAACAGGAGATTGCCGGAATTCTTTCCCGGGAGGAGCCCGGAGTCTATCGGGAGGATGTAACAATTCACACCCCCGTCAGCCGTACGACCGAAGTGCCGCCGCCTGCGGAAAGCAGACGGACGCGGTTCTCTCTGAAGATTCAGGAAGGCTGCAATCGCCGGTGCAGCTATTGTATTGTCCCTTATCTGCGCGGCCCCTCCCGCAGTGTTCCCGCAGAGGAAGTTCTCAAAACAGCACGGAAAGCAATACAGGCGGGATACCGCGAAATAATCATCACGGGAACCCATATCGGCCAGTACCGCCACGGCGCATACACCTGGCTTGAAATTCTTGCTGAAGTAGCCGCCATGGATTCCGGCGTCCGCCTGCGTCTCAGCTCGATGAATCCCGAAGATATCAGCGATGAACTCATTGACCTCATGGGGGAACGCGAAAACATCTGCCGCCATCTGCATATCAGTTTTCAATCACTTTCTTCGGCAGTGCTCAGGCGCATGAACCGCTCTCCCCGTGCGGTGACTGCCCTTCGCAGCCGCCTTGACCGGCTTACGGATCTTCGCCCGGGGGTTTCCGTGGGCGGCGATTTTATTGTGGGGCATCCCGGTGAGGGCGAAGAAGCATTTCTGGAAACCCTGCGCCTGCTGCCCGATTACCACATCACCTACGGGCATGTATTTCGTTTTTCTCCGCGTCCGGGAACGGCTGCCGCTGAAATGAGTGATTCTGTAAACAGCGGCCGTGCCAAAGAGCGCAGCCGCGCATTGCGCACCAAAATCGAATCCATGAAGAAAGCTTTCTATGCATCACAAAAAAACACCGTCTGCCGGATAATTACAGAGAAACCAGGCGTTTTACAGGGTATTACAGACAACTACATACCTGTGACCGGCTCGCGCAAAGGCCGATCCTGTGTGTTAAACGAATCTCTTGCTGTACGCCTTGGTGACCTGCGTAAGAATAAAGTGTATGCAACAGCAGTGGAATAATTTAATTTACTAAGTGTACCAACGAGTAAAGGGGAACAATGGGCTTTTTTTCCAAGATCAAGGCAGGGCTTTCAAAGACCCGCAACCAGATTAACTCAATTGTCGAGCATGATAAGGACATTACTGAAGATTTCTACGAGTCTCTCGAAGATGCCCTGCTCAGTGCAGATGTGGGGACAGAATACACCCTGCATATTCTGGATCGCCTGCGGGAAGAAGTGACCCTGGAGGAGATCCGGGGGTGTCGCGAAGCCTATGAGACACTCAAACGCCTCCTGACTCTGGAAATGGTCATTCAGAAAGAGCCTGATGAGTTTCCGCCCAAACCCTGGACAACTCTGGTAATTGGTGTGAACGGAGTGGGCAAAACCACCACCATCGGTAAGCTGGCCCGGGAATATCACTCCCGCGGCAGCAGAGTACTTCTTTCCGCAGCAGACACCTTTCGCGCCGGTGCCATCGAGCAGCTTCGCCTCTGGGCGGATCGAACTGAAAGCGCCTTTGTTGCTCAGAGCGAAGGATCCGATGCGGCATCGGTGGTTTTCGACAGTATGAAAGCAGCACAGAACAGAGACATTGATGTGATGTTGATTGATACGGCCGGTCGTCTTCATAACAAAAAAGAACTCATGAAAGAGCTGGATAAAATCGTTCGTGTTCTGAAAAAGGCGAACCCCTGGACCCCGAACGAAGTATATCTGGTCATTGATGCAACAACCGGACAGAATGCCATGAAACAGGCAGAAGTATTCAACGAATTAATACCGGTCACCGGGTTTATCCTAACCAAACTTGACGGAACATCCAAGGGTGGAATTGCCCTTTCTCTGACAAATAAATTCAATATCCCCGTAAAAAAAATCGGCGTTGGCGAGGGTGTGGATGATCTGCAGGACTTTGATCCTGCTGAATATATTGATGCCATGTTCGGCAGTTTTGATCCTCTCAATCAGGAGTAATGCCTATGTCACTTCCCAAAGGAACCTCAAAGGAGAACCCGGATAAAATACTGCGCTTTTCACGAAACCGTGCAGACCGGACTGAGACGGAACCGGATGAGAAGAACCGTTCATTCTACGATTTAACAGACTCTCTTTTCCGGCAGGAAGAAGAGAGTGCAAAACGTGCACTGCGCCAACTCTGGGTACTGAAAAACAACCTCAATGATGAGCAGGGTAAGTCCACGATTACCATGTTAATCGACTATTATCAGAATAAGATTGATATGCTTCGCGATCGTAAACGGGAAATCCAAACAATCAGTGGTGATTCCAAGGAGTTGCTTTCGCAGAAGCAGAACTCCGAAAAAGAACTGCACAGAGTACGTTCAACCATGCAGAAATGCGACGATGGAATCAAAACACTTCAGCGGAAACGACGGGAGCTGGAAGCCAAAGAGGCAGAGCTTCAGCTTATTACAGGCCAGATAGACAAGGAGCTTAATGTAAACAATTCAAAGGTTGTAAACGGCCTCTATGAGATCGTTCTCAACACCCATGAATCCGCTGATATCGAAGGGCGTATGCATACGGCCCTTACAAAGAACAGGGACCGTCTTCCCGAAAGTGATATCATCGGAAAGGATACCACCCGCGAAGAATCTTATCCGACGCCGGAAGACAGCCTTCTCTATGAGGAAAAAGGCACCCCCCTTCCTGTAATCACGGTAAAGACTGAAAATGACAGGGTTATATCTGAATACTATGTTTCTGAAACCAGCGCAAACGGACACAGCCCGAACCGTATGATCTACAACAGCCGTTTCCTTGCCCGTCGTCTGGAAGCCCTCTGCTCACGCCCCCACGATCGTGAACTGAAAAAGCTGATAATACTCTCCATTCGTGATTTAATGAAACGCCGTGAGCAGGACAGGAAAACCATCAGGTTTGAGGTTCATCTCAACGAAATTATCAATCCGGAAAAACTCCGGGAACTTGAAAAAAGCATTCTTGCCCTTGACCTCAACAGTGTTAAAGAGTTTTCACGGCGCCTCTCTTCCAAAATCAAAGGGTTGGGCAATAATTACGAAATACGCCTTCGTGAACAGATGCAGTCATTACAGAATTCTGAATAAAACCATACAACACTACTGCTCCCGACACCAATGTAAACGGATTTCTACCCAACCGTACAACATGTATTTTGAGCCGCTTTTGAAAGCATATATCATCAGTGCTCAGGCGTATTAAAAAACCCGCAACACAGCGTGCCGCGGGTATGGAACTGAAAAGGAAGGATATTACTGAGCAGGTGGAGTAAAGGTCCGTTTGCTGAGTTCATCGTTCATCATCAGCATGCCGTGCCCCTCACCGTTGATCAGCTTCAATTTATCAAGAAGCGTGCCGAAAGTGGCTTCCTCCTCAACCTGTTCATCCACAAACCAGTTCAGGAAACTTGCTGCAGCATGATCCTTCTCTGCAATGGCCGTATCCATCAGCTTATTGATGGAAGCAGTAACAAATTCCTCATGCTTCAGAGCCGCTTCAAAAACAGCAACAGGGGAATCAAAATCGTTTCCTTCCATTTTAATATCCCCCAGTACAATTCTTCCGCCTCGTTCACTGAGGAAACTGTACATTTTCATTGCATGAAAGCGTTCTTCCTCTACCTGAACAAGAAAAAAGTTTTCAAACCCGTCCAGGCCGACAGCATTAAAGTAGGACGCCATGGAAAGGTAATAATACTCTGAATAGAGCTCTTTGTTTATCTGCTCGTTAATTGCGTTACTCATGGTGTTACTAATCATATCTACGCCTCCTGTTTTTCGCGTATTTTCTGTTTTACCTGTTCAATCATATTATCTTTTTCTTCCTTCAGCGTTTCTTCATCGGGAACAAATTTCACGTTCACCGGATCCATCAGATCAAAGCCGCAGGCTTCCAGTTCATTTTCCACCAGCTTTACCCCCTGGCCGCCCCATCCGTACGAACCAAAAGCCATGGCAACACGATCTTTCGGTGAAAGTCCTTTTAAATACGTCAGGAAAGCTGCCATGGTAGGCAGCATATTGTTGTTTAACGTGGGAGAGCCGGCACAGATGAACCGTGCGGAAAGCAATTTTGTCATAATATCTGATCGATGGGTATGCTGCACACTGCATATATCCACATGAATCCCCGCTTCTTCAAAGGCCTGGCCGAGCATATGCGCCACCTGTTCCGTGGATCCCCACATGGTATCGTAGACAATAAGAGCTTTGTCAAGACCTTTGTTATGTGCCCAGGAACTGTAGTTCTTAACAACTTCGGCAATATTCTTCCGCCATATCAGCCCATGACTGGGACATACCATCTTAATCGGGTAATCCTGCACAGCGGTGAGTTCTTTCTTTACCTGCCGACTGTAGGGCATAACAATATTTGCATAATATTTGGCGGTTTCCTCCATGGTTATATGCAGGGGTAATTCATCGTCAAAGCGTTCAGATGACGCAATATGCTGCCCGAAAGAGTCATTTGAGAAAAGGATTTGCTCCTCCCCAAGATAACAGACCATATTATCGGGCCAGTGCACCATGGGAGTTGGAATAAAGGTGATGGTACGGGAGCCTGTTGAAAGTTCTTCTCCGGCTTTCACTGCTCTGTAGTTAAAGTTGCCCCGGTAATGCTCCTTCAATCCGGAAACACCCTTTGCGGAGGCATAAATTTCTGCATTGGGGCAGTGCTTCAGCAATTCCGGAAGAGATCCGGAATGATCCATCTCAACATGATTCTGAATTACAATATCAATATCTGCAGGGGCAACAACAGAAGAGATCCGCTCCAGGAACTCTTCATTGAATTTGGATTTTACATTATCAATGAGAGTGATTTTTTCATCAACAATGAGATACGCGTTATAGGTCGATCCCCGCTGAGTCAGATACCCATGAAAATTCCGCAGGTTCCAGTCAATAACCCCGACCCAGTATATCCCTTTTGCAATTTCTTTCGCTTTATACATTTTCAGACTCCGTTTAAATTTATTCTTTATATTGGTAATATAAATTATCGAAAGGAATGGAGAAAACCTAAGGAGATTCTCCTTGACATTATTTACTCTGTTTCCGAAAGAAGGATTCTGCAACAGTACTCCGGCGGAATGCCGTACGGAATTTCCGCCTGTCTCTGCGCCTGTTACACACGGGAAAGGATTGTCTCAGCAATTTTGCTCAAAGGTACTGTTTTATCCGCAGCACCGCATTTATAGGCCTCTCCGGGCATGCCCCATACAACACTGGACGAACGATCCTGAATAATTGCTGAAGCACCGTTCTTTACCATTTCAACCATGGCTTCGGCACCGTCTTTGCCCATCCCGGTCAGCATGACCGCCACGGCATTGGCGCCGATATAATGAGCAGCACTGCGGAAAAGAAGATCCACACAGGGACGCTGAAAAAACCGGCGTTCTTTCTGGTTGAGCACAACGGAATACACCGCCCCTCTGCGGCGAACCTCCATGTGGTAGTTTCCCGGTGCCAGAAGCACCTGTCCGGTGATAATACGATCTCCGCTTTCGGCCTCCTTTACAGAAACCGCACAGATCTCATTGAGCCGCTGCGCAAAGGAGCGCGTAAATCCCGGCGGCATATGAATAACCACAGCGATCCCCGGCGCATTGGCAGGCAGCTGCAGCAGGATCTTTTCAAGAGCAACCGTTGCCCCCGTAGATCCGCCGATAATTACAACTTTCTGTGTTGTTTTGGCAAGGGACAGCTTCCGCTGGATTTTTGAGGAAGCACTGAGGCGCTGCAGTTTTTTTACATCCGTCGATGCAGCTGCCCGGATTTGCCCAACAATTTTTTCCACAACATCATTTACTGAATATGCAGCTCCGGGTTTTGTTGTTATGTCATAGGCGCCGTAACTGAGCGCCTCCAGGGCAACTTTACTGCCCCTGCCTGTGACAGAACTCACAATAATAGTGGGAATTGGATGGTATTTCATAATTTTACGTAAAAATGTCAGACCGTCCATCCGCGGCATTTCAATATCGAGGGTGAGTACGGAAGGCCGATGCTTTATAATCATTTCACGGGCAACAAAGGGATCCGGAGCTGTACCGACCACGGTAATATCCTTTTGCTTTGCAAGCTCCCGTGCAAGAACCTGGCGCACGATTGCCGAATCATCAATGACAAGAACTTTTATCACCGGTACTCTCAGTTCAGGTTAAGGACAAATAAGACGGGAAAATCTTCTGCTTCCAGCCAAACAGTGTGTTCCTCCTCTTCGTCCCTGTCAAAGGTGGATTGGTCAAGCATTTCCGGTGAAGAGAGCGTAAAGAGCACATCGTCACCGTAGAGGGCTGTGAGGAAATTGCCCGCAAAAATATTAAGGATCTCCCCCAGGGCATCGCCGCCCTTTTCGGCCGCAGTACTGTCAGATTCATCAAGACCAAGCATATTTGCCGCTGCAATTGCCGCCAGATCATCTCCGTACCACATGTGCAATTCACCGGATACACTTCCGTCATCCTGCGTAAAGGTTATGGATACACCACGACACTCCCATTGTGCCGGATCAGGGGCTGCAGCCTGGTCCATGGGAGCTGCAAAAAGGTAGGCCGACTCCTCCAGTATTGTTCCGGCTGTTGTTTCAAGAATCTCCTGAATTTTTTCATTTTTCATCCCACTCTCCCAGTGTATTTAAAACAATATCGCGTATATTTTCCGGCTTGAAGGGTTTTCTCACATATCCACATATACCAAGCTCTTCCAGCTGCTGTATGCGCTTTTTACTTCCCTCAGAAGATATCACTGCCACGGGAACATCACTTAATTCCGGGCTCTTTTTCATTTCCTCAATCAGCTCCAGGCCGTTCATCCCGGGCATATGAATATCCGAGAAAACAATATCAACCCATTCCTCGGCCAGTATCTCCAGCGCCTTTTTACCGTTCTCTGCCGTAAAAAGCGCGTGTATGGGCAGTTTTGTCATATCGATTGTCCGCTGCAGTGCACCGCGAATAACCTCGGAATCATCAACAATTAATATTGAGTATGCCATAATAGCTTCCTATAATAATATTTTATTTCCGCGACTGGTAATCCATGTTGAACCATCCACCATATCCAGATAGAGCGTACGGGGGATATTTTCACCGACATGTTCTGCATCAATGAACACATTGTTTTTCCAGAAGAGCTTACGGGCCACGGTAATATTCCTTTTACCCGTTTCTGCAAAAGAACTTTCATACATCATTGCACCACCTGCCATAATCACCCGCATATTTCCCTTTGATGCGCCAAGACGATACAGTTTTCGAAAGAGCTCAGGGATCCCCGTATCACCGAACATGAAGGGATTTCTCTGTGCTTTTTCTTTGTTCAGGCGGGAGCTGGGCAAAAGATAATGCAGCATTCCGCCAACAACAGCAACAGGATCATACACCGCTACGGCGATACATGAACCAAGAGAATAGGTTACAATCACATCCTCTCTGCGGGAACTGACTTTTGCATCGGATACATTTACAATTTTTCTTCCCATTATATCTGCCTAAAGAGTAAGGGTTTTCTCTTTTGTCATAGAAATTATCGCGGAAACATCCAGAATAAGGTTTACCATGCCGTCACTCATGATCGCACCTCCCGTGATGCCGCGCACATTACCGATACCACGTATATTTTTGATCACCACCTGTTGCTGACCGATAATTTCGGACACATACACCGCAACACGTTCCCCGTTCAGATCTTCAAGAATAATGACAACACCTTCGGAATTATCCTCTCCTGGCAAACCTATTACATGACGAAGCGCTTTGAATGGTACATATTCACCACGAAAGAGAACCATTTCCCCATGATGTCCCGCGATACCTTTGATATCCCCGCGGGAGATGCGAAAGGTTTCCACAATGGAAAGTTTTGGAATAATAAAGCGATCCCCTCCGGCGCAGATCACCATGCCGTCAATAATCGCAAGGGTAAGAGGAAGGCGAATCGAAAATACTGTTCCGGCACCTTTCTCAGACTGTATTGTTATGGCACCGCGCAGCTGATTGATATTTCGTTTCACCACATCCATACCGACACCGCGTCCGGAAACATCGGTAATGGTCTCACTGGTGGAAAATCCGGGGGCAAAAATCAGATTGAAGCACTCTTTT
>JBNJDQ010000060.1:0-13195 GCA_051745065.1 Fibrobacterota bacterium
TCTGCTTTTTTTTCAGGGTTATAATTACAGCAGTATGATGCTTTTCTATATATTTTTGAGAAAGATCATGTACAACCTGTTCTGTACCTCCTCGCATGGGGTAGAAGGTAGGTGTTATAATAAGTATATTCATAGTAGTGCTGCAGCCTGAAAAAACAATAATTATTCAAATATATCTCTTCGTAAGATACGGAGTCAATCAAGGAAAGTATTTATGAAGCAACAGAATAAATGTATATTAACTTGTCCCAATTGAGAGGATGCCGATTTCAGCTGGCATATCTCTGGATCGACCTATCGTGCCGGAGTTGTAATTATTATGGGAGACGTTGCAATTGAAAATCCTTTATCTTCTTGAATACTTTCCCCGAAAGATATCTCAGACGTTTGTTGTGAATGAGATGATTGCTCTTCAAAAGATGGGTGTAGACGTTGCGGTTGCAGCATTTAATACTGAAACGGTTTTTCATGACGTAATTCACAAGAACAATTTGTTGGATAAGAGAACTGTAATTTACGGGACTGCATCACCCTGGCGGCGCCTCATTATTTCCCTTTTGCTGATTCTTAAAATCTTTCTCACAGATCCCCGTACGGCATTTCGGGTTCTCCGTCTTTCAATCAAGAAAAGATATGCACCGAATGTTGTTATTCATGCATTATCGGCCCTTTCGAAAATAAAAGAAATCCGGGATATTGACTGCATTCACATCTCATTTCCCAATCGTGTCTACATTGCTGTTGGCGAATTAGCATATGATCTTTGGCAGATTCCATTTACCGCAACATACCGTGCACGGGATATCTATTCGGATATTACATACCGTCGATTCTCTCCCGATTGCAGTGCAATAATAACCATATCTCAATTCAATAAGGAAAATCTGCAGAAGGTTATTCCATTTCATGCTGATATACCGGTAATACACAGTGCAATTAATCCTGATTTCTTTATACCGCGGCAGAAACCATCAGCCATTAATAAAATTCGTATTGGGTTCATCGGACGCTTTATTCCCAAAAAGGGAGGGCGGTATCTGATTGATGCGGCGACATATCTGAATGCGAAAAAAATTCCTTTCTCTCTCAGATTTGTCGGCGATGGCCCGGAAGTGGAGCTGTACAAAGAACGAATTGAAGAACAGGGGCTTTCAGACCATGTCAAGCTTCTGGGTAATTTACCTCAGCAGGACATTCGCCTTTTCCTTGCAGAGCTGGATGTGTTTGTTCTTCCCTGTATTACCGATCAGGAAGGAAACCGGGATATTCTTCCCAATGTTCTGAAAGAAGCAATGGCTGCAGAGGTTCCGGTTATTACAACGCATATCAATGGTATCGAAGAGTTGGTGGAGGATGGAGTCAATGGCGTACTGGTTCCGCAGAAGTCTCCTGAATCGATTGGCGTTGCGCTTACACGTTTTTATAATGATCCTGATTCCCTGACAAAGATAGGGAAAGCCGGCCGTCGAAAAATAGTAGCAGAATTCAACGTAACCGATGAAGCCGCAAAGTTGCGAAGCGTGTTTTCACAAATTATTGCGGGGAGGGACAACAATGCAGCCCTTAATTGATGTTGTTATAACCTATTATAATGAAATTGAGTATATAAAGGACTCCCTCTCAAGTGTTCGGGAGCAGTCCGATTTTGCAGGTATCGGTCAAATAATAATTGTCGACGATGGTTCCAGGGACGGTGATCTTCTGCAGAAATACCTGCAGAGTATCGAGTGTGAAAAAATAAAATACATCCGCCAGGAAAACACCGGTCTTGCAGGAGCGCGTAATACTGGAATTGCCAAGTGCTCTGCTCCCTACATTGCCTTTCTTGATGCTGATGATATCTGGGATACTGATAAGATAGCCCTTGAACGGGAGACGCTCAGTAAGAATCCGCAAATAGATCTGTTATACTCCAACGTAACAGCATTCTACGGGACTTGGCCTGCATCTTCAACAGAGAAATTCCGTTCTTTATCCTATGAAGGTACGGGGAATTTAATTCGGTACTACTGTTTTGACGCACCGATTTACCCCTCTACGACCATCATTCGCCGCTCATTGCTGCAGGAGTTGGAGGGATTCGATGTCTATTTCCGAAAAGGACAGGATACGGAGCTTTTCTTCAGGATATTTCATCATGGATATGTATTCCATATTGATAGATATCTTTCGTATCGCAGGTTATCGTCCGGTTCACTGGGGGGTGATCTTGAAGGAAAGACTGATTATCTGGAGAAAGCTGCTGAAAAAATTGAGGAAGCGGTCCCGGAGTTGCGACAGTATCGTAAGAAGCGCCGGGGGATGATCTCGTTCACCATTGCCAAAGAACAACTCACAAAAATGGGCAATACCGCCAAAGCCCGCCGGTATCTCACAGAAACGCTCAAGGCAACACCGGGTAATATTGAAGCCCTTATATTGTATGGAGTAACCTGGCTTCCCTTCTTCAGTGTTCAGCGGTACAATGCAGTAAAGAGAATGTATAAAAGGATGCGGGGGAAGTATTAAATGAAAATCCTCTTCCTCGATCATTTCAACGACCACGGTGGAGCACAGGAATATCTCATTGATCTTGCCCATAATCTGAACAGAACTCCACATTGCTCCGTCCTCATCAGCCGGTGCAATACAAGAGCGAGTCTCACTGCAATGGCCGGTGATCTGCCGCAGACATCTTTTCGTATTCACGGAAAGCTTGCGGCTCTTCCCCTGGATGCACTGCGCATACGACAGACTGTGCGTAGGCATCATATCGATATAATTCACTGTAATTCAATCCCCGCCCTGATTGCTGCATCCTGTGCACATACACCCTGTCCCGTTGTGTTTACGGCCCATGACTCTCATCTGCCGGCTCTTAAGCGAGAGGTTGTCAAACATTGTGCAGGGAGTATTATTGCTGTTTCTGACAGTGTACACCGCTATTACCGGGAGGCGGGCTTTTCCGGAAAGATTGAAACCATTTACAATGGGCTGGTGGATGCCTCGGAAAAGCAGGTTGCTGCTGCATCACACCCCTTTACTGTGGCTGTTGCCGGCAGAATTGTTGAAAAAAAAGGGATTCACCTCTTTATCGATGCAGCCCAATCTCTGGTACGCACCTATCCTGAGGTCCGTTTTGCCGTAATTGGAGATCCTTCTTCAGAGTATGCCGAACAACTTATGCAGCGGGTTCGTGATAATCCTTCCATTGTATTTCTGCCCTTTTTCCGTGACAAGGAAGCCCTCTTTGCAGAGATCGATGTACTGGTGAATTCCAGTGTCTATTGTGAGCCTCTGGGGCGCACCCTGATTGAAGCGGGAATCAGACGAATACCCGTGATTGCGCCCAATCGCTGTGGTCCCGTGGAAATAGTTGAAGATGAGGTTTCGGGCCTGCTCTTTGAAAGCGGTTCGGCGTATTCCCTTGCGGAAAAGATGGAGCAGCTGATTCAGGATAAAGCTCTGCGCATAACTCTGGGAAAGGGTGGACGGAGAGTGTATGAACAAAAGTTTCGCATGGAACAGATAATTGGGAAGATACAGGATTTTTACGCTACCTTAACAGCATAATCTATTTTATACAGCAAACTTCAGATGGAATGGTTCTTGTATGAAAATCTGTGTGATGAATCCACCCTTTCTCGATATGTTCTCCCGTGAATCCCGTTCACCTGCCGTGAATAAAAGCGGGACTCTCTATTACCCCATGTGGCTCGCTTATGCCGTAGGCTATCTGGAGAAACACGGCCATGAGGTTCTTTTTATTGATGCGCCCGCCGCACGGATGGATAAGCAGACCCTTCGTAACCGGGTAAAAGAGTATGCTCCGGATCTTGTCGTTTCAGGATCATCCACGCCAAGTATTTACAGTGACTGCGCTCTTCTTGCAGAGATAAAGCAGGAGAATCCCAAGGCGTTTACGGTGCTTGTGGGGGTCCATGTATCCGCTGTTCCCGAGGAAACTCTTAATGATGCTCCGGACGGCGTTGATGCGGTGGCTTTCGGTGAGTATGATGCAACTCTGGCAGATCTTGCACAGCGCCTTGAATCGGACGGTTATGCCGATGCTGTGCTCTCTGAAATTCAAGGGCTTGCCTTCAAAAAAGAGGATGGCACAGTACAAAAAAATGAACCGCGTCCCTATATTGAAAATCTTGATGAGCTTCCCTTTGTTTCCGAAGTGTACAAGAAACATCTTCCCGATATCGATCCCTATTTTTACGGTCACAGCCGCCATCCCATCATGGTCCTTGTTACAGGACGTGGCTGCCCCTTTCACTGTACCTACTGCGTGATACCTCAGACTCTGCAGGGGCATAAATACCGCAAGCGCTCCATTGAAAATATCGTTGAGGAGTTTCTCTACATACAGGAGAACTTTCCCACTGTTCAGGAGATCATGATAGAGGATGACACCCTTACAGCCGACCGCAAACGGGCCAAGGCGCTCTCCCGTGCTCTTATTGAGGCCGGGGCCAATAAAATCCCCTGGGCGGCAAACTCCCGGGCGCAGGTTGACTACGAGACCTTGCGTGAAATGAAGAAAGCCGGGTGCCGACTCGTCTGTGTTGGGTTTGAAAGCGGTGATCAGCAGATCCTTGATAATATCAAAAAGAGCATTAAGCTTGATACGGTTCGCAAATTTCGCAAAGATGCGGCAAAGGCCGGAATCATGGTGCACGGCTGTTTTATGTTCGGCAACAAAGGGGAGACCCGTGAAACCATGGAGAAAACCCTGGCCTTTGCCAAGGAGCTCACCCCCGATACGGCGCAGTTCTACCCGATCATGGCCTATCCCGGCACCGAAGCGTACGAGTATTTTAAGAGTAAGGGCTGGGTGGTTTCCGACAATTACCGCAACTGGATTGATAAGGAGGGGCTGCACAGTTCAACTGTGTCCAATCCTGATCTTCCCTACGAAGAACTGGTGCAGTTCTGTGACCGGTGCCGCCGTGAGTTTTATCTGCGTCCGTCGTACATGCTTATGAAGTTTTTTCAGAGTCTTCGCCACCCCGCAGAAGGAAAGCGCAATATTAAAGGGTTTCTTTCTTTGGTGAAATACCTCTTTCGTGGTAAGAAACAGGAAAATGAGTGTAAACGGTGTCAGGGGTGATACACTGTAATTCACGAATTATCTTTGTTCCGTGGTGTCCTGCAAAATCGGCAGGACGTTTTTTCTGATATGCTGGCACGTACCTTTGCTTCAGCCGGTGCGCTTCAGTTTTTGATCAGCCTTGTTAATTTCTGCCTTGGCATTGCCCTGGCCAATTTTTTCGGTGCCTCACCGATGATGGATGCGTACATGGCTGTTTCGGCGTTTATGCTCTCTTTTCAGAGTATCTTTGTCAAGGCGCAGCAAAAAACATTGATTCCCTTATTGAGTACACATTCTGAACCGAGTTCGGAAAGCCGCATTACTGCAGTTATTTTGAAGGCCAACCTCGTGGTCTTTACAGCAATATCTGTGGTGGTTCTTCTTTTGAGCAGACCTCTTGCCTTTATTGTAGCACCAGGTTTATCTGAAGCTCAGCATGAACTAATGACTCTGCTCTTTAGAATCTTTGCTTTTTTTCTCCTTATGTTTAATCTGAATGCTGTCTTACGCAGTATTTATAATCATCTCCATCGATTTGCTCTTCCTATCGGTGCTCAGCTGATCGGTGCATTTTCGGTGTTGCTGAGTATTCTCGTGTTTCATACGCAGCTGGGCCTTTTTTCCATTGTGGCCGGTCGGTGGATGTCTGTTGTACTGATGGCATTCATTCTGATAATCCCGATTCGTAAAAGATTGCATCTTCGTTTCTTTTCTCTCCGGGCCAATAAGAAGATCCTTGTGCATTACGGGCGTTCAATGCTCCCTGTCTTCAGTGCATCCGTGTTTATGTGGCTGATTCGGTTCAGTGATTCCTTTGTTGCTTCTTTTTTAAAGGACGGGAGTATCTCTTATCTGAATTATGCCATGAAGCTTATTAAACAGCCGGAAATGCTCTTATCCGTTTTTCCAATGATCTATTTCCCCATGCTTTCCAAACTAAACACTGCAGAAGATAATCCGCAATATGAGAACACATTTATAGACGGATTTCAAATGGTGCTCAGCTTATCGCTTCCCATTGCCGTTTTCACGGTTCTGCATGCGCAGCCGATTGTTCAGCTCCTCTTTGAACGGGGGAGCTTTACTCATCCTGACACCATTCGTGTAGCGGGGGTTATGCGGTTTTACATGGTTATGATGATCTGTGCTCCCCTGGGAACCTTCTTTAATAATGTGTATTACAGCAGACAGCAATCGGGGCGGGCTGCGTTCTATTCGGTTTTATGTTCTGTCATTAATATTAGTTTTAATGTTGTCTTTGCCTGGCTTTTTGGGGTTGTCGGTCTTGCTGCAGCAACTTCTCTGGCCTATTTTACGGGGAATGTACTACAAGGAAGCAATCTGCATCGGGCGGTACCGGGATTTCGACGCAGCCGAATTATACTGGTCGCTTTTCAATTAATTGCTATCGTTGTTGCGCCGGCGCTTTTCTCCGGCCTGCTCGCGCAGGCATATCTTCCGGGACAGGAGGCTTACTGGGGTGATCTTACGGTGTATCTCCTGTGGCAGGGAGCCATGTTTTTTGGAATATATTTTTTGATTTGCTATTTTGCCGGTATTAAGAACCTTACCCTTGTGGTAAATCGTTTTGTAAAGAAAATGAAGTAACCTTAACAAAGAATCTTAAACAGGACTGTATTGATCAGGAGCAAATATGAACATTCGGCATTGTCTCAAAAAATGGGTAACTCAGAAGTTGCATTATCATACGAAGGGACCCCATAAAGATATTTTTATTTTTTCAAATATGCGCAGCGGTTCCACAATCCTTATGGATATGCTCCTAACTGAAAAGAAAATGAAAGGGGTGCGCGAACCGCTTCACCACAATTTTAATAATCCGGATTTTAAGCAGTATATTCCCGCAGTCAGGGCGCGGTATCCCGAGCTTTCATCGAAGGAGCAACAGGCTCTGCCTGAGTACATCCGCGCGCTTTTGGATAATAAGCTGGTCAAAGGAACGATGCTGCGGAATATGTTTACGCGCCATCACAGTGTTATCAGTAATCGATCTGTTGTTAAATTTGTTATTGGAAACCCATGGATTGATCTGTTGCTCTCTCATTTTGACGTTCACGGAGTGTTCCTGTTCCGGCATCCAATTCCTGCATCTCTCTCCCGGGTTAAGAACGGCTGGGGTCATCACTTCGATGCATATCTTCAGTCGGATGTATTCAGACAGCGTTTTTTAACGGATTCAGCAATCTCAGAGATTAATAGAGTAAAAAAAGATGGTTCCCCCCTGGAAGTAGCCGTAACCAGCTGGTGTTTGGAAAATGTCTCGGCATTTCGTCAGATTGTATCAAATGATTTATATGTGTTGACTTATGAGGAACTTGTGGTATCAAGCGAACGTGTTGTTGAGGATCTTGTGAAAAGGTTTAACCTCACAAATACTGCAGCAATGTTGGACCGACTTCAACAACCAGCTTCAAAAATATCAACAAAACTGAGTGCGGAGGCTACGTCGGAGGAAATCCGTCGGGGGAACAAAGAGTACATGCTCAAACGATGGAAAAAGCATGTCAATGATGAAGAAGAGAAGGCCCTTATGGCCATAGTGGAGGCGTTTGGGATTGATGCATACAGGTATGGCTCTTTCTTCCCCGCTTCCAAATATCTGAACTTTGAATCTGACCGACGGCGGGATTGCCGGAGGGAGTGAGGGCATGAATGGTTCATTTAAAAGGTAAGGCCTGTCGTAAAATTAGGTTCAATCTTCCATCTTTCTTCTTCTGAGGGCACACAGAGGCCGAGTCCAACACCGCAGTCTGCAGAGAGAACAAAACGTTCGATATAGAACTGAAATCCACCGATGCAGTAGACTCGGCCATAATTCCCTGAATATGCTGTTAACTCATTGGAGTCATCGATGCGATAATAATCAACATACCCACCGGCAAGGGAGACCTGTGGAAAAAGTGAAAATCGGATGTTCTCATTGCCTGCAAGATGAAAGAGTTTCCGCGCGCCCAGTTCAAATTCAGTTTCCCGCCAATCGCCGGTGCCATCGAAATCCATTGCTGATGGATCAAAAACAAAACGGGATACCCGGCATACCAGATCCCAATTTTTCGGAAGGGAACGGGTATAATCAGCTTCAAAAAAGTAGTGGCCATCTTCAATAACAAAGGCGCTTACAAGATTATAGGGATGCACCCGTATTGAGTTCTTCTGTGTATACGAGAACTCAGTAACTCCTCCCATTGAAAATAAAATCAGGATTGAACACAGCAGAAATGATTTCCTGAACATCCTCTACTCCTTTTGATTGCACTATGGTAAGGACAGGCCGGGCAGAATGTCTCTTCACGGTAAAAATGTTCTGCTGCCGTATACACGCTTACTGCACGTGTCGTTTAATCTTCAGCGTATCCCGGGGATCCTGCAGAATCAACCGTAAGGACCAGGGCCCACATGGGGCGGGAGCGTGGTGGTTGGACCACAACTCCGTGAATGCTCCTGCCCGGCCCCGCAGGAGCAATATTGGCGGTCTCCGCTTAAAAGGCGTAGCCCAGATCAAATACCAGAGACGGGGAAACACCGCCGAAGTCAACTCCTTCGTATTCGCCGCTGATGAACTGCGTCCCTGCGGCAAGACCGAGGGTGAAGCCCGCCTCCCATGTCCAGCGGTATCCCGCCGTTGCACCGCCGCCCAGAGAGAGGGCTTCGTCAGACTGCGTTTCTGAGGTATTGTAGTCCTCATATTCCCATGATGCATAACCGACCTGAAAGGAGGGGGCAAACCAGAATCCTTCCATGCCACCTTTGGAGTAATAGTTATAGGAAAAACCGGCACCCGTGACCATGAGATCGATGGACCAGGGATTCCAGAAATATCCTTCTATTCCCAGGGCGTGCTTTGGCGCAACTTCAAACTGATAGCCTGCATTAAACATGCCCACGGCCATACCGAGGGGATTGGTGGTCAGAGCTTTGGTTTTACCCGGCTGTGCATGAATTGACAGTGCAAGGAGCAGAATAATGCCTGCAATACGGAGTGATTTCATCATGTGAAATGTCCTTTCGATTGGTTGAATGAGTCTGTAAATATATTAATTTTTGTCCCCGTCGTGGGGGCTTTTTGAAAAACTGCGGATATCTGACTGTGTGCCGGGCTCGTCATGATACCCGCTGCGGCTGCATGGAATTAAAAAAGGCTGCCCCGGAAAGGACAGCCTGAGAAAAATTATTGTGTTTGTATGCGCAGAACCCTGTGCTCGGCCGGGGACGTTATCCGCAGGAGGTAGATTCCCGCAGAGAGGCCGGGGAATTCAAGAGTGTGCATACCCGCTGTGAGGGGGCTGGTCTGTGCGTAAAGGGTCCGTCCGGCCGGAGTCATGACGGTGATACCGTAGGTGTCGCCGCGGGGGATTCCCAGGCGAAGGGTGTTGCCGACAAGCGCTGCGCTCAGTCGATCCGGGGTGATCCGCCCCTCCGTAATCAGCCCGGTCAGTCCGGGATCATAATTGGTAAAGCGCATACTGGTCAAAATGATGGCCGTGGTGGCGCTTTTGTTCCGGGCTGCCAGGGAGACTGCAGAGATCTTCTCCATGGAGAGTGGAGCCTGCAGGGAGTCGGGCACGTCCCAGTCGGTGGGGTGGTTAAAGGCTTCCAGAGGCAGGTAGACCGTTGTATCCGCCGCTGCGGGCAGTACTGCACCGTAGGCAACCCCCTGGGAACTGAGGGCCGTATCCTCCAGTACAAAACGGAACTCCTGATCGGCGGTGTAGGTAAGAGCAATCAGATCGACCTCCGTGAAGGCCGAATCGAAATAGGCGCTCCCCTTGGCCCAGGAGTACTCTTCGGCGGCGACATCATCTTCAACGAGAGAGAGATCTGCCAGAATACGCCCCTCCTCACCAACCAGAGAGGTATCGACATCAGCGACAGATCCGTAGGAGTCCGCAAGCCCCTCCCAGCCGGCATAGGTGATCAGGTTTTCTCCCAGACCGGTGGTATCAAGATCGAACACATAGGTGGCGCTCAGGGTGAGATCATCTGCGGGCATGGCAAGCCGTGCCTGAGCAGTGGTGCTGTCCTCAAGATAGCCCGTGGCACCGGACCAGTAGGCAAAGGCACTGTCCGGAGCGGCTGAAGCCGCCGTGATATCCACGGAGTCTCCTGCGGCGTAGTCACCACCGCCGGTGCCCTTATTGACGGTAAGGGTGAAGAGCTCTGTCGTTGTATCTTCATAGGTTGCCGTAATCGCTGCATCACTCTCGGGCATCGTGAAGACCGCATCGGCTGCGGCGGGGTCGTTCAAGTGTGCTGTGTCGCCGGTCCATCCGTCAAAGATCATCCCTTCTGCCGGAGTATCGGCAGAAACATCCACGGCAGTACCTGCGGTATAGTCACCATCGCCGGTTCCCTCTGTGACAGTAAGGGTGTAGGTAACACCGGAGGAGCCCGTGCCGATATCGTAGGTCACCTGGGTGGAGGAGAAGCTGAGGTTGTTGAGTTCCAGCCCCGAGGCGGCTCCGCTATGCCAGTCTGCTGCCGGAGACGTGGTGACAGTAAAGACGGCGCCTGTTGTTGAGGTAAAGAAGTCGGAACTCTGATAGACCGTTCCATTGGCATCCGCTTCCACAACGCGCAGCAGCGGATAGGAGGCAGTGCTGGTATTGCTGCCGTCCTCCCGGGCATGCCAGATGATGACGCCGCTTGCGGGAAACTCTGCCGAGCGCCCTGTTTTGGTGCGGCCGTCGATATAGAAGCCTTCATTGCTGCCGTTGGTGTACTTGGTGACCGCACCGATGCCGTCGGGGGTCTGAGTTATGGTGGTATCGCTGATTCCCGCCAGATCCACGGGGGTGAGCCAGCCGCTGCGTTCACGAAAAACCGGGTTGTACGGGTTGGGGTTTTTGCTGTAGCTGGTTGCGCCGTACCCCATGGTGCAGTATTGACGAATCCATTGATCCGGAACACCGTCATCGTAGGGGTAGAGATCGGGATAGCTCAGGAGCATGTGCCCGTTTTCGTGAACAAAGGTCCCCATGCTGAGTTCACCGCCGATATCACTGATCTGGTACTGAGAGAAGGTCTTTGAGCCGTAATTGATTGAGGAAAAACCGCTTTTATGCGGCCAGAGTCCCTTGGACCAGCCGTTTTGCGGGCTGCCGGCGTAGTAGATATTGAGGGGAACACTGCCGTTTACTTCGTCCAGGGCGGAGAAGTCGTAGCCCTGGGCATCCATGTGGGCAAGTGCTTCCTGGATCAGCTCCCGCGCCCGGGTGCCGAAGGAGGCATTGGGATCATCGTAATAGGCAAAGGTGTTTTGCGCCCGATAGTAGCCGTATATCTCTGTTTGATAGTCCAGCTGTCCCCGGGAGACATCGGCAAACCACTCGCGAATGGAGCCTTCGTTGCTATAGCCCGTGTAATCGGTACCGTTGATGAAGTCGTCAAATTCATTTTCGCTGATCGTCGCGGGCTCATCGGAAAAGTCAATGATGATGGTCAGGCCCCGTACGCTCCCCGTGACCGGGGCCGGGCTGATGCTGCGCGATGCCGGTGGTGCGGATCTGTCCAGCAGTCTGCGTGTGGAGTCTGCAATGCGCTGCACAGCTGCAGCAGAAAGGGTTTTTCGCGTTGCCCCGCCGGGGCGGGAGGATCTGTTTTTGCGGTAGATATCCTGCGGAATCAGGCGGGTGCCGTCGGCAGAAATGTCGGCATAGCGGATCCATCCGTTGGCGCCGCGGGTCAGAGTGTAGCCTGCGGGGCTTTCCACATGCTGATAGTATTCGTCACCGGAGACAACCACCGGAACCATGGTGCCGTCGGGCTGTTTGAACTGATATTCTTTGTTGAGCATTGGTGCAGCACTCAGTGTGAGGACTGCAAGAAACAGTACGAGAGCTGTCTTTACCTGAAAACACATTGTATACCCCTTTGACTGGATTTCTCCGGAATTGCACAGCATCACAGCTGCATTTTTTTAATGTACAATAAAAAGATGTTTCTGTCAGCAGTAATGACGGAATAGTGAGTGTTTTCCAATTTTAGTAACTCTTGCAAATAATAACGCTCTCTCTTTTCTGCACAGATGTCCCCTGAGTCTCAGGCCTCCGATTCTTGCTTCTTTCCGTGAACGGTTTCTACAGATGCGATATACCAGAATGTATCTTTCTTTTATTGTAGGATAGCCGTTCGTAAAGGTGATACTAAACGGACTGACACAATACGTATCCATTGCAGCGATACAGGAGTGCGTGTCGAAGAGATTCGACGGTTCAAGGATGTATTCGAATGAGTAGTTTTGTTGATAATAGAAAAGTGGCCGGCATGAACCTGAACTACTTCAACACCCGGAATAGAAAAATGTATATATGCCAGCACATCTGTTGAATATGACAGCTGCAAATATAATTTTACGTATATATATTGAATAAGGAGGAGCCGTGCCAACCATATCGATGTTTTTTGGGATCATCGTCAGAATGTACAATATGGATACGCAGCAGCATAATCTTCCGCATATTCACTGCGAATATCAAGGGAATGATGCTGTGTTTGACATAGAAACGGCAGAGGTTCTGTCGGGAGACTTCCCGCGAAAACAGACCCGACTGGTGCAGGCATGGATAGAGATTCATAATGAAGAACTCATGGCTGATTGGCATCTGGCTGTTAACGGTGAACGTATTTTTAAGATTAAACCGCTTGATTAAGGAGTTGCAATGATTCGCATATTGAAGGTGGAGGCCCTTGGAAACTATAAGCTCTTTCTCGTCTTTGAAGATGGCCGGTCAGGAACCTGTGATATTTCTCCCTTTCTTGATAAAGGGGCATTTCGTGAGCTGAAGGATGAATCTCTCTTTCGGGGAGTCTTCGCGACACCCTTTTCAGTGGAATGGCCCAATGAGATTGATTTGAGTTCTGATACACTTCTGGCAATTATGAACAGGGAGAATGAAGATACGACCCTCCCTGTCATGTAACAGATCATACCGGTATTCAAAATAATGAACTCGACAAAGACGGCGGCGTTGCCGGAGGGAGTGATGGCATGAACCTCAACTACTTCGGTGCGCGGTACTACGATCCGGTGGTGGGGATGTGGATCAGTCTGGATCCGAAGGAGCAGTTCTGGAGCGGGTACAGTTATGCCGGGAATGG
>JBNJDQ010000061.1:0-13147 GCA_051745065.1 Fibrobacterota bacterium
TGCTCCTGCGTCAACGTAACCACGGATAAAGTCTATGACACCCGCCATGAACTTCAGCGCGGCTACTGCGAAGAAGACCGCCTTGGTGGAGGCGGACCGTACAGTGCATCCAAGGCCTGCTCCGAGATCGTAAGCCGTTCCTACGCCGCTTCGTTCTTTACGCCGGAGAGCGGAATATCCCTTTCCACTGCCCGGGCGGGCAACGTTATCGGCGGCGGAGATTACGCGGAAAACAGAATTATTCCCGACTGCGTACGGGCCCTGTTGGCGGGGCGACCGGTCAGGCTGCGCAATCCCGCATCAATTCGTCCCTATCAGCATGTTCTCGAACCGATCTGCGCCTATCTTCGTCTCGCGGCACTCCAATACGAAACACCGTCTCTTGCAGGTTCGTATAATTTCGGACCGCCCCGGCAGGCCTGCCTGACCACACAGAACCTGGCAGAACGCTTTATTCACCGGTGGGGATCCGGCACCATAGGGGCCGGACGGGGCAAAACCCTTGCAGGCAAAGAAACCGCTGTTCTTCGTCTCAATGCAGAGAAGGCGGAAAAGAACCTTGGTATCATTCCCCGATGGAGTGTGGACGAAACGATTGCCGCAACGGTGTCATTCTATCAAAGAGCCGCAGCATCGGCGGATTTCGATTATCCCGCCTGCATGAGAGAACAAATCAAATCTTTTCTTTTTACGCAACAGTGATGATGCAAAATATTTCCGCATCTGTTGCACGCCG
Source organism: Fibrobacterota bacterium (assembly GCA_051745065.1). Taxonomy (GTDB): domain Bacteria; phylum Fibrobacterota; class Chitinivibrionia; order Chitinivibrionales; family Chitinivibrionaceae; genus Chitinivibrio. Next base: position 737 of record JBNJDQ010000061.1, read on the forward strand.
AAACGCCATTCCTGCTGTATCAGGTCCGCAGAAATGGCACAGGAATTGCTTAAGAGAACAAAACCCAGGGAAAGGATTATTCTATGAAACAGAGTATACTGATTATTTTGAGCTTAACCGCAATTATCTCATCGAAGGTTACCGAGATACAGTCACAGGAACAGCTTTCAAAGGCTATGGCACAGACAGAAAAGCTGATGATCCTGGATTTCTATGCAGACTGGTGTCAGCCCTGCCGGATGCTTTCTCCGCGTCTTGACTCTGTATCGGAATCACGGGGTGACTACGCCGATTTCTACAAAATTAATACCGAAAAGCATCCCGCCCTTGCCCGGGCCTTCGGTGTTCAGGGAATTCCCTATGTAGTATTTTACCGGGACAGCACCATTGTGAACACCATGACCGGTCTGCGGACAACGGAACAGATCTCACAGCTTACGGAGGTATTCTCAGGTACCCTCGACACAATCGCCCGGGGCACCGTGAAGAAGGGAGTCCGCCATATTACTGCAGAGAGCGGCGGCAGGGATATTTTTAATATTCTTGTCAACCGCGGAGAACCCACAGAGATAACCATACCACTCAATGCGGGGGAAACGGCCGTTTCCATTCCGCAAAAAGATATTACCAAAGGCGGAGAAGAACAGATCACCGTCACTTTTACGGAAGAACAATCCGGTCTCTATGAACTGAACATCAATGCAGGGGACACGAAAAGCCGCAAAGCCTGGATTGTCGTGCTCAACAACTGAAAAACAGCAAATCAGGGACGGTTCAGGCGCTGTTTCAGCTCCCACCACAGGCGGTGATACGCTCCGGACCCGCGGGAAGAAGCGGCAAAACAGGGCAGAGGTTGACGGCGCAGGCCCATCTGCTCAATACGGGATGACGCGGGAATACGGGTCCGAAGGGGCGGAGAGGCGGCAGGAGCAAAGGTCTGAATTGTTTCGCCGTGAATCCGTTTTCGCCCGTCCACAAGGGTAAAAAAGGGAATAAGCCCCGCGGGATTGATCTCTTCCCGTGCAAAAAAATCCGTCAGAGATGCAAAGGAATGCAGTGAAAGGGGGCTCGGGATCAGGGGGACGAGAACAGCATCGGCAGCTTTAAATATATTTTCCGACAGAAGAGTGAGATTGGGCGGGCAGTCCAGAAAGATGCGGTCATAGGTTTTGCGCAGTGGTTTGAGGGTTTCGCGCAGGCGTTTTCGTGAACCGCGCTCCTCTTTCAGAGCAGTATCGAGATGGCGAAAGGAGATATCTGCCGGGAGAATATCAAGATTTTCATAGGCCGTGGAACGAATTCGCTTTTCAAGACGCTTTCCCCCTTTGATTATTTTTTTATGGTTCAGCTTTCGCACGGCCTTCTGTTGCAGGTAAAAGGAGGCAGACCCCTGCGGGTCAAGATCACACAGAAGGGTTCGCTCCCCCTCACGTGCTGAAAACCAGGCAAGATTGACAGCACTGGTTGTTTTGCCCACTCCGCCTTTTATACTGTATACCGCAATGACAGTCATGGCCACTCTCCCGGTGAAATTCCCATACCAATAATATACGACAGCGGAAGAGCACGCCGGCAAAGATATTCCGATTATCGCGCCCCGATAATTTATATTACAGGAGAGGAGCAGGCAGGATGAGAAAAAACAGCAGGGATATCGCCCGGTATTACCGGGATATGAATATCATGACCGCCTCGGAATGGAAGCAGATCGTACTGCTCCACAGCCGTTTGGGCGAGCTCATCCGCGAGGTGCGTTCCCAGACACAGACCGTCTCCCGACGCATGAAACTCAATCAGGGTCAGAACATCCTCGCCCAGCTGGAAACAGCCCTCCGTACAGAAGAGGAAAATGAACTCATCCATCGGCTTTTCCTGCTCTACGATTACCTCTACACACGTCTGGAACGGGCGGAGGATCAGGATCTTGCCGACGCTCAGGAAATTACACAGACCCTGACGGAAACCTTTGAAGAACTCTTAAAGCGAAAGTAACGCAACCATGGCGAAATTATCAGATATGCTTTCCGGTGAAAGCAGCAAAAAGATGAACAGTCTCAGACAGAAACAAAAATCGGGCGCTCCGGCACACCCCCGAAAACACGTCCCCCTCTACAAACGGTTCCGCGTGCGCATTCCGGATTTCGTTTCCATCGATCTGGAAACAACAGGGCTCAACCGCCAGCGCGATCGCATTACAGAGGTCGGTCTGGTACGGTACATAGACGGAAAAGAGACGGAATGCTTTTCCACCCTTGTTAATCCGGGTATTCCCATCCCTCCGGATATCACCGCCCTGACAGGAATTACCGACGACATGGTTTCCCAGGCGCCGCCCTTTGCAGAAGTAATGAACGACATCCGCCGTTTTATCGGCCGCCTGGCTCTCTGTGCGCATAAGGTTGACTTCGACTTTAATTTTCTGAATGCGGAATTTACCCGCAACGGGGCCAAAACCATCCGCAACTGGCGCATCGACACCCTTTCCACAGCGCGCCTTCTCCTCAACCTGGACGAAGGCTATGCCCTGGGCAAAGTGGCCCGCGCCCTGGATGTTTCCCTGGAAAATGCCCACCGCGCTCTGGATGATGCCCGGGCCGGCGGTGAAGTTGCTCTCAAGCTGCTGCCCATGATTGCCGATGTGCCCGTGCACACCCGCTACAAGCTGGCAAAATTCGCCCCCTACTCCTTTGTTAAAAAGATTCTGGAAACCTCTGTGAAAGGCTACTCCCCCGCAGCTACGCCTCCCCGGGATTCAAAGACACCTGCCGAAGAAAAAAGCGCCGGTGATCCGGAATTTCTTCTTTCTCCGGCACAGATTCACGAAGATTTTGACGCGGAGGGGCATCTCAGTACGCGTCTGAAAGAGTATTATCCGCGCCCGGATCAGCGCAGTTACGCAGAGCATGTGGGCCGCACCCTCAACAGTGCAGGCACCGCCGTCATCGAAGCGGGCACGGGTATCGGCAAATCTCTGGGCTACACCCTGCCCGCAGTCCGCTGGGCTCTGGGGCGCAGAGAAACCGTTATTATCTCCACAAACACCAAGAACCTGCAGGATCAGCTCATGAAGCAGGAACTGCCCCTGGCCCAGTCCATAGTGGACAGGCAGTGCCGCTGTACAGTACTGAAGGGCAAGGGGAACTATCTTTGCCTGAAGGGATGGGAGAGTTTTCTGAATGGCGAAACAGGCTCCCTCTCTCCGGGAGAACGCGAAGCGATTCTGCCCCTGATCAAATGGGTTGATGAAACCAAAACCGGGGATATCGAAGAACAGAACGTATTCAATCACCACCGCATGAAACATCTCTGGCAACTGATCTCAGCAGAAAACCGCAGCTGCCGCGGGTGCAGCCATTTTGAACGCTGTTTCATGCAGCAGGCACGGCGGCGGGCTCATGCGGCGGATATTGTCGTGATCAATCACGCTCTTTTCTTCAGTGATATTGTCGCGGAAACAGAATTTATCGGCCGGGCCGGCGCCATTATCTTTGATGAAGCACATCAGCTGGTGCCCCGCGCCTACAGTACCCTCACCTGCGAGATCGATACACGACGCGTGGATGCCCTTATCGAGTATGCACAGGAAACGCTCAACACCCTGAAGGGATACCGCCGGCAGATCGACAACGCCCTCTTTGAACGGGGAATTACGGATCTGACAAAGGCAGTCAAGCGCCTGCGCAAAAATGGTGGACAATTCCTGAACGAACTGATGACCTGGATCGGCAAACACCGGGACCAGGCCGACGAAATTGCCCGCGGAATCACGGCCCTGCGCTACGGTGCAAAGGAATTCTACGTCTATGCCGGGCTGTCGGGCCTGCGCATTGGCCTCAACGATACCATCGACATGCTGGAGTTTATAAAGCGCGGCGGCTTCACCCAGCTGGAAAACTCCATCGCCATGAACGAAGTTCGCGGCGGCATCGAACAGCTGCGCCAGTTCCGGGCGGATCTGGAATACCTGACAGAAAGCAGATCCCGCGGCCATATATTCTGGGCAACCGCCCCGCGCGAGAACCCTAAATGGGTCAAGCTTTCCGGAACCCCCCTGGAGATCAACGACCTGCTGCGTCCTTTCTGGGAACGTTTCCCCGGCGCCCTGATCTTTACCTCGGCCACGCTCTCCCCGGACAGGGATCTCGCCTATTTCTCCCAACGCGTGGGAATTGACAGCCGCTCACCCCACACAGAAGTGTACGAAAGTCATTTTGAGCCGGAGAACATTCGGGCTCTCGCCGTACGGGATGCCCCGCTTCCCGCAGATGCGGAATACACGGATTATCTGATTTCCACCCTCCGCAGCACGGCAGAACTCAAACGCAACACCCTGGTTCTTTTCACCAGTAACATGTTGCTCTCCTCCGTGTACAACGGATTTGTAAAAGCCTGTCCCGAAGCTGCCGGGCGAATATTCGCCCAGGGAATCAGCGGCAACCGCAGCTGGATACAGGAACAGATGAAGGAAGTGGAAGGGGCGATTCTTCTGGGATCGGGATCCTTCTGGGAGGGCATTGACATTCCCGGCGCCGCCTGCGAGATCGTCATCATTCCAAAACTCCCCTTTCCGGTCCCCTCCCATCCCATCACCAAGGCCCTCAGCGACTCCGTTGATGCTGCCGGCGGCAGCGGTTTCATGGATTATTATCTGCAGGAGGCAGTTCTGACATTCCGCCAGGGCATGGGACGTTTAATCCGCCACCGTGACGATCGGGGCGTGCTGGTGGTTCTGGACAGCCGCATGGTGAACAAATCCTACGGAAAACGCTTCCTTCGGGCAAGCCCGTCACCCTTCGGAAAAATCGACAGTGATGCCATTGTACCGGAAATCGACTCCTTTCTCTCCGGCGATTAAATGCTCTTTCTCTTTAATGCGGATTTCGAACGGCGCATCCGGGGCGGCAAAATTCCGCCAAAGATTCGCCGTGCCGTGGATGAAAGTGCAGCGCTCTTTGTGCCGGCCCTTACCCCGCAGGACCGGGTATACTCCACCTGCGGGGCAGACGATTCCTATTATGCCTATCTGCACAGGGCCGGACTTTCTCCGGCACATCTGAGCTCGGCTTGCGCCCCCGAACACAGAGGAGAGGCATGGGCTGCAGACGGGCATGCGCACCGATTCCTGACCGAAAACTGCGCCCATGCAGATCTTGCACCGGCACAGACGGTACAGTGGTGCAACTCCCGGCGCTGTGCCGCCCAACTGTACGCGGCAAAGCCCGACCTGGGAGTACCTCATTCCGGGATCTGCACAACCGTCGATGCCATGGCGCAATACGTGGGGACGCATAAAGATGTTCTCTTTAAGCCCAATCTGGGCAATGCCGCTGACGGATTTATATTCACCCGTGCTCCCGTAACAGAAACATTCCGGCGCAAAGCCCGGCATCTGCTGAAGTATGCCGGCGCCGTTGCCGCGGAACCGCGCCTGCAGCCGATTGAGGAGATTGCCACGGCCCTGGAAGTCAGCCGCGGGGGCGCCGTCACGATTCGGGGTCATCACCGCAATATCTGCAACCGGCGGGGAACATTCTACGCAAACCTTGTCGCCCGTGAAGATTCAGTAATTCGCCCCTGGAAAGACCGACTTGATGCAGCGGCCCAGGCGGTCGGAACAACCCTGGCCCGACAGGGTTTCTTCGGCCGGGCGGGCCTGGACAGTTTCACGTATCGTGACAAAACCGGTACGCTGCGTCTTGCCGCAGCCGTGGATATCAACGCGCGCCATACAATCAGTTCCATCACCTACGCTTTGCAGAAGAAAACCGCAGCCCCGGTTCTTTTCTACCGATTCATCAGTCGGCGGCGGCTCAATCTGCCCGACTCCTACGATGGGCTGGAACGGGCGTTGCATCCATTTTTCAGGAGCAGAGAACCCCGTCCTGTCCTCTGCACTCCTCTGCGGTTACACCGGGACGGACACTCCTTTGCACCGGCACGCTCCGCATTCTGTATTACCGGGCACTCCCCCGAAGAGGTTCTCCACACGGATGAACGCCTTCGAAAAGCTTTGTTAAAAAGGAGAAATACATGAAACCACTGGTGACAGCACAGCAGATGCGCATAATTGACACCGCCGCCTTCGGCGGTGACACAGACCGCAGTTATTCCTTCATGGAGCAGGCTTCACGTTCAGCCGCAGATCAGCTGCACCGGCTGATGACCCCTGATGAAGGAGTACTTCGATTCTACTGCGGCAAAGGCAACAACGGCGGAGATGGATTCTGTATGGCCCGTTTTTCTCTGCAGGCAGGCTACTCTGTGGAAGCAGTAACCCCCTATCCCCCGGAATCCTGCACCAAAGAAACCCGGCGTGCACGGCGCGACTTTGAAGGCGCGGGCGGAAGGATTCAGGAAATCAGATCCTGTGAAGAACTGCGCGGGCTTTCTGCAGAAGCCTGTGCCGTGGAAGCTCTTCTGGGAACGGGCATACACGGCCCCGTGCGGGGGACTGCCGCCCCGTGGATCACCGAACTGAACCGCCGGAATACACTCACCGTTGCCCTGGACAACCCCTCCGGCCTCGATGCCTCCACGGGGACTGTCCATGACGGAGCCCTTCAGCCGGATGTCACCCTGACCATTGCCTTTCATAAAACGGGGCATTATTTTGCCGCCCCCGCAGCAACAGGAGAAATCCGCCTCTGCCCCCTGACGTATCCTGCAAAAGCGGTCAAGGCCGTAGATCTCACTACCAGTCTGCTTACAGATACGGATCCAGCAGATCTGATTCCGCAGCGTTCATACTTCGGCTCAAAATATGATCAGGGAACGGTGCTGCTCATTGCCGGAAGCCGGGGCATGTCCGGGGCAGTCACTCTGGCTGCCCGGGGTGCTCTGCGCAGCGGCTGCGGCATGTGCTACACGGCAGTTGCCCGCTCGCTTATGGATACTCTTTCTGTTAAACTCACGGAACCGGTGCTTCTTCCTCTTGCAGAAACCGATTCCGGCAGTATTGCCTGCCTGAAAAGCGATCTTATGGAAACCGCCCTGGACCGTGCAGATGCGCTGCTTCTGGGCTGCGGCATGTCACGCAATACCGATACGGCGGCCCTCATTCGTCAGCAGGCACTTTCCTTTTCCGGCCCCCTTGTTCTGGACGGAGACGGAATATCCGCCTTTGCAGAACAGGCCTCTCTTCTCAAGGACTGTCCGGACTGTATTATCACCCCTCATTACGGCGAGTACCGCCGCCTTTTCGGTACACTTCCCGCTGCAGCAGACCGGCGCATTGCCGCCATAACAGAAACCGCCCGGACCTACGGTATTACGGTGCTCTTCAAGGGTCAACCGACCATCATCGCTGCTCCGGACGGACGGGTCCGCCTGAGCACCCGGGGGAATTCGGGCCTTGCCGCGGCGGGATCCGGTGATGTTCTGGCCGGTATCATAACAGCCCTGGCGGCACAGGGCGCAAATTCCTTTGATGCTGCAGCAGCAGGTGCGGCGATCCACGGCATGGCCGGGGATATCGGGGCGCAGAAACTGACGGAGTACGGCCTGACCGCCGGTGATCTCCCGACACTGATACCACACGCTCTGAAAGCGTATTCCCCACAGGAAGAATTTTCCGCTCCCCGTCGATTCCGTTGATACGGAACCCCGCATAATCTATTTTGAAGGAAAACGGTAACCGGAGCAATCCCATGTACGAAGTATTTACGGAAAAACATTTCTCGGCAGCTCACTACCTGCGTAATTATGACGGTGCCTGCGAAAACCTTCACGGCCATAACTGGCAGGTTCGCACCACCGTGCGCACGGAGAAACTTGACGATATCGGTCTCGCTGTTGATTTTAAAGTACTCAAAAAGAATCTCAATGCAATTCTCGATACCCTGGATCATACCTGCGTGAACGATACGGTTTTTACAGAGGAATTCGGCAACCCTTCAAGTGAAAACATGTGCCGATACATCTTTGAAGAACTGAAAAAAGAGCTTGCCAAAACCCACCCTCATGTCCGGATGTACCGCGTTGACATCTGGGAAACGCCGGGAAACTGTGCCTCCTATTTTGAGCAGGCATGAGCAGGCTGGAAATCAGTGAGCTCTTCACCTCTCTGCAGGGTGAATCCACTCATACCGGTGAGATCTGTTCCTTCATCCGTCTTACCGGCTGCAATCTGCGCTGCGCCTACTGCGACACAACCTACTCGCACAGCCGGGGCAACTTCATGGAACTGGATGAGATTCTGCGCTGGGTCGCACAACAGCGAACCACCCTTGTGGAAATCACCGGCGGTGAACCCCTCTGTCAGGAAGGGGCGATCCGTCTGGCGCAACGTCTCATTCAGGAGGGCTACCGGGTACTGGTGGAAACCAACGGAACAAAAGACATTTCACTTCTGCCCGACGAAACCATAAAGATTGTTGACTATAAACTCCCCGGCAGCGGTCGTAAAAACACCTTTCTTCGGGCAAACTTCTCCTGCCTTCGGCCGACGGATGAATTAAAATTCGTTATTTCCGGCCGTGATGACTACACTGCAGCCAAAACGGTTGTTCAGGCACGGGAACCGTCATGCACGGTTATATTCTCTCCGGTCTGGGAATGTATATCACCGCAGAAACTCGCCGAGTGGATCATCGCAGACCGTCTGCCGGTCCGAATGGGCCTGCAGATGCATAAAGTAATATGGGACTCCCAAAAAAGAGGTGTATAATGGCTGAAAAAGCAGTAATCCTTCTCAGCGGCGGAATCGACTCCGCAACAGCAGCAGCGGTGGCACGGGACCGCGGATACGAACTCTACGGCATGAGTTTCAGCTACAACCAGCGCCACAGTGTAGAGGTGGAATCCGCACGAAGCGTTGCCGACTTTCTTGCTTTCCATGAGCATCGCGTTGTGGACATCGATCTCTCAGCCTTCGGCGGCAGTTCCCTGACAACCCCCACAGAGATTCCCAAAAATGGTGACTACACCGAAGAGATCCCTTCCACCTACGTGCCGGCACGCAATACAATATTTCTTTCCTATGCCCTGGCCTGGGCGGAAGTACTGGAATCACGCAATATTTTTATCGGCGTTACAGCAGTGGACTACTCAGGCTATCCGGACTGCCGGCCGGAATACATCGCAGCGTACGAGAAAATGGCCAATCTTGCCACCCGGCAGGGGGTTCAGGGCAACACGCTGCATATCGAAACACCGCTCCTTGAGCTGAGCAAAGCTGACATCATCCGTCTGGGGGACTCCCTCGGCGTTGACTACTCCCTGACCCACAGCTGTTATGACCCAACCATTGCCGGTCTCAGCTGCGGTCATTGCGACAGCTGTATTCATCGAAAGAAAGGCTTTGCCGAAGCGCAAATCCCCGATCCGACGCGCTACGTAAAATAGGCAGATCTTCACGGGATCTTTTCCTGAAAGATCCCCGTCCTCCTCGCAGGACGGAAGAAAGCGCGGCATTTTCCACTCCATGTATTCCTTTTTAATTCCGCTCTCTCAGTGCACGTTTTTCTACGGGCGTTCCGGTTCGGCGGAGCCTCACCGTCCGGCCATTCCAGGGCGTCGCGTTGCTCGGTACGGCTTCGCCGCACAGCCTTCGGCTCCCTTCCTGTCCGTAACGCGGGGCAGAGCCGCCATTCCTCCGTTTCTGTTGCACGTTTTCGTGAAGCGCATCCCTTACAGAGCGGGAGCGAAGCAAAGAGCCCGCAGGCGCCGCGATGGGAGCGCGCCAAAAATACCCTGAGCCTGAACACACTGGGGCGTGTGTGATGAGCGGCGCCTGCGACGGGAAGAGCCACTGCCGCAGGACGTGAAGGGGAAGGAGGTTTTGGCCGCCCGCTGAAAGCGGAAACAATGCTCACAGAGTGTGGCAAAAGCAAGTATCCGCAGAGTAATCCTTCGTTCCGTACCATTCTGCCCGTGCAAGAACCCTTCCTGCAGAAAGCCTGTCCACAGAAACAGAAAAAACCGGAACAAAAAAACTGCAAATCCGTCGATATTCTATTATTTTCATGCACATAATACGTTCGTGCAAATTTTTTATATACGATCTGCATAAGAGGTACACATATCAATTTTACGGGAGGCCACGTGCTGCATTCACCTTTTCTTCGATCTCTTGTCCCTGTTTTTCTTTTCACCGCAATACTTTTCGGAAGAACCCCATTTTCTGAGCACGGCCCGCTCTCCGTTTCGGGAACACATCTGGTCGATGCCGAAGGTGCACCGGTACAGCTGCGCGGCATGAGCACCCACGGAATACAGTGGTTTGATGATTTCTATACCCGGACATCCCTGCAGGCCCTGGCGGGAGACTGGAATGCAGACATCATCCGCCTTTCTCTCTACGCCCGCGAAGGCGGGTATGAGGATGCCCCCGACTACTATACAGAGCGCGTTGACACTCTCATTGAACAGGCAACCGACCTGGGACTGTATGTACTCATCGACTGGCATCAGCTTGCCCCCGGGGACCCTCATGCAGACAAGGCCAATGCGAAGACGTACTTTCGGCACATGGCTCAGACCCACGGCGACAAGGACAATGTACTCTTTGAAGTCTGCAACGAACCGAATGACGAAGGAAGCAGCGAACATGTCTCCTGGAGCCGAATCAAATCCTATGCCGAAGAAATTATTCCCATTATTCGTGAGCACGCACCGGACAATATTATTATCGTTGGAACCCCGGACTGGGCGTCCAGCCCCAATGATGTGATCGGCAACAGAATTGACGATGCGAATGTGATGTACACCATGCATTTTTATGCGGCAAGTCATCAGGATGGGTACCGCAGCAAACTGCGCACCGCCCTGGAAGCAGACATTCCCGTATTTGTAACAGAATTCGGAACACAAAATTACGCCGGCGAGGAAGCCAATGACTTCGAAAGCACCCGCCGCTGGATGGATCTGCTGAACAGCTACCATATCAGCTGGTGTAACTGGAATTACTCCAACGATCATCGCAGCGGTGCCGTGTTCAAAAACACCAGCTATTATGGTTCATATGAATCCTATACCGTCGAAAGTAATCTCAAGGAAGCAGGGCGCTGGATCAAAAATCTGCTTACCTCTCAGAACGAAGACCCCGCCACGGACTCGGTCTGTGTTGACAGCTTTACCAATGTCTTTGCCGACAGTGACCGGCAGGGAAACATCGGCGCTGCTGCCGGGTATGCCGCCGGCACCACCGCACAGGGCGGCGGGCTCTGGAATATCACTGCGGATACTGACGGCAGCAGGGTCACAACGTCCGGGGGCACCCCTGTTGCACCGGCGGATTTCGGCAGTCTTATCAACGGAGAAACCCTTACGACGATCTTTCAAAACAGCACCAGTACCGCCGAATATCCGTGGTCGGGGCTGGACCTGAACTTCACCGAAGACGGAAATACCTATCACGATCTCTCCGGCCTGCAGGAAATTGTCATACAGGCACAGGGCAGCGGTACCCTCCGCATCGCCCTGCTCACGAAAGATATTGACACCCTCCCCGCCGATGACGCCTGGGGCTATTACGGTACAGAGATTAATCTGAGCGGAGAAACGCAGACCTACCGCATCAATGCAGCAGCTCTGTCGCCGGAAGCATGGTCCCATGCAGACCAGCAGGGCTGGGGATGGTCTCACGGCCGCACGGCAGTGCGCGGAATTTCCCTGATGAATAATTCCGGTGAAGATGTCTCCGTATCCCTGAACACAATTCGTCTCACGGGCATTTCCTACCGTGATTTCGGCTTCACCTACACCGAATACGACGAAGAAACTGCCCAGGGCCCCACGGATCTCAGTCTTTCCGCTCAAAGCGTACCCGAAAATGATACGGGAGCCGTGATCGGTACTGTAACGGTGACAACGGACTGTCCTGATGCAGAACGTAATTTCACCTGCAGTGATCCGCGTCTGACCGTTGCAGGTACCACCCTGAAGCTTGCATCCGATGCAGCGTTCGATCATGAAGCCGAAGCAGTACTGCCCTTTGATCTGACCGTCACCGATGAGCACGGTCACAGCTACACTGAAGTCATGCAGATAGAGATTGAAGATATCAATGAAGCACCGCAGATATCCAGTATCACTGATCAGCAGACGGCGGAGGAGACACCGATCACCCTTACAGGAGCCATGATTTCCGGCAGTGATCCCGACGATGATTCCCTTTCACTGGCGGTCGGGGCCGGTGAAAACTATACCGTTCATGAAACAATTATTACCCCGATTGGAGATTTTACCGGCACCCTGCGTGTTCCCCTTCGCCTCAGTGACGGCGAGCTGTTCTCTGCAGAATCACCCATGACTATCACGGTCACCCCTGTCAACGATGCACCCGTGATCAGTACAATGGATGATGTTGAAACGAAAGAGGGAAGCTCATTCACCACCATCGATCTGACCTCCGTCATTTCTGATATCGATGACGACTGGAGTGAACTCTCTCTGACTGCTGACGCTGAGCAG
>JBNJDQ010000062.1:0-13100 GCA_051745065.1 Fibrobacterota bacterium
CACGGTAACAGATTCCACGGTAACAGATTCCACGGTAACAGATTCCACGGTAACAGATTCCACGGTAACAGATTCCACGGTAACAGATTCCACGGTAACAGATTCCACGGTAACAGATTCCACGGTAACAGATTCCACGGTAACAGATTCCACGGTAACAGATTCCACGGTAACGGATTCCACGGTAACAGATTCCACGGTAACGGATTCCACCACCACTGACAGTGCTCAAAGCAAAAAGGGTTCATTGCACATCACGAGTGATACAGACTCCGCCATTGTCCTGCTGAACCGAAAGAAACAGGGCTACACCCCTCTTTCCCTGCAGAATTTGAGTCCGGGAACATATGAAGTAATGATTCTGAAGTCGGGATATGAGCGCTATACCGGAAGTATTACCCTGAACGGTGGCGAAAAAGACACCCTCACGGCTGAATTACAGCCCACAGGAAGAGAAAGAGCACAAAGCGGTTCTCAGCACGACAGTACAAAAGGTTCCGAAAAAGAGGAAGATACAACGGATGATACAGAGGATCAAAAAATTACCCGGATTATCGGCATTTCCGCCTTTACTTTCTTTGTATCCCTGATTACAATCTTCGAACTTTCCTCCGTCAGCAATTAGAATTGTTCAAAACGGACAGGGGCGGTCAGGGATCCTGTTAATTCAGCAGCCCTGTCAAATGTGGACGGTCTGCAACGATCTGATCATGGTCATGAAGGGATTTGCCGAATCAGTATTCCCCGGTGAGGTCTCTCACGAAGGCGAAAAAACAATAGTCTTTCAATTATTGTAGAATAAACCTTGTACTCCGCCCTTTTTGATAATATACTTATACTGTTATATTACTATACGGAGTTGCCATGTTCGGTTTTAACAAGTCTTTGAAAAACAGATTCAGAATTCTCAGCGCAGTCCTGGCTTCAATGATGATTTTTGTGGTGGCTGCACTCTTTGTGTTCAGCTCAAGCATCAGCAGATACAGCGGTGAAATATCAGGCGACCTGATCCTGGAAGGGGAGAAAGAAAAGTTACAGGTCAGCACTGACGCCCTTGCCGAAAGTATCAGTCAATCTCTCCAGGCCGTTCAGCCCCAAACCCGGCAGGACACTCTTGCTCTTTTCGATGCCCTTATCAAAGATACCCGGTTTGAAGAAGACAGCTCCGGCTATTTCTCAATCTCACGGAATACTGCAATACAGGCCCACCCAATTAAACCTGAACTTATCGACCAGGATCTTCATAACGCGAAAGATGCCGAAGGCAATTATTATATGCGCCGTCTCGACAGTGCTGCCGATGCGGGGGGTGGATTTGCCCGCTACGTCTGGCCCAAACCTGTTAAAGGAACCAGCACAGAGGTTGAAACGCCGAAACTTGCCTATGCAAAGACGATCGGTTCCACAGAATACTACGTAAGTACGGGCGTCTACATCGATAATGTGGAACGCACCCGCACGGTCGTAGCCGGACGTATTCAGGAAAAAAGTAATACCTTTGCCTATGTGCTCATTGCTGTCCTTCTGGGTATAACCGGTGTTCTTGTCATTCCCGTAACCATCAGGACCATCCGTTCTATCCTGCGGCCCGTACATGACATTGCCCAGGCATCGCACAAGCTTGCCCTGGGGGATGTGTCTATCAACCTGTCCATTGATGGCGAAGATGAGCTCAACGCCATGAAACGCTCCTTTCAGAAGCTTGTACAGACGCAAAAGGAAAAGATGGAGACGGCCCGATTTATTGCGCATCGGGATCTTACCCGTGAAGCCGCAAGCGCTTCGGACCGGGACGAACTCGGCCATGCCCTCGGGGATATGCGCACCAGCCTGGTTGAGATTATCAGTAAAATTGCCGGAATATCCCGGGCTCTCGATACCGGTGCCCAGCAACTGAGCGATGCCAGTCAGGACCTCTCCTCTTCTTCCACAGAACAGGCAGCAGCCATTGAGGAAATCACCAGCACCATGGGGGAAATCAAAAACCAAACCGACGGTATCGCCGAATCTGCAAAGGCTATTCACGCAAAAATCCAGGAAGAAAATTCCGCTATTGAACGCGGCGTTGATATTATCACCACCATGGTTGACACCATGGAGGAAATAGCCGCATCCGGTTCAGAGATAGGTAAAGTGGCAAAAGTTATTGATGACATATCATTTCAGACAAACCTTCTTGCCCTGAACGCATCTGTGGAAGCGGCACGGGCCGGAAAATACGGAAAAGGCTTTGCCGTTGTGGCAGAGGAAGTACGGACCCTTGCCAACCGCAGTGCAAAATCCGCCGGTGAAGTCACGGACCAGATACAAACCAGCTCAGAGCGGATTGCCGCCGGACAGGAAATCAGCCGGGAATCACTCGAGATTCTTAAAGATATCAGAAAAATGGCTGAAGACGTTGGTACCCATGCGGCCTCAACTGATCGTGAATCCACGGATCAGCAGAATGCCATTACCGAGATCAATACAGCGCTGGAACAGATTGAGGAAGGCATCAGCGATATTACCGCCAACTCCGAAGAAGCTGCTGCGACATCAGAAACGCTCAATTCTGAAGCGCAGGAACTGGAAAAAATCGTCCAGCAGTTTCATCTTCCCCAAACCGCAGCATCCCCGAATGATGAAAAACCGGCAGACCAACACAATCCTGTGGCGGGACATCTTCCCTATGAGTCGTAAAAAAATCGTACACGCACTGGCAGGACTGTCCTGAAAAGGGCGGTCCTCTGCATTTCTGCCCTTCCCGCCTTTGTGCTGCACCCATCCTGTGCAAATGATCTGGTATTTACTTTCGCCGGCCCCGAATCAACTCAAAATTGATACGGTGAAACCCACAGGGAGAATAAAAAAGGGGGAAACCGGGGTAAGAGCAGTATAATAAAAGTAAAATATCATTGCGTTACCCCCCCCACTATTCTATTTTATAGCAGATTTTCAGCAACAGTATAACCGGAGAACAGGCATTTATGCGCTGGTTTTTGCGATCAAAAATTCATAAAGCAACCGTAACACAGGCAGAACTTGACTATGTCGGCTCCATTACCATCGACAGCGAACTGCTGACCGCAACAGGCATCCTGCCCGGAGAAAAGGTCAGCGTGGTCAGCAACACCTCCGGTGCACGTCTGGAAACCTATGTAATATCCGGCCGGGAAGGCAGCGGAATTATCTGTACAAACGGCGCAGCAGCGCATCTCATAAATCGGGGGGAAGAAATCATTATCATGGGATATGAACTCTGTGACACACCGCCCACCCCCAGAATTATTCTTGCCGACCGCAACAACGGGATTGAGCGGTACCTATGAGTCATACAAACCTTCCCCGCCATATCGGAATTATCATGGACGGCAACGGCCGATGGGCAAAGCAGCGCGGCCTTCCCCGCCCCGTGGGTCACAGACACGGCGTAAAGGCCGTTCGCAAAGCCATTGATCACTGTAATGCCGTCGGTATCGAATATTTAACGCTGTATGTTTTCTCCTCGGAGAACTGGCAGCGACCGGAAACTGAAGTATCCCTTCTCATGAGCCTCTTTGTCGAGATGATGAAGAAAGAGTTGAAGAATCTTGCACAAAAAAATGCGCGAATACTCTTTCTGGGCAATGATCGGCATCTGCCGCGGGATGTCAAAAAGACACTCTTTGAATCAATTGAGAAAACACGCAGTAACACAGGATTAAAATTGCAGTTAGCCATCAGCTACAGCGGACGGGATGAAATAGTGGAGGCAGCCCGCAGCATCGCAGAGGCTAAGATCCCTCCCGGGGAAATTACAGAAAAGACAGTGCAGCAACATCTTTTTCAACCGCAGACCCCCGACCCCGAACTGATTATTCGTACAGGCGGCACCTTCCGCCTGAGTAACTTTCTGATCTGGCAGTCAGCCTACGCGGAATTATTCTTTTCCGATCGCCTCTGGCCGGATTTTGACGAAAATGAACTTGACCGCGCTCTGGAGGATTTTTCCTCACGGGAACGGCGATTCGGCAGGGTCCAATGAAGCTGAAGAATCTTGGTATTCGCCTTCTTTTTGTTGCGTGGGCAGTGCCCCTCGGTATTGTCGTCATCCTTTCTGATTTTGATCTTACCTCCTTACTCCCCGCAGAGACTGACTGGTTAAAGCCGATTACCCCGCTCTCAGCCATCACCCTGCTGATACCGCTTTTGGCAGCAGTTGAATATATCGAAATGCTTTCCACACGATTTCAGCGAAACCGCTTTCATCTGGTTCTGATCTGGTTTATTCCCGCTTTCCTGAATTTCTTTCTGGCAGCACCGCTCTTTGATACAATCGATCTCATTCTCATGGGTATTATTCCCATTGCCGTGGAAACAGCACTGTTCGGCAAAGGTTCTCAACGCTGGAACCGGGCCAGTCTCGCCTTTACGGGGTTCATCATACTGTTCCTTGCAGGCCAGCAGATGCTCAACTATCAGAGCCCAGAATTCCTCTCACTCTGGCGTCAGGATATCCCGGGGTCGAACCGAACGGGAATCATTATTACCCTCTCAGCCATATTTATGTGTGACTCTGCGGCTTTTTTTGCAGGGAATTTTTTCGGCAAACACCCCTTAAGTTCAATCTCCCCGAAGAAAACAATCGAAGGCAGTATCGGCGGATTTGCAGCGTCCATTGCTGTCATGATCGGCGGAGCTCTCCTTTTCGGTTCACCGCGTCTGCCGCTCTGGCTCGCCGCAGTCCTTGGTGCAGCGATCGGCATTGCCGGACAGGTCGGGGATTTAACAGCGTCCCTGATAAAACGCTATTTCAATGTCAAAGATTCCTCAAACCTTATTCCCGGGCACGGCGGCATCATTGACCGCTTTGACTCCCTGCTGTTTGCAACTCCGGTTATACATCTTATTGTAAAACTCAATTCCTGAAAAGGTCAGTATGAAAAAGGTTCTTCTTCTGGGTTCATCCGGTTCCATCGGCCGAAGTACAGAAAAATGCATTCGCCGGGCTCCGGACTCATTTACTCTTGTGGGTATCTCTGTTCGCAGCAGTGTTGAAAAAGCCCGGGATCAGATCGCAGAATTTTCGCCACAGGCCCTGGCAATCGGATGCGACAGAGAGGCGGCAGGCTTCACTCCACCCCATGATGATATCAGGATCTACTACGGTGAAGCGGGATTGAGCGAAATAACACGGGAACTGGACTATGACATATTGGTAAATGCGTTGGTTGGCTCCGTCGGTCTTCGGCCCACCATGGAGGCCCTTAAACGGGGGAAAACCGTTGCCCTTGCAAACAAAGAAAGCCTTGTCGTGGGCGGCGACATTCTCAAAGAGACCGCCCGCAAATTCGGCGGCAGATTTCTCCCCGTTGACAGCGAACACAGCGCCATTTTCCAATGTCTGCAGGGAGAAAACCGCAAAAACGTTGAATCCATGACCGTTACCGCATCGGGCGGGCCGTTTCGAACCTGCCCGCCGCAGCACTTTAAGAATATTACCGTGGAAACCGCTCTCAAGCATCCGACCTGGGCCATGGGAGCCAAAATCACCATCGACTCGTCAACCCTTATGAACAAGGGTTTTGAAGTGATGGAAGCCCATCATCTTTTTGATATTCCCTATGATAAAATTGATGTCCTGGTGCATCCCCAGTCGATTATTCATTCCATGGTCACCTTTCATGACGGATCCGTCATGGCTCAGTGCGGCCTGCCCGACATGGAACTGCCCATTCAGTACGCCCTCACCTACCCCGACCGGGCTCCCATAGGGGGAAAACGGCTCTCCCTTGCGGAGATCGGAACCCTGACCTTCGAAGAGCCCCAACGGGATCTTTTCCCCTGTCTGGATCTCTGTATCAGCGCGGGCAGGGCCGGTGGAACCTACCCGGCAGTGCTCAATGCCGCCAACGAAGTAGCGGTACAGGCCTTTCTCGATAAACAGATTCACTATACAGATATTGCCCCGATCATTCAGAATGAACTCGACAACCACTGCAGCAGTCCCGCCGAATCAATCAGCCAGCTGACAGCAGTGGATACTGCAACCCGCGAATCGGTGCAGCGTTATATCAGAAAAGGATAAATTATGCTTTTTTTACTCGGTATCCCCATACTCGGTCTTTTGGTTTTTATACATGAATTAGGGCATTTCCTTGCAGCAAAGGCCTGCTCAATTCCCGTTGAAGCATTTTCCATCGGCTTTGGCACCCCCCTTCTGCGAAAAAAGATCGGCGAAACAGAATACAGAATATCCCCAATTCCCTTTGGAGGATATGTTAAAATGATCGGCGAAACCCCCGATGACGACCGTAAAAACGGATTCTCCGACCACCCTGTGTGGCAGCGTGCCCTCGTTGCAGTTGCCGGCCCTCTGTTCAACATACTTTCGGCCCTGCTTTTCTTTACAATAATCAACATGACCGGCATTACTGAATATGACTTCAACACGGATACCACCGTGGGATACGTCTCTTCCACAGGGCCAACCCATTCACTCATGCAGCAGGGAGATTCCATCCTTGCAATCAACGGAGCCCCTGTTGCATCATGGAAGGAAATCAATCGCCGCTTTTCCCGTTTTGAAGACTCCTACAGAGTAACCTTTCTGCGGGACGGGGATACTCAGTCTGTTTCATTCTCACTTCCTCTGCCTGATGATGAAACCCTGCAGTCCGAAGGGAGCGGTCTTTCCCCGGCATACCCTGTGGTAATCGGTGGATTTTCAACTGAAACAAGCCCTGCTGCCCGCAACAGCAAAATCACCACCGGCGATACAATCACCGCTGTCAACGGCACCGTAATTACAAGCCCCGCCGCCGTTATTAACCTCATGCAAAACTATGATTCTGCCGCAGGGCCGGTACAACTGACTCTTGCCGGTGAAAAGGGGCAACGCACGGCTTCCATACGCCCCGTGTTCAATGACAGTCTTGATCAATATCTTCTCGGAGTTACTTTCCAAAGCCCTGCTCACACAGAGATCACACTATCACTTCCGGCGGCTGTAGGTAAATCCTTTGAGGATGCACGGCGCATTACGGCAACCCTCCTGAGTTTTCTCTCTCCACGCAAAATCCTTTTTACTTTGCGCTATTCTTCCGGACCTGTGGGAATAATGCAGATCTCCGGATCGGCAGTTCAGGCCGGCCTTGCACCGACCCTGCAGCTCATGGCCTTTCTCAGCATTAATCTTGCCGTTATCAATCTGCTGCCCCTTGCCATTACGGACGGTGGTGTTCTGGCTTTTCTTCTTGTGGAACAGGTGCGCGGACGCCCGGTTTCTGCGCGAAAACAGGAAGCTCTGACACGTGTTTTCGCAGCCCTGCTGATTTCATTATTTGTGTTTATAACGATAAAAGATATAATTAACATCCCGGCCATGAACAGGTTACTGCAGTAAATCCGTTTACCGGGGGAGGCGGCAATCATGGATGAAACCTTTCAAACGATATACAAACGATTTGAAAAAGGTGATATCATATTCAATGAGGGTAATGCAAGTGACGGACTCTACTTTATTAAGCAGGGAAAAGTAAAAATTTTCAAACGGGTCTACTGCAACGGCAAAACTGTGGAATACGAACTTGCCCGCCTTGGACAGAATGCAATTTTCGGTGAGATGGCCCTCCTCGGTGAACGCCAACGAACGGCCTCCGTGCGGGCAATCCACCATACAACCTGCATGATTATTACCAGAAATGTCTTTGAACATCACATCTCCCGGCTCCCGGACTGGGTCCAGACTGTCATTAAAAACCTCGTTGTCCGCCTTGATGACACAAACAAAAAGATAAAGGATCTGCTTGAAAAGTAGCATTTAGCATGATCAGAAAGTATTTTTGCTGTCAAACCAAAATTGGAGATATACATGGATTGGCATCCTCCCAAGGGAACCCGTGATTTCTACCCCGAAGACATGGTACTTCGGGAACATATTTTCTCAAGCTGGGAAAAGAGCTGCAGAAAATTCGGCTTCGAAAAATACGATGCCCCGGTGTTTGAGCATATCGAACTTTATACGCAAAAAAGCGGCGACGAGATCGAACAGCAGTTATACGCCTTTGAGGATAAAGGCGGCCGGCGTATTTCCCTTCGCCCGGAAATGACCCCTTCTGTTGCACGAATGGTTGCTGCACGGGGCAATTCTCTGAAAAAACCGGTCAAATGGTATTCAATCCCGAAGCTTTTCCGCTATGAAAAAATGCAGAAGGGCCGTTTGCGGGAATTCTTTCAGCTGAATATGGATATTCTCGGCATTGCTGATACCTCTGCTGATGCCGAGCTTATAGCCGCCGCAGTGGAAACCATGCGGGACCTGGGTTTTACTCCGGATGATTTCTCCATCCATATCTCCAGCAGAACACTTCTGGAAGACCTCTTTCTGAAAGCCGGTGTTGCCCGGCAAACCCTCCCCGGGCTGTACGGCGTTCTCGATAAGATGCCGAAAATGAACGAGGCGGACTTCGCTGTACTTCTCAAAGAAACGATCCCTGACGGAAACCTGTGCGATAACATCCTTGAGATCCTTCAGTCCCAAACCCTTGAGGACATAGAATTACGGGGGCAGGGCTCCTCCTCTCTGGAGGATCTGAAGCAGCTTTTTTCTTACCTGGAAAGCATGGGCCTTTCCGAATATATCTGCTTTGATATTTCCATTGTCCGCGGTCTTGCCTATTACACGGGAACTGTCTTTGAGGTATTTGACAAAAAACGCTCCATGCGGGCAATCGCCGGTGGCGGGCGCTACGATAAGCTGGTGGAACTTTACGGTGGGAAACCAACACCTGCTGTGGGGTTTGCCGCAGGAGATGTCGTGCTCTCGGATCTTTTTCGCGAAAAAGGACTCCAACCGGCACCGCGTAATCGCTGCGATGCTTTCATCGTATCCTTTGACAAAAATATGCATCGGGCCATGGAGCGGGCTGCTCAGCTGCGAAATGCCGGGATTTCTGCAGAATACCCCCTCAAATTCAATAATATCGGCAAACAGATGAAGAAGGCCGTCGCCGCCGGTGCATCGGTGGTTGTATTCAGCGGATCAAGTGAAGAGAATGAGGGTTGCATCAAAATAAAGAATCTGAAAACCGGTATGGAACGGACAGTCGTTGCGAAAGAACTTACCACAGAAATTCAGAAGGAGATAACACAGTGAACACGAAAAAATTCCTGCTCTTTCCGGCTGTATGCCTTATATTACTCACCGGGGCCTGTTCATCGAAGAACAATGAGAAATCAGTCTCTGCCTGCGCCGAAGAGTTCAACTGCAGTGATTGTGACTGTCTCTTTGACAGGATGCAGGCGGATCCCGGCAATTATGATTTAATACAATGTTACGAAAAGAACTGCAAGAAGTAATCATGAAAAACAACTCAGATCAAACGAGTCCTCTCACAATTGTATCGGAAGACGGCAGTATCCCCGTCCATACAGAAGCCCTTCATGTTATCGCCGATAACATCTACACCGGCGAAGGAATCAAAAGGCACCAGGGCGTGGATCTGATTTTCTGTTCCGAAGGTACCATCCGCCGCCTGAACGGGATGAGCCGGAACAAAGATTCCGTGACGGATGTTCTCTCCTACCCCTTCAACGATCCCGATTTTCTCGGGGAGATTTACATCTGCACCACCGCTGCCAAAGAACAGGCGCGGGAGTACAATTTCACTCCCGAAGAAGAGGTCTCACGCCTTTTCACCCACGGCCTGGTACATCTTCTGGGATACGACCATCTCACCGAGTCCGAGAGGTCTGAAATGGAAACCGTTGAAGAACGTTACTTTACTATTCCGCGTTAACTGTAAGGAGCCCCATTGGACAGTTCCATACCACTTCTTTCCGTCCTGCTTGCCCTTTCGGGCACTGCCCTGTTTTTTCTGGCAACGGTAAAAACTGCATTCTCCCATGCAGAAAGCGAGTACATGTCTCTTGACAGTGAACTCCTGCGGTTCATTGCTTCCAAGATAGTCAGACTGAATGAACAGAAAATCCATGTATCTACCACCGTATCCTTTGCAAAAACATTCTTCACATCCCTCTTCGTCATTGCCCTGCACCAACTCTACAGCATACTTCTGGACGCAAATACATGGTCCCTTCTCGGGATAACCCTGTTGACAACAATTATACTGTTGCCGATTCTGACCTATACCGTACCACGAATGATCGCAAACAGCTCACGCCTGCGGTTTATCGTGGCAGACTACTTCTTCTACCGTATTATCAGCATTCTCTTTTTGCCCTTTACTGCCCTTATGGTACTTACAAACCTCATCCTTTCGCGCATTACGGGCTATAACTCATATTTCAATTTTCTCTCTCAGGAAGAACAGAAAATGCTCGACGATGCAGGTCTGTCCAAGGACGGTCTTGACGACAGCGAGAAGCAGATGATCCATAACATTTTTAATTTTGACAAGACTTCCGTCAAGGAGATCATGCTTCCCCGCATCGATATTGAAGCACTGGAAGTGGAAGCAACCTATGATGAAGCCCTGGAAAAGATAAATGCCATGGGACACTCACGAATACCGGTGTACGAAACAACAATCGACAAAATTGTTGGATTGCTCTATGTCAAGGATATTATGGCGTGGATTTCAAATAATCCCGGGCAGGAATGGAACATCAAAAAGCTTATGCGCAAACCGCATTTTGTTCCTGTCAGTAAGGAACTTGACGACCTGATGGCAGATATGAAATCCCAGCGCAGCCATATGGTGGTTGTCGTTGATGAATACGGCGGAACGGCGGGCCTTGTTACCATGGAGGATATTCTTGAAGAAATCGTTGGCGAAATACACGATGAGCACGACGAACACCGGGAACCGGTCAAGAAAGTCGGCGAACACCGCTATATTGTGGATCCCCATATTGAACTTGACGACCTGGCAGAACGAATCAATCATCCCTTTGACTTTAAAAACGATGACTACAATACTCTCGGCGGGCTTGTGTATTTCGAACTCGGCGATGTCCCCAAACAAAACACGCGTCTCAAATATCAATCCTGCAATATACGAATTACTAAAATGGATAAACAGCGAATCGAGGAGATAGAAATAACCCTGCCTGCTGAGGCCGGTACTCTTTCCGAGGAAAACTAACACCATTTCATGAAGGGAGTTCTTCATGCTTGCCGATATCCACAGTATGGCTCTGCTTGGCCTGGATGCCTTTACTGTCCATATTGAAACAGATATTACAGAGATGCTTCCGGGCTTTACCATTGTCGGGCTGCCTGACGGTGCAGTGCGGGAAAGCCGTGAACGCGTAATGTCAGCTGTCAAGAACTGCGGGTTTGAATTCCCCTCACGCAAGGTAACTGTCAACATGGCTCCTGCAGACATTCGCAAGGAAGGCTCGGCCTATGATTTACCCATCGCTCTGGGCCTGCTGATCGCCTCCGGACAGATTCAGGTAAAACGCTCTCTGAGAAAATCAGTAATTATCGGAGAGCTGTCCCTGGACGGCAGAGTAAAAGAGCTCAAGGGAATTCTCCCTGTCAGTCTCGGTGCTCGGGAAAAGGGGTTTTCCGAGCTGCTCCTTCCGCATGAAAATGCCCGTGAAGCATCTGTAGCGCAGGGAGTTGCCGTTCGCCCCGTGAAAACGCTTCTGGAAGCCGTGGCATATCTGGAGGGGGACCGGGATATCCCGCCCCGGGAATGCCGTCTTGAATCGTATTTCTCCCGTGGTCGAAAAGAAGAACAGGACTTTATTGATGTAAAAGGGCAGGAGCATGTCAAACGGGCCCTCACTGTGGCCGCAGCGGGAAATCACAATCTTTTGATGATTGGTCCGCCGGGATCCGGTAAGACCATGATCGCCCGGCGGATTCCCTCCATTCTTCCCCCCCTGACTCTGGAAGAATCCCTGGAAACCACAAAGATCCATTCCGTAGCAGATAAACTTGATTCGGATAACCCGATCCTCACACGGCGTCCCTTTCGCGCTCCGCATCATACCATCTCCTTTGCCGGGCTCACAGGGGGCGGTTCCTACCCGCGTCCCGGCGAGATCAGCCTCAGTCATAACGGAGTGCTGTTTCTTGATGAACTTCCGGAATTCAACAAGAATGTTCTTGAGAATCTGCGTCAGCCCCTTGAGGATAAGAAAGTTACCATTTCACGGTCAGCCCTCTCCCTCACCTACCCCTCTGGCTTTATGCTCGTGGCCGCCATGAATCCCTGCCCCTGTGGATATCACGGTGACAGCTCTCACCGCTGCCGCTGCTCCCCTTCGCAGATCAGCCGATATATCTCACGTATTTCCGGTCCACTCATGGATCGCATTGACATTCATATCGAAGTTCCGGCCCTCTCCTACGATGAGCTCTCTCAGAAAAAAGGCACCTGTAATTCAGAGACCATGCAGGAATCCGTTACAGCAGCCAAGGAGATTCAATCCCACAGGTTTGCTGATTTACCGGGAATATACAGCAACTCCGCCATGGAACCGCGCCAGATGCGGGAGCACTGCGATCTTGACAAATCATGCAGTACCCTTCTGAAAAAGGCGATAGAAAAGCTTGGTCTCTCGGCCAGGGCCTATGACAGAATCATTAAAGTATCCCGCACCATTGCGGATCTTGAAGGAGCAGAAACCATATCCGGTTCTCATATCTCCGAAGCAATTCAGTACCGCACCCTTGACAGAAAAATGCAGTGACCTGCTTTTTCTCTTCAGCTTCCGGGAACACGCATATTATTTTTGGGTAAAAGTGAGGTACTGAATGCAAAAGAACACAGTAATGCTCCTGGGATTGGTGTTTTTCCTGAGCGCCGCCCCCCGGCTGGAAGTCTCCGAAGACATCATTGACTTCGGTAATCATTCCTACGAAAAGCCATTTAAACTGGATACGGCCTTTCGCCTTAAAAACAGCGGCAGTGATACCCTTGAGATACAGCGGGTAAAGCCGGGATGCAGCTGCACTGATATCGAATACACGAAAAAAATCGCTCCCGGAGAAACGGGGGAGCTGAAAAGCAGCCTCGCCGTAAACCACACGGGATACTACAACAAGTCCATTACGGTATTCTCCAACAGCGATACGAACGCCATCCTCCGACTCTATCTGCGGGCAAATATTTTCAGTGCAGTAACCCCGCAGCAGCGATACATGTATCTCATGGAAGACACCG
>JBNJDQ010000063.1:0-12944 GCA_051745065.1 Fibrobacterota bacterium
CTTCCCGGTAAAGCGGTATTCCGTGCTCACATCGCCACTGGTAAAACTTGTTCCGCCAAAGGGATAATACTCCTGATAGCTTATCTCTGTACCGGATTCGTTCAGTTCCAGGGAGGCTGAGCCGAGGTGGGTATTTCATAGTTGTCAAAGAGCTGGTTCTGAGGGATTACAAAATATAGTTTTTGCGAAAAATCTTTGCCGGTGCTGTGAGTGTGCGCCCCTTTGACAGGGAATGTGATGAAATGCAGCGCATGATTGCCCCGCCCCGCTATCAAAACCAGGGCATCGGTCAAGCGTTCGGAAATACCCCTGTCCGCACAGCACGGAAGCGGGGCTGTACGGGCAGTGCGCCTGGAGAGTATTCGTGAACTCACCGCCGTCCTGCAGCTCTACCGCGACATGGAGGTTGCGGAAAACTCTCCCTATTGGTACACCCCGCATCCCGTGGCGATCTTTATGGAGCAACAGCTGTAGGGTTCGGCCTGATGGATGTGCGCCTTTCGGATCTACTCTCTGCCAGTGAAGATCTTCTGCGCCCGTTCCGCCATTTTTCGAAGAGCCTCACTGCGGTGGCTGATGGAACGCTTCACCTCGTTACCGAGCTCGCCGAAGGTTGCATCGTAGCCTGCCGGAGTAAAAAGCGGATCGTAACCGAATCCCTTACTGCCGCGGGGAGCAGTACCGATTGCACCTTCACAGGCACCGTCGAATACAAAGGCTTCCCCTTCCGGAGAAAGCAGGGTAATGACGCAGCGATACCGGGCCGTGCGTTCATCGGCGGAAACATCCGTGATTTCATGCAGCAGCTTTTTGTTGTTGGCCTCATCATCGCAGGGAGAACCGGCGTACCGGGCGGAATAGACTCCGGGAGCACCGTTTAAGGCGTCAACCTCCAGGCCCGAATCATCCGCCAGAACCCAGCAGTTACGACGGCTGCGCAGCCATTCGGCTTTTTGCAGACTGTTTGCTTCAAAGGTATTGCCGGTCTCGGGAATATCGGGAACATCATCATACATATCCTTCAAAGAGAGAATCTCCGCCTGCGGTGCCAGGGGCTGAATAATATCGACAATTTCCTCCACTTTATGGGGATTTCCGCTTGCAATGAGCAGTTTCATTTCATGCCTCGCTTATGGTTAAATAATTCCCCCGGAAGCTTACTGCCGCGATGCCACGCATGGAGAATCTTCTCCATATTCCGTTCGCTGGCAGGAAAACCGGAAAAATCAATGAGAAATGTTTCGATGCCCAGATCCATGAGTTTCTTTTTCCGATGAATCAATGAGAGGGGACTGTCGCTGATCAGCTTGGTCAGGCCCTCTTCCACGGCAACATGATACACACGGCCGTCACTGTCATGAATGCGCTGGCCTGCCGTAACCGTGGGACGCACGGCAGACACAAACACGGGTATCTGCATGTACACAGGAAAAATACCTTTATCCGAACCGGTGCGTTTCAGATTGAGAATATCATCTTCCGGAGAGTACATGAAACGTTCAAAGCCGTTTTTGAGAAGATAATCCTGCGTAAAGCGATTGATCGTCCAGACGGTGTAATCCGCCGTGAGACGGTGCCGGCTGTCAAAAAGAGACGTATGGCCGATATTGCCCACAACCCAGCGGGAATAGCCTGCCTCCGTAAGAGTGTCAATCAGCTTTTGCCACTCCCCGGTTCGGTGTTCCGGAATGAAGGGCTGCAGAGCCGGACGGATACGGCGGCGTTCATTCCCGGTAAAGTTTGCTTTCAGCAGTTTCTTTGCCCGCTCCGCAGTAAGATTAAATATAACCTCCGGCGCTCCTCCTTCAAGAAGCATCTTCAGCCAGGTCATATCACTGCAGCGTGCCACAAGCCTGGGGTTCGTGGCGGGGCTGATCTTACGATCCACCTTCTTCAGAATCTGTGCCGGCGAAATGGACCGGCGGGGTACCGTGCGCCGCGGCTGCACATTCAATGACTTGCTTTTCCAGCGTTTTTCCCGGGCAGGATTGCCCGAAACAATGTACAAACGCCCCTCCTTGTCTCCGTTCAGGCCTTCCAGCTGGAGAGTTACCATGGCATCATCACCTGAGATATCCCCCACTTTGCACGAGATGCCTTCACCGCCGTCATCGGGCTGAAAGCGCACGCGGTCTCCCGGACTGAGTTGCACATCCCCCTCCCTTTCCAGAATATACCCCGTATTCATGCGGCTGAGGATACGCCCGCAGTACAGGCCTGTTCCCAGGGGTTTACCTGCGGACACAACTCCTGTGGTATCCATTCCGTTCAGAAGAAAGGTGGTTTTTTCGCGGCCGTAATCATACTTCAGCAGCTCTGCAGCCTCATCCCGCGTGCAGTCGCCGTCCAGATAACGCCGGTAGGCATTGGTGACGGTGTACACATACGTGCTGCTTTTCATACGGCCTTCAATCTTCAGGCTCTCAATACCGATACGTCGGTATTCATCGACAAAGTCCAGGGCCTGCAGATCCCGGGCTGAAAAATAGAACCCTTTGGAGGATCCCCGCTTAAACCGCCGGCGGCAGACCATGCGGCACCGTCCGCGGTTGCCCGACTGACCGCCGATAAAGCTGGAGGCCAAACAGTTGCCGGAAAGAGAATAGCACAGGGCACCGTGAATGAAAAGCTCCATCTCCAGGGCTGTCTTGTTGCGGATCTTATAAATATCGCGCATGGTCAGCTCCCGCGCCGGAACAACGCGGCGCAAACCGAGTTCCTCCGCAGCCTGAAATCCGCCCAGGGTATGCAGCATCATCTGCGTACTGCCATGCAGTTCAAAGAAAGGAAAAAAGCGGCGAATCATGGCGGCCATGCCCAGATCCTGCACGATAAGTGCATCCGGCCTGAGCGCGGAAAGAGTGTTGAGAGTTTCCACAAAGAGCGGTATCTCCCCGTCTTTTACAAGAGTATTGAGGGTGACGTAGACCTTTACTCCCAGTTTTTGAGCGTGGGGAATCAGAAAACTGAGATTGGCCGGTGTGAAGTTTCTGCTTCGCTGACGGGCGTTAAAACCCTCCGTGCCCAGATATACTGCATTTGCTCCGGCGTCAAGAGCTGCATGAAAGGCTTCGGGGGTTCCCGCAGGAGCAAGGAGTTCAATCGGTGTACGGGCCATGGGTATCCTTCTTTGGTTACAATCGTTTCGCAGGGAAAATATATTGACGACACCCCCCCTCGTGACATTCCGCGCGGAGAGGAGCTCTTTTACCGTACGGAAAAGAAAATACCCCCTTCTGCACGGTTATTATTTCAGCCCGGAATCACAGAGCAGTAAAATATGAAGAAATCAGGCTCACTTCAGCGGATTCAAAATAGTATATTACAAAAGAACAATTCAATTAACAGGAACGAGGTTTTGATGGATTTAACGGATTTCAGATCACTGATTGAGAAGTATGCAGACACTCTTGCCGGGCTTGCTGAGCGAAAAATGTTTATCGTTGACTCTCTGAAAAACGGCGCTCCCCTGTCACAGAGTCAAAACAATGATCTCTTTGGTGAGGACGGTGCAGCAGAGGCCGTAAAAAAACTCTTAGAATCCGATTTCTTTGATAAATATGCCACCCCTGTCCTGATAGATTTCAGCAAAGCGGTCTCACTTTTTCTTTCCGCGGAAACCGCAAAAGAGGATGAAAAAATCCACTCCGCCCTCATGATGTCGCGGGTCAATTTTATGGGAACCGACGGGATCCGCGGCAAAGTGGTGACTGACAGTAATACGGATTTTATCACGGCACTTTTGAGCGATAATGCCTTTACGCCGGAACTTGTTACGACAACGGCCTTCTCCTTTGCACAGATCCTTAAAATGAATGAGATTGTCGTGCAAGGGGACACCTTCGTCATTGGAAATGACGGCCGGGACAAAGCCTACGACTGGAAACTCAACAACGCCGTCTGCGAAGGGTTCAACCGCGCAGGGATCAAAGTACTCGATCTCGGCGTTGTTCCCACGGCAATTATACCCTGGAAGATGCTGCAGCTCAATCATCGTGGCGGCGCCTGTCTGACGGCATCGCATAACCCCTCCAATCAGAACGGAATCAAATTCTTTATTGACGGGGCAAAGCTCCTTCCCGAAGGTGACCTGGGTGATTACACCCTCTCGGCATTTATGTATTACTACTGCCGTCTGGAATCCATGCCCGCTCCGGTTCCCGCAGTGGAACATGCCGATGTGGAGCAGGAGTCGGTTGATTTTATGCTCGACGTTCTCCCCGACTCAACGGCAGAAGCGCTCAGGGATACGGTACTTGTATTTGATTCCGCCAACGGTGCAACCCATACCATCGGGGCCAAAGTACTGGAGAGTCTCGGCGCAACATACACCAGCCGGAACGAAGTGCCCTCCGGTGACAATATCAACCGTGAATGCGGTGTTGCCGAGATTGAAGGGACGGAGCTGTTCAGGGGCGATGACTACGACAGCCATATACCCTTTGTAAAGGAGCTCTTTGATCGCGGCCGCGAAAACGACGCCGGAAAGGTCTGGGGGATCCCTCTCGACGGCGACGGTGACCGCGGTTTTCTGATGTACTACGACAAAAAGAACGACGATGTTCATGTTCTCGATGGAGATAAATGCGGCTACATTCTTTCCCGCTACCTCATCGAAAAAGAAGATAAAAACCCTGCAGAAAACTGGTTTATCTCCAC
The DNA here is from genome assembly GCA_051745065.1 of Fibrobacterota bacterium. Taxonomy (GTDB): domain Bacteria; phylum Fibrobacterota; class Chitinivibrionia; order Chitinivibrionales; family Chitinivibrionaceae; genus Chitinivibrio. The sequence goes on from JBNJDQ010000063.1 coordinate 4,660, forward strand.
CATTGAATCGGATATCATGACCGCCAACGCCGCCGAAAAGAATCTCGGCCTGAACAAAAAGGTTGTTGCCGTGGGTGATAAATGGATCGGTAATTTTACAGAGGGACAGGTTCTGGTCGGCCTTGAGATTTCCGGGCATCTGATTTTCCCCATCAGCGTTAAGGATCAGCAGGGCGCAGAAAAAGAACTCCTTTCCGGGGTGGGCCTTCTGACCGGACTGGTTTCTCTTGCCGCCGTTAAAGCGTTGGATCTTTCCGAAGAAGAGATCATCGAACCCTTTGAGCCGGGCTTTTCCGAAACAAATTACACCTACTTTGTGGATAAATCCATGTTTTATCGGGGCAGTGCAATCTGGAACGAAGATATCTCAATGCTGGAATCCCTCATTGGCGATGCCGTAACGGCAGGCGATCTTCCGAAAAATGCAGCCGTGGAATATGAGGACAAAGAGGATCCCAACGTGCTGTACGCAAATATCACCGCCGGTGATGACCTGGCTGGAGTGATCTTTATGCGCAACAGCGGTACGGAAGAGAAAAACGCCGTGTACGTTAAGGGTCAGCAGGCCTATCAGGCTCCACTGTCGGCAATCGGCAAAAAGCTGCAGGCCATGCATATTGAGAAAATGAAAAAACGAAGTTCCATTGAGTTTATCTGTGAAGAGCAGATCAAGTCGGCCCTGGACGGTTCCGGAACCGACGTGGATTCGGTTCTGGCAAATCTGTCAAAAGCGGGGCACTCCGTTTCCGAAACGGATCTTTTCGGTGTTCTCCACGGCCTGAAAAAAGAAGGTTCCATTAGTGTAGACGGACGTAAAATTCTGTCCAAATAGTTTTCTTTGTACCCAATCAGGCCAGGCCGTCCCTCTCGGGGCGGCTTTTTTTACGAGCGCAGCAGGTGTGACCAAAAACCTTCTTGCAGTACTCCGGAATATGTGATAGTATTATAAAAACGCTATCCCGGAGGATACAGAACATGGAAGATACAACAACTCTCCTTACTGAGATCAGTCATGTGTTTCCCCAGACTGCTCTCAGCTGTGTGGAGGCAATGTTTGATAAAGAAGCAGCTACAGAAGAAACCTGGACAGTTGTTCCCCGGCTGAGCGGAAATGCCGACCGAATTATCACCCTGGGCAGTGCAAACAGTGAGTTCAGCTCTCTGATTATGGCTGCCATGAGCGAAGAAACCCTGATTTATCTTCTCGACGATGATGAGATTGATCATGAATATGCCTCTGATGTCATGGGGGAATTTGCCAATGCCTACTGCGCAATACTCGATGACAACGATGAATTTGTGAGTCAGTTCGGCAGACTGACCCAGGCAGTTCCGGTTCTGGAAACCAACGGGACCCTTTTTCTGCCCTTTATGACCGGTATAGAAGGCAGTATTCATGTTGGAGACCATTCAATATATATGGGGTATACAATCAGGGCCACTCTCAAAAAGGACCAGCAATGAGTGTAACCGTTGTTATCATTGATGATTCCGCCTTTGTCCGCCGTAAGCTCCAGTCCTTTTTTGAGAAAGAATTGGGTTTTACCGTTGTTGCCACAGGTGTCGACGGAACCGAGGCCCTGCCTCTGTACGAAAAACACCACCCCGATCTGCTGACCCTGGATATTGTCATGGACCGTGAAACCGGCATGGAGGCTGTCAGCGATATATTGACGGTCTATCCGGAGGCGAATATACTGATGGTTTCAGCAGTCCGTACCGGTGAAATGCTGGATTGCATCTCCCTGGGGGCAAAAAATTATGTGGAAAAACCCCTGCAGCTGAATAACGAAGAATATGTCCGTGATTTTAAGGAGACACTCAAAGAAATTTTTGCCGACCGCGATGATATGGACAGTATGGGGCTGCAGTAAAAGAAGGAGCCCCGAAAGGCTCCGTGAAAAATACCCAGGACCGGGCTTGAACCGGTACGGCCGTATATGGGCCAGGGGATTTTAAGTCCCCAGTGTCTACCAATTCCACCACCTGGGCATGCTCAAGATGCCATAATATACATATTTCAGGCGAATCCGGGCAAGTTTATTTACCGATCAGTTTCAGGAATTCATCACGAACCTTCTGGTCAGTGCGAAATGAACCGAGCATTGCCGAGGTAACCATGACGGAATTCTGCTTTTCCACCCCGCGCATCATCATGCACAGATGTTTTGCTTCAATGACAACACCGACCCCTTCTGCATCTATGGGGGTTCGAATCGTATCCGCAATCTGCTGGGTGAGACGCTCCTGCACCTGAAGGCGGCGGGAGAATGCGTCGGCCACTCTCGCCAGTTTGCTGACACCGTACACCTTATCCCGGGATATATAGCCGATATGTGCCCTGCCGAAAAAGGGAAGCATATGATGTTCACACATCGAATAAATCTCGATGTCCTTTACAATGATCATATGATTTACCTTTTCGGTAAAAATCGCTTTTTCCAGAAGTTCACTGGGGTTGATCTTATATCCGCCGAGAATATAGTCATAGGCCTTTTTAACCCGTTGGGGAGTATCAACGAGACCTTCTCGATCGGGATTTTCCCCCACGGCTTCCAGTATTGAACGGATGCTTACTTCAATCATCTGTCCGTCCTCTGTGTTAAATTATTCTTACGACAAAATATGTGAAATCATGTATATTTTTCAATAAATCTTCATTTTAGAACGAGGTTCCCATGTTTTTCAAAGAAGCGGATTCCGCCCAGTCGCCCATTACCCTGCTGATACTTATTGCTGCAATAATCGGTATATTCACTTTTCGAACAGAGATTACCGAAACCATTACGGATATCTTTTTTAAGAGCACTCAGACGAGCTCCGCACCGGACGAATCCATTCGCCATTTTACTGACGAGGAAGCGAAAGATGCAATACGTTCATTTTCCGGCCTGTGGCAGCATCGCGGTGAAAAGCCCGCAGGGGGCATCTTTTTTCAGAATCTGGAGATTAAAGAGAACGGCTACATCTACCGCTACAGCCGTGAATCATTCCCCCTTCCCGGCGGTGATACAGCGGTTATACAATGGTCACGGGAAGAACTGCTCTCGCCGCTCTACCGGGAGGACAGCATGGTTACCGCAGATATTGCAATTCTGCAGGAAGGCTACATCTTCGGTGATGACAGCTGTCTCTTTCAGAGTGATGCAGCCTATGATGTGGGCCGTCTGAGCAAACGTGATTCCGCACGGATTTCCTTCCAGGGACGCACCTACACCCCCTACACGGACAATCTTTCGGAGTTTTTCCCGGGGACTGCCTACGATATTCTTAAAGAGAGTGACCTGTACCCGAAATGCCTTTCCATGGATACTCCCTGGCATGATTTGCGCGGGGAGATACGTTCCGCCCTTGGAGATACTGAGATTCCTGCAGAAAAAGCGATTAAGGATTTTTATATTCCCGCCTGTATGCATACGCTCCCCCTCCAGCGTCCCGACGAAGATGCCCCGGCATACACCCTCATTCTGGAAATCAGCGGAGACGGTGCCGTACGGACGGCGGAAGTTACGGGGCCTCTTGCAGAAATCGGCCGCAATGCCATGCTGATTCGCGAGGAAGCTCAGCAATGGCACGGCCTGCCCGCAGAGGCGGCAAAACTGACAATTCAGGATACCCTGCGATGAGCATGCATGCTGCTGTGGTTGCTCCGGATACGGACGGCGGAAAAACCGTTGTTACTGCTGCGTTGTTCAGCCATCTCTGCCGGCGCGGGCGGGCAGCTGTCATGAAACCCCTCCAGACCGGTGCTGATATGCAGGCAGATCCCCTGCATGCTCCGGATCTTGATGTGATCTACAGTACGGCGGGGATTACGCCGCCCCCGGCGGTTTCTCCTCATGTGAGCTACCTTTTCGGTCCGGCCTGTTCTCCGCACCTGGCTGCGGCCAAAGCAAATACAGTCATTCGAAAAGATAAGATAAGAAAAGACTTTAACTCATTACGCCATGATAATGATTTTGTTTTGGTTGAGACAGCAGGAGGAATACTTTCTCCTGTTACGGAAACCCTCACGGTTCGCGGACTGATCACCTATCTTTCTGTTCCGGTAATTATGGTAATCCCCAACACTCTCGGAGCAATCTCCCAAAGTCTGAGTGCCCTGGAAGCAGTGCGGGCTGCAGACATTCCCCTTTTGGGGGTTATCTCAAAGGAAATCAGTCCCTGCAGATCTGAACTTGAACATGAGATAATTTATGATAACATTCGGACAATAGAGAAGTTGGGACATATTCATATCACCGGACATCTACCCTTCTGTCACCGTCCGGAGGATGTCGGTACACAGCAGAGTAATGAAGTCACCCGAATTATTGAGGAGCTGATCCATGAATACCGTCGAATTGCTTGAATGGGACCGGCGCCACATCTGGCATCCCTATACCTCTGCAACACAGCCACAACCCGTAGCCCCGGTTGCATCAGCCGCCGGAGCGATTCTGACACTGGAGGACGGCACTGAACTGATTGATGGCATGTCGTCCTGGTGGTCCGCCATTCACGGCTACAATCATCCGCGCCTGAATGCGGCAGCAACGGACCAGCTGGCCAGGATGAGCCATGTCATGTTCGGCGGACTCACACACCGCCCTGCTGTGGAACTTGCTCAAAAGCTCGTTGAGATCACACCGGCACCTCTTCAGCGGATTTTTCTGGCGGACTCCGGCTCTGTTTCCGTTGAAGTTGCCATGAAGATGGCTGTGCAGTATTACAAGGCACAGGGGGTTTCGCACAAGACCCGTTTCATAACTCTCAAAAAAGGCTACCACGGAGATACAACAGGGGCCATGTCTCTCTGTGACCCGGAAAACGGTATGCACCGGCTTTTCAACGGCGTCATTCAGAAACAGCATGCCATTGAAGCCCCCGTAACCCCCTACAGCGGCGAAGAGCTCTGCCCTGCAGATGAAAAAGAACTGGAACAGGCCTTCCAAAATTATGCAGAAGAGAGCGCAGCCTTTGTCCTGGAACCGGTTGTGCAGGGTGCCGGAGGTATGAATATGTACTCTCCCGCCTATGTAAAGCGGGTTCGGGAACTCTGCAGCGCCCATGGTATTTTAATGATAGCCGATGAAATTGCCACGGGGTTCGGCCGCACGGGAAAGCTCTTCGGCTGTTCCCATGCCGACGTTTCACCGGATATAATGTGCGTGGGAAAATCTCTGACCGGCGGCTACATGACCCTCGCCGCAACCCTTGCCACGGATACTGTGGCAGAAACCATTTCCGCCGACGGCGGTGTTCTGATGCACGGACCGACCTTTATGGCAAATCCCCTGGCCTGTGCGGTTGCCCTGGAAAGCATCCGTCTTTTGGAGGAAAGCCCCTGGCAGGAAAATATCGCCCGCATGCACCGCATCATGCACGAGCAACTGGCTCCCCTGAAAACACATGCCCTTGTCAGGGATACGCGTTTTCTCGGTGCCATTGCCGTGGTGGAGCTCAGGGAACCTGTTGATCCTGTTGCTGTACAGGAACGTTTTATCGATGCAGGCATCTGGGTGCGCCCCTTTGGCCGTCTGGTATATCTGATGCCGCCCTATATTATTTCATCGGGGGAGCTGGAATCTCTCTGCACCAAACTGGCTGAAATCCTGCAAAACGGATGATCATGGATACCTTCTTCTTTATTGCAGCAAAAGTATTCTGGAATCTCATGTCTCCGGCCAACCTTCTGGTGTACGCGTACACTGCAGCGGCAGTTCTCCTGCATCTGGGCAGACGCGGCCCCGGGCAGATCATACTCACCATTGCAGTAACGCTCACCCTGGTGATTCATATTTTTCCCGTGGGTGACTGGCTCCTCTACCCCCTTGAAAAACGCTGGTCCCGCAAAGACCTGCCCCGAAATCCTGCGGGTATCATCGTTCTCAGCGGCAGCGAACACCCCCGCATCAGCGCCGCCTGGAATCACCCGGAGTTCAGCGAGGCCGGCGAACGACTGACCGCTTTTGTGTCCCTCATGCGACGTTTTCCCCATGCACAATGCGTACACAGCGGCGGAAGCGGTCGGCTTTTTGACCAAACACTGAAAGAAGCGGACATTGCAAAAGAAATTTACACCCGCCTTGGTGCAGATACTGGACGAATTATATTTGAACGGCGCAGCCGCAACACCTGGGAAAATGTACAGTATTCCAAAAAACTGATTCAACCTGCCCACGACAGGCCGTGGATTCTTATTACCAGCGCGGCCCACATGGTCCGGGCAAAAAAAATTTTCGATAAAGCCGACTGGCCCGTTGTTCCCTACCCTGTGGATTACCGAAGCCTTCCGGGTGAAATGTTCACGCCCAACTTCTCTTTTCAGCGAAATCTGACGCAGCTGACCGGTGCAGTCCGTGAATGGATTGGACTGGCGGCATACCGGATATCGGGAAAGACTAATTCTTTTCTCCCCTAAGACTCGGTTTTACAAACAAATAACAGCAACACAATATTATATTGACAGGGACAGGGTATTTATCGTACAATCAGACTCTGTTTTAAATACCGTATAAAGGAGAACCATATATGGCAGGAACGAAAAAAAGATCAAAAAAGGTGGATGCCAAGAAACACAACTGGCAGTTCACGTCCAAAGAGATGGATGCTGATGGCATCAAAAACAGTTTTCTTAATAAAATCAAGTTCAACCTTGCAAAGGACAGTGAAACCGCCACTCTTATTGACAGTTTCAACGGCCTTTCCTTTGCAATCCGCGATCGACTGATCGAGCGCTGGATCGAAACGCAGAAAACATACTCCCGGGAAAATCCCAAGAGATGTTATTATCTTTCCCTGGAATTTCTCATGGGCCGGCTTTTGGGCAATAATATCTCCAACCTGGGAATCACCAACGAATCACGCGATGCCATGCAGAAGCTGGGCCTTGCCCTGGAAGAACTGGAAGACGAAGAGATTGATGCGGGGCTTGGAAACGGCGGTCTCGGGAGACTTGCGGCTTGTTTCCTTGACTCCATGGCAACCCTGGAGCTACCCGCTGTGGGCTACGGTATCCGCTACGAATTCGGTATTTTCATGCAGAAGATTATTGATGGATATCAGCAGGAAATCCCCGAACAGTGGCTGATCAACGGAAACCCCTGGGAGATTGAACGGCCGGAATACCAGTACCGTATCCGTTTTTACGGCCGCACGGGCAATTACACCGATGAAAAGGGGAATCTGCGCCGCGGTCTTTTTGATACAAAAGATATTCATGCCCTGGCCTTCGATATTCCCATTCCCGGCTACAAAAATAACACCGTCAACACACTGCGCCTGTGGTCAAGCCGGGCCATCGATGAATTTGACCTCAGTGATTTCAACAGCGGTGATTATATCGGCTCCTGCGAAGAGAAAATTAACAGTGAGAACATCTCCAAGGTGCTCTACCCCAACGATAACAATCACAGTGGTAAAGAACTGCGCCTGAAACAGCAATTTTTCTTTACGTCTGCTTCCCTGCAGGATATTATCCGTCGCCACTTTAAGGGCAATGAAAGTCTGGATAATTTCGCCGATAAAAACGCAATACAGCTGAATGACACCCATCCGGCCATTGCCGTGGTTGAACTCATGCGCCTGTTTATTGATGAGTATAAACTTGACTGGGACACGGCCTGGGATATTGTGACACATACCTTTGCCTACACCAATCATACCCTGATGCCGGAAGCCCTGGAGAAATGGTCCGTCGCTTTGATTGAGCATCTTCTTCCGCGCCATATGGAAATTATATACGAAATCAACAGCCGGTTTTTGCGGCAGGTTTCCTTTAAGTTCATCGGCGATGATGACCGCCTGCGCCGCATGTCCATTATCGAAGAAGGCGAAGGGAAGATGGTGCGTATGGCCTATCTCTCAATTGTGGCCAGCCACAGTGTCAACGGCGTTGCAGCCCTGCATACCAAACTCCTGAAAGAAGGATTGGTGAAGGATTTTTACGAAATGTGGCCGGAGAAATTCAACAATAAAACCAACGGTATAACCCCCCGTCGATGGCTTCATCAGGCCAATCGGCCCCTCTCGGATTTCATTTCCTCAAAAATCGGGGAAGACTGGATTACTGATCTGTCCAAACTGAAAGAAATTGAGAAATTCGTCGACGATAAAAAGTTCCGCGAAGACTGGATGGATCTCAAATTTAAAGCAAAAGAACGTCTTGCGGCAAAACTCAGCAAATGGAACGATATTACCCTGGATCCCAACATGTTCCTTGATGTTGAGATCAAGCGGATCCATGAGTACAAGCGTCAGCTCATGAAGGTTCTCCATACGATTCATCTGTATCTGCAGATTAA
>JBNJDQ010000064.1:0-12666 GCA_051745065.1 Fibrobacterota bacterium
TTCACCTTCAAACCCGGAAAACGGGTGTTGATTACGGCTGAATCCGGACGGGGCAAGACGACACTGCTTTCCATTCTGTACGGAATACGGCGGGATTTTTCCGGAACGCTCTTTTTTGATAACCGCAGCAGCGAAACCTTTTCGCAGAATGACTGGAGCAGAATGCGCAGGACAGGTCTTTCCTTCCTCTTCCAGGGGCTCAGGCTCTTTGACAGTCTGACGGCAGCTGAAAACATTACCCTTAAAAATGATATGACGAACCACCGCACACAGGAAGAGATAGAACACTACTTCGATGTTCTCGGAATTGCCGATATCCGCCATCGCCGGGCGGATCATCTCTCCTTTGGCCAGTGTCAGCGTGTTGCTTTGATCCGCGCCCTGTGTCAACCATTTGAATATCTGCTTCTGGATGAACCCTTCAGTCACATTGATGAAAAAAATATTGAGAAAGCCTGGAACCTTGCCCGGGAGATCTGCTCCTCCAGCGGTGCCGCCATGCTTCTAACGTCCCTCGGAGCCGATTACGGGCTCTCCTTTGACTCCACAGTGAGGATATAATGCTGAAAAAGATACTCTTTCGCAGGATGCGCCGGTTCCATCTATTCGGAGCCGCCGCCGGTACCATGCTTGGTCTCTTTCTTCTGATGCTCTCCCTGCAGATTTTTTTTGACATCAACAGCCTCTTTCAATCCCGGGGCTCCTTCCTTAATCCGCAATACATTGTTATCAACAAAAGTGTTGCCGGTTTCAATCTGGAAAAAATGAAGAAAAACCGCTTCACTCCAACCGAGATCAGGAAGCTTGAAAACCAACCATTCATAAACACTGTGGAGGAATTCACACCCGGCTATTTTGAAGTGTACGCCTTTTCCGGCATGGGAAAACTTCTGCCGCGGATTTCAACCCAGCTTTTCTTTGAAGCACTTCCCAATGAGTATATTGATATCGACGACACTGCTTCCTGGCACTGGGACAGCACACAAAATATTATTCCAATCTCCATTCCCCGCCAATACATCAACCTGTACAACTTTGGCTTCTCCCAGGGGCAGAACCTGCCGCAACTCTCTGATGAAATGATAAAAAAATTCGATTTCAAAGTTCGCATCACGGGACAGGGAAAACGGGATGAATTCAGCAGCCGAATTGTCGGTTTCAGTGAAAAAATCAACACAATTTTAGTACCCAAAGAATTTATGAAATGGGCAAATCGCACCTACGGCAACCCCGATAAAAAAGGACGTCCTTCGCGGCTTCTGCTGGTGGTGGATGATCCCTCGGATCCGCGAATTTACACGTATCTGAAAGAAAAGGGCTTTAAAACCGCTAAATCAATCATTGACTCCGGCCGGGTGCGGGTATTTGTCAATATCGCATTTATTGCAATAACTTTAATCTCAGCTGTGATTATCGTCCTGTCATTCCTTGTCTTTGTTCTCTCCTTTCAGCAAACAATAACGCGCACGGAAGAGGATATCCGCAATCTTATTTTTATTGGCTTCCCCCCGCTCAGCCTTTCCCGAATTTACCGCATTTACTTTCTTAAGTACATGACCGGCCTGTCATGCGTTTCCCTGATTCTCTTTGCGGGGGCAAAAGCCGGAATCAACAAATTCGGAGCGCAACTACAGATACCTCTGCCTCCAATTGCCCCGCAAACTGTTGTAATTGCTACTGTTCTTACATCTGCTGCCACCTGGATTACCCTACTGATAATCCGGCGGGAAGTTTCCCGGCTTGCCTGAAACATGCCACAATGGGCAAGAAAACAGGTACGGCCCTGTTTGAGAGAAACAGGGCTATCGCTTTCCTGTACGCACAATAATGGATTCAGTTCCCCCACCGCAGAAAGAAACGATATTCACAAATACTCCCGCTGACATAAAACTAATATTATATTAACACTGTATCTATCTATTTTTACTATAAGGAGATCTTTATGAAAAAAGTACTTACGCTCTTTGCCGCAGCAGTGCTTCTGGCAGCATTTGTCGGCTGTTCACAGAACGAAGAAGCACCCCAAAAAGCGGAAGAAGCAGTTGAAAAAGTAGAAGAAGCTGCAGGAGAAGCTGTAGCAGCTGCCGAAGAAACTGTTGAAGAAGCAGCAACGGAAGCAGAAGAAGCTGCTGAAGAAAACAGCACTTCAGAAGATTCCACGGAGGAGTCAGCGCCAAAGAAAGCTGCGTCCAAGGAATAAATACACCTCACAGAGAAGGGCTTTCCGGCCCTTCTCTCCATACCATATCAGGCCATTATGCCCGATTACAGAACTTCAGGCTGCTGGCCCTTCTTTCTCAGTTCTTCAATGTACTTCTCCGGATTTTCCCGAACAGATTTGATGCATCCCTGACAGCAGACATATATGCGCTGTCCTTCATAATCCACGTACAGATCTTTGTTTACGGCATTACCCATTACCGGACATACGGTCTGTTCTGCAAGATCCGCAGTTTCACCCGCCGGGGCAGACGACTCCGCCTGCTCATGGGATATCTGTTTTTTCTCCTGCACGGAAGATACATCTTTGGTCGAAGTATCACTGCACGCATTGAGAATAACCGCCGCAGCAAAGAGTAACACAAATTTCTTTTCCATACTATTCCTCCTAAGTTTATAAGGTATATAAAGTATATATTCCCCGTTCATTTTTTGCAATCACTATATTCAAAAACCCCCATACGCCTCTCTTTGCTGGAAAAGCGCCTTTCTTTCCGGCCATCCCTGTTTTTTGATAACGGTTTAATGACAGTCTTCTCACATAGCTGTAATACACACATCGTACTTTTATATTTCAAGTAATCAAGGAGAGTCCATGATAAAGGCCGACCTGCACTGCCACAGCCTCTACTCAAAGCATCCTTCAGACTGGTTTCTCCAGCGTATAGGCACGGCAGAATCCTATACAACTCTGCACCAGCTGCACCGGATAATGATGTCCGAAGGAATGGATTTTTATGCTCTCACCGACCATAATACCATGGAAGGATCTCTCCGGCTGAAAGAGATGTACCCCCACACTGTTGTGACCGGTGTGGAATCGACGGTGTACTTTCCCGAAGATAACTGCAAAACGCATATCCTACTCTACGGCCTCTCACCGGAGGAATTTGAACGGGTACAAACAATACGCAGGGATATTTACGCCTTTCGTGATTATATCATGGAACGAAACCTTACGCATTCCGTTGCTCATGCAACCTTTTCGGTGAATAACCGTCTCACTCCGGAACATGTGGAAAAATTGCTGCTCATGTTCAACACGTTTGAAAGCATAAACGGCGGACGAACAGAAAAAAACAACCGCCGATTTTCCCGTCTTCTGGATAATCTCACGCCACAGATAATGGAAGAGCTGGCGCAAAAACACGGAATCACTCCGGATGGCCCAACGCCGTGGGAAAAAGGCCGTACAGCAGGTTCCGATGATCATGCAGGGCTGTACCTGGCCACGACCTACACAACAGCAAACACCGCACACACTCCGGAAGAACTGTTGGAGGCTGTGCGATGCGGAAAAACCAATGCCGCCGGGCGCAGTTCCGATTTCCGCTCCATCACCTTTCATTTTTACAAAATTGCCATCGACTTTTCTGCACAAAAAAGTACGCATCTGTCAAACAGTATCATCTCACGAATATCGCGGTTTCTCATATCCGGGCAAACCCTTGGATTCCGGGATAAGCTCAGCCTCATCCGTATGAAAAACTCCCGTATAAAAAACCATATCCGCCGTCTTATTGAGGAGCTGCGGGGCACCGATTCCATCGATATCCGCAATCAGAAAATCTATGATGCCATATCCGATGTTACCGATGATATCTCCACGGAGCTCTTCGGTTCCCTCAGTGGGAAAATCCGCAGCGGCGATGTGGCAGGACTCTTCCGTGCAGTCTCCTCAATCCTTCCGCCGCTCTTTCTGACAGCCCCGTTTATATCATCCATGAAACTGCAGAACAAGGATAACCGGATCATTTCAATTCTAGAGGGAACCTGCAGAATCCACCGTGAAAAGACACGGAAAAAACGAATTATCTGGTTCAGTGATACCATTTTTGAGCTGAACGGTCCCGCCGAGAGTCTTAAGCAGATTGCCCGAACCGCCCGCAGAGAAAATATGGATATCCTTCTTGCTGTTACAGCGGATGAAGAAGACAACACGCAGGTATTGCCGGAAGGAACCGTTATTCTTCCGGCGGTCAGCAGCACCCGCATTCCGCAGTACCGCAATATCAAAATCAGAATACCCTCCATCCTTAAAACTGTCGAAACCATTGACCGTCTTCAGGCCGATGAAATCGTCATCTCCACGCCGGGTCCTCTTGGACTAATCGCCCTTATCCTGGCAAAGGTAACCGATACGCCGGTGAATGCGGTATTTCATACAGATTTTTCCATGCAGGCAGAAAATATTACCGGCGAATCAAGTGTACGATCCCTCGTGGAAAGCTATATTAAATGGTATTATTCCCAGGCAGACCGAATCTTTGTTCCCTCTGCGGCGTACATGAAGATTCTGCAGGAACGGGATTATCCGGCTCATCGATTTGAACTTTTTCATCGGGGCATTGATACGGAGCTGTTTCAATTTGAAGAAAAAGACCGTTCCCGCCTGAACAGGAAGTATCCCCTTGCAAAATCATTTGTTCTTCTCTATACCGGGAGAATATCCCGGGACAAAAATATTGATTTCATTCTCGATATCTATCGTGAGTTGTATCATAAACATGTCCCCGTTTCCCTGATCGTTGTCGGAGACGGCCCCGATCTTGAGTCCTGCCGACGGGAGGGCAGCAACTACGAAACACTTTTTTTTACAGGACGCCTCAAACGTGAAGAGCTCAGAATGTATTATTCCGCAGCTGATCTCTTTCTTTTTCCCAGTACCACGGACACTTTCGGTATGTCTCTGCTGGAGGCATTGACCTGCGGTCTTCCTGCCCTGGTATCGAATGTGGGCGGTCCTGCAGATCTTGTTGCCGACATCGGGTACGGCCATGCCCTCAGTCCGGGCCTGACGAAGCAATGGAAAGAACGGATCTATGAATATATGTCCCGGAAAGAAAATGATTTCGAAGAGTACATACAAATGAGACGCCGCATATCCGCCAAAACTGCGGCAGACAGATCCTGGGCACAGACCCTGCGCAAATACCCTTTTACGGAAGAATTGCCGGCGCCCGCGCAAACCTCCGCCCGCCCGTCCTCCGAAGCAGTATCTTTCAGTTTATAAGACCTTTGGACATTCCGGCGGAGACGCCTGCTGCTGCAGTGGGGCATCCTCTGCGGAGGGCCAAATATCATGAATATTGCCCCCTTTGAAAGCACTCATGTATATTACTGTGCAGGTTGGAGGAATGAATGAATATGAAATATATCGGAGCTCATGTATCTGCTGCAGGCGGCGCACATAACGCACCGAAACGTGCGGCAAAAATCGGTGCAACCGGCTTTGCTCTTTTTACAAAAAACCAGCGTCAGTGGACGGCAAAGCCCCTTTCCAATGATGATATTCAGCGCTTTCAGGCGGCCATGAAAAAATACGGCTACCAAAAGGAGCAGGTTCTTCCCCATGACTCCTACCTGATTAACCTCTGTAATCCCGATACGGCAAAACAGCGCAAATCCCTTAACGCCTTTATCGACGAGCTTCGCCGGTGCGAACAACTGGGACTGGACCGGCTGAATATGCACCCGGGCAGCCATTTGAATAAAAACAGCGAAGAAAAAGCCCTGGATCTGATTGCCCGCGCCATCAACACAGCACTCGCGGAAACCAGCACCGCCACAGTGGTTCTGGAAAATACCGCCGGACAGGGAACAAATCTGGGATACCGTCTGGAGCATCTTGCCCGCATCATGGATACCGTTGCTGATCCTGCACGCATGGGCATCTGCATCGATACCTGCCATACGTTTTCTGCAGGCTATCCCATTGATACCCGGGAGGGAGCCGATGCATTTTTTGGTGATCTTGACCGACTCATTGGCCTGCAGTATCTGCGCGGAATTCATCTCAACGATTCGCGGGTTCCCTTTGCCAGCCGCCGGGACCGGCACGAAAGTATCGGTAAGGGATCACTGGGGACCGGCATATTTCGCTCTATTGCATCAGACTCACGATTTGACAGAATTCCTCTGATACTGGAAACCCCTGATCGCGAACGCTGGGCAGAGGAGATCTCTCTGCTCAAATCCTATGCAGGAACCAATGATTAAGTACATTCTCTTTGACAATGACGGAATCCTCGTCGATACGGAACAGTACTATTTTCAGGCATCCCGTGAAATCCTTGCCGAGGAAAACTGTACCCTGACACCGGAAGCCTTTGTTGACATTTCCCATACTGCGGGAAAAGGTGTTTGGGAGGCATTTCCCGGGCGATTCTCCCCTGCTGAAATTGATTCCCTGCGAAAGAAACGAAACCGCCGCTACAATGAGCTGCTGCAGCAGAATCATCTGCTTTTTCCCGGGGTAACAGAGGTTGTGCAAAAACTGTCCCGCAACTACACCATGTGCATTGTCACGTCTGCCCTCAAACAGGATTTTGACACAATCCATTCAAAGACAGACATTCTCCCTTTCTTTGAGTTTGTTCTGGCCAATGGCGACTATTCTGCGTCAAAACCGGATCCCGCACCGTACCGGACTGCCATGGAGCGTTTCAATGCACAGCCGGCGGAGTGCGCCGTGGTGGAAGACACCCTGCGCGGGGTCAGATCCGCCCGTGCCGCCGGCGCCCTGACCATCGCCCTGCCCAATCCCATGGACAGGGGGCGCAGCAACTACAAACAGGCGCATTTCTGCATTTCTTCATTGAGTGAGCTTCCCCCTCTGCTGGAAAAATTGCAATAAGATTGTATTTATGATTTTAATAAACTATTTTGCCGACCTTTATGCGAGTACCCCCTTACACGGAGCAACGCTTTGAATATAATTATTGTTGGCGGCGGCATTGTCGGAGAAGCCCTGGCAAAAAATCTCGAGGCTGAGAAAGAACACAACATTACCATTGTTGAGTCAAACCAGGAAGTAGCTCATCACCTGGCTTCAAAACTCGATGTGCTTTTGGTCAACGGCACCGGTACAAGTGCCGCCACCATGGCGGAGGCAGGAATTCAAAAAGCGCACATGGTGGTTGCAGTGACCCGCTCCGATGAACGGAACGTATTAATCTGCCATCTTGCATCCCAATACCCATCAGTGACAACGCGCGTAGCGCGCATTCGCTCGGGGGACTTCAACAGCCGGGACTACGATCTTAGAGCCTTGGGCGTTACAGATCGGATTAATCCGGAGCAGGAGGTATCCGATTACATTCTTGAACATCTCTTCGTACGTGATCTCATCAGTTTTTCCCATTTCAGCAAAAATGACATCCGCCTGTATAAATACGAAGTTCCTGCAGAAAGCCCCATTGCCAACCGACAGGCACGGGAGCTTCCGCAACTGCTTGGGACAAACCGTTTTCTGCAACTGGCAATTTACCGTGAGGGGGCAACTATTGTTCCCTTCGGTGAGACGGAGTTTCTCCCGGGAGACCGGGTTCTCACTCTTCTGCCGGGAGATGCCGTCAACGATTTCCGCCGGCTCTTTCGCCGAAACCTTTCCATCGGCAAGACCATCATAACGGGATCGTCCAAAACGGCGGAGAATCTGGCCCTTAAGATTGAGAATCACTGTAAAAACCTGACCCTCATATCGGAGGACAGGGCGTTCTGCAACGCCGTGTCGCGCACGCTGAAAAGCACCACGGTTCTCCACGGCGATCCGGCAGACACAGAGGTACTCGCAGAAGCCGGTATCGATTCGGCAGAGTTTTTTGTTCCCGTGGATCGTGAGTCCGAAGATAATATTATCGCCGGTCTCCTTGCCAAGGCCGATGGTGCGGGCAAGGTAATCGCCATTACCAATCAAAGTAAACACAGCAGTCTCTTTCGCGAACTGGGCATTGATACAATTCTGCGGCCCAGCGATATAACCACGCATAAGCTCTTTACAGAAATCACGGGCTTTGCAAAAAACACCATTTTCTACGATGAGAAAAGTGCTCTCAATGTGGACCGTATCCGTATATCCCAAAAATGCGGACGTCGGTATGGCACGGTCAAGGAATTAAAACAGTCCAATACGGCCGATTTCATTGTCTGCGGTATTCTGCAGGATGATTCTTTTCACATTGCGCACGGTGATACAAAACTTGTTGCCGGGAGTGAAATAATTGTATCCTATCATTCAAAAGCAGCGAAAAAGATTCAAAAAATTTTTGCAGGCTGAGGTAACCCATGAAATTCCGGTACGTTTTGAATACTCTCGGTTCCCTCTGCCTCCTTCTTGCCGCGATACTGCTGATCCCCTTCGGTATCGCCGTACATGAACTGGCCCCGACAAATATTTCCGCCGTAATGAACCACTACGAAACAGTCGGCTTTCTCTGGGCCATGGGAGCATCCCTGCTGTTCGGAGCATTGCTCAAGCTGGTGCGCGTTGAATCGCGCATCGGCAATGCCGTGCGCGAAGGCTTTGCCATTGTTACCTTCGGCTGGATCATTCTCACCTTTTTCGGGGCAATCCCGCTCTTTTCCTATCTGCATACACAGACCAATGCCGGGCTGATGGCATGCTTTACAGACTCCTTTTTTGAGATCATGTCCGGCTTTACCACCACGGGGTCAACCATTCTCACGGATATTGAAGCGCTTCCCCGGGGAATACTTTTTTGGCGAAGCCTGACCCACTGGCTCGGGGGCATGGGAATTGTCACCCTGGGCCTTGCCATATTTCCGGCCTCGGGGATCACAGCTTATCAGATGTTTCGCGGCGAAGCAGGTACAACCGCAGAAAAGCTCGGACCAAAACTGCGTCAGACCGCAACCATCCTCTGGGGCGTCTACGCCCTGCTGACCCTGGTGGAAACCCTTTTGCTCAGTCTGGGGGGCATGAGTATATTCGACGCCCTTTGTCATGCCTTCGGCACCCTTGCAACGGGAGGTTTTTCCACACGAAACGCCTCCATTGCCGCTTATGAATCCCCCTTCATTGACTGGGTCATTACGGCGTTCATGTTTTTGGGGGGAATTAACTTCATGCTCCATTTTCAACTGCTTTTCAGACGCGATTTTTCAATCTTCAGGAATTCGGAACTCCGATTTTACGCAACCCTTATTATCAGTGCGGTTCTTTTATCCACCCTGCTGCTCACGGTTCAGGACAAACCGACTCCGGAATATGTTGCCAACAGTTACCGCTATGAGAGTTTGTCCCCTGAAGAAATTGAGGATAAAATCGGGACGGAATCTGCAAAGACTGCCACTATTCCCAGCGCCTTTCGATACAGCGCATTTCAGATAATATCGCTCACCACCTGCACAGGATACACTACCGCAGATTATGATTTGTGGCCCAATGCAATTCGTTTTCTTGTTGTACTGCTGATGATTATCGGCGGCTGCGCGGGATCAACGTCGGGGGGCATAAAAATGATACGCATACAGATCGTTTTCAAAACGATTCTGCGTGAGTTGAAAAAAATGATACACCCCAGACTTGTAGCTCCGATACGTATGGGCAATAAGCCGGTAAAAGAAAATGAAGTAGGCAATATCATCGGTTTTTTCATGCTTTTTATTGCCACTTTTGTGGTACTGACCTTCCTCATGAGTTTTTTTATTGATGATTTTGCCACGGCATTCACATCGGTCTCCGCAACAATATGTGGAGTTGGTCCGGGCCTGTCCGGCGTTGGAGCAACGGAAAACTTCAGCTGGATTCCTCTGGGAGGAAAATGGGTACTGACAGCCTCCATGCTGTTGGGACGCCTGGAACTGTACACAGTCATAATCGCTTTTTCATCTCTTCTGAC
The DNA here is from genome assembly GCA_051745065.1 of Fibrobacterota bacterium. Taxonomy (GTDB): domain Bacteria; phylum Fibrobacterota; class Chitinivibrionia; order Chitinivibrionales; family Chitinivibrionaceae; genus Chitinivibrio. Next base: position 9,864 of record JBNJDQ010000064.1, read on the forward strand.
GAGGAAAAAATGAGCAGAGAACGTCTGAAGGAACTCTACAAACGTATTGCCGAATACGACCGTGCTTACTATGTGTACGGCGAATCAAAGATCTCCGACCGTGAATACGACGCCCTCTACAAAGAAATGGAGGAGCTGGAGAAGGCCTACCCCGATGCGGTGCGTCCGGACTCACCGACCAGACGGGTCGGCTCTGATCTAAGTGGCGGCTTTGAGAAATATGAGCACCGTACACCCATGCTGAGCATTTCAAATACCTACTCCCCCGATGAACTGCGCGCGGCACTAACCAAACTGGTTGAGCAGAAGGATGCCCGCTTCACGGCGGAGCTTAAAATGGACGGTATCGCCTGTGCTCTGCACTATGAAGAGGGCCGTTTTATCCGGGCAGTGACCCGGGGTAACGGCCGCACGGGGGATGTTATCACGGCGAATGCAAAAACAATTCGCTCAATCCCTATGGAGATTGATTACCGGGGCAGCCTTGAGGTTCGCGGAGAAATACTCATGAGTTTTAAGGCCTTTGAACGTCTCAATGCACAGCGCCGGGAGGCCGGCGAACCTCCCCTGCAGAACCCGCGTAACACCACCGCGGGAACGATCAAACAGATCTCTCCCCGCAAGACCGCACGCCGGGGGCTTCACTTCTTTGCCTACAGTCTTCTCAGTGATGATCCGGCTCACGGGCAGGCTCATAGTGGCAATCTGGCCGCCCTCACCGAACTGGGCTTTTCTGCCGTGGAACACAGTGATGTTCTGCCCCGGGTGGAAGAGGTCCTTGCCTTCTGCCGCACCTGGGAAGAGCGCCGCCTGAGCTACGCCTTCCCCGTGGACGGCATGGTGATCAAGGTCGATCAGATCCCTCTCTATGAGGATCTGGGAAGTACGGCAAAATCTCCGCGCTGGGTTATTGCGTATAAGTTCGAACCGGAGCAGGCTGAAACAGAGATTCTGCGCATCGATGCTCAGGTGGGGCGCACCGGAGTGATCACCCCTGTGGCACGTCTGGCGCCGGTCTCCCTTGCGGGGACCACCGTGCGCAACGCCACCCTGCACAACTATGAAGAGATTGCCCGCCTGGGGGTAAACATCGGGGATACGGTCTGCGTGGAGAAGAGCGGTGAGATCATCCCCAAGATAATGAAGGTGGTTACCCGGCGCAGCGATGCCCCCTTTGCCCCGCCAACGACCTGCCCCGAGTGTGGGAGCCGTGCCGAAAAACCTACCGGAGAAGTTGCCCTTCGCTGTCCCAACCCCCAGTGTCCCGCCCAGATCTTTGCAGCTCTCTCCCATTTCGTCTCCCTCAATGCCATGAATATTGCCGGCATGGGGCCGGCCATTATCCGTGAGCTCCTTGCAAAGGATCTCATTGCGACCCCCGCTGACATCTACACCCTCACCTATGAGGATCTGATACCCCTGGAGCGCATGGGAGAGAAATCAGTCAACAATCTTCTGGCAGCCATCGATGCAAGCCGTTCTGCCGGGCTGGCCCGGGTGCTCAATGCCCTGGGCATTCCCCATGTCGGCCTGCAGACAGCCCGGATTCTGGCAGACCATTTCGGCTCAATCGATGCCCTCATGACAGCACAGCCCGACGATTTGGAGTCCCTGGAGTCTATTGGTCCGGAACTGGCTGAATCGATCAGCTCCTTTTTTCAGCGTGATGCCGTGCGTAATCTCATTGAACAGCTCAGGACAGCCGACGTCACCCTGAGTGAAGAGCAGAATACTCCTGCGGGGGACCGGCCCCTGAAAGGCAAACGCTTTGTTTTAACGGGGAGCTTATCCACCATGACCCGTCGGGAAGCAAAAAACCGACTGGAATCGCTTGGAGCATCGGTCACATCGTCGATCAGTACCAAAACCGACGGGCTGATCTGCGGGGAGAATCCCGGCTCCAAACGACAAAAAGCGGACGATGCCGGCGTACCGATCTACGGCGAAGATTTCTTTGACAAATTTAATACACTACGTTAACCTAAAGACAATATTTTTTGAAAGGAATATATCTATGAATAATGTTACCAAGACAATCAGTGCCGTGGCAGTTGTTATTGTCCTCGGCCTTGTCTTTCTCGGCCGGAACCTTTATGTTGCAGTCCCGCCGGGTCACGTTGCAGTCTCATCTCTTTTCGGCGATGTACGTGAAGAATTTTATCGTGAAGGCCTTCATGTTCCCGTCAATCCCCTTTTGGAATGGCATTTTTACGATGCCCGGGAGAAAACAATAAAAGAAACCATAAAAATACCTTCACAGGATCAGCTTCAAACGGTTCTTGATATCAGTATTCAGTACCGCATAAAAAAGGAAATGGCTCCCTATATCCTGAAAAACACCGGTGACATCAATGATGTTCTTGAAGTCCATATTATTCCGGCGATCCGGTCGGTGATCCGGGAACAGGGTAAAAACATTGAAAATGCGGAAAATTTCTTCAATGACAGTACGCAGGTAAAATTCAAGACCGGTATTCAGACTGATCTTGAAGAATACCTTGGTAAACGCGGCATTGTGGTAAGTGATGTATTTCTTCGTGACATCAATCTTCCCGACTTTATTGTAAAAGCCATTGAAAAGAAAAAGGAACGTGAACAGGAGGTCAAAAAACAGAAAGCCGAACTGGAGCGGTTTAAGGCAGAACAACAAAAAAAGGTTGCCCAGGCCAATGCAGAAAAGACTGCTGCGGAAAAGGATGCCGAAAAAATCAGCATTCTGGCAAAAGCCGAAGCAGATAAAATATCCCGCCTCAATGAAGCAATTAAAGATAACCCCGCATACATTCAGCTGCAGGCGATGGAA
>JBNJDQ010000065.1:0-12603 GCA_051745065.1 Fibrobacterota bacterium
CGGGCCGCTCTTCCAAAGACCTGCAGGACGCCCTTGACACGCTCCTGACTGCCGGGCGTCTGCAGCAACGCCGGGAGAGCCGCGGAATCTTTTATGAAACAAAAAAAGGGGAGCTCTAAAGCCCCCCCGCTGTTGCATTTGCACAGTTGATTATTTAATCACCCGCACATTCACTACACCGTCAATGTTCAGAAGTTTTTGCGAAACATCGTCCTCCACAGTACCTTCAACATCCACAAGGTTATACGCAACATCCCCGTGGGAGCTGTTGAGCATGCCTTCGATATTGAGGCCGCACTCCCCAAGAACCGTGGAAATCCTGCTTACCATATTGGGGACATCCCGATTGGTAACGGTAATCCGCGTTGTTCCGGGAATTCGGGGCTTCTGGACATCGGGAAAGTTCACGGAATTTCGAATATTCCCTGTTTCCAGAAAATCCTTCAGCTGCTGTGCCGCCATGGTGGCGCAATTATCAGTTGCCTCCGGCGTGGAAGCACCGAGATGAGGAATGGCGATGACATTTTCAGTTTTCACCATGTCCTCATCGGGGAAATCAGTGACATATTTGGCAACTTTACCGGATTTCAGAGCTTCTTTAATATCGGCATTATTAACAAGACCGCCGCGGGCAAAATTGAGAATACGCAGCCCATCTGCAGCCATATTCAGTTTTTCCGCATTAATCAGCCCCTTAGTAGCATCATTGAGGGGAACATGAATGGTTACATAATCAGAATGTTTCATAAGGGACTCAAGAGCATCAACACGCTCTATATTCCTGGTAAGGGCCATGGCACCGTCAACCGACAGAAAAGGATCGTAGCCGATAACCTTCATTCCCAAAGCATCTGCGGCATTGGCAACCATTACACCGATTGCTCCAAGGCCGATAACACCCAGGGTTTTTCCCTGAATTTCCGGCCCTGTGAAATTGGCTTTGTTCTTCTCAATGAGTTTGGGAACCTCATCACCTTCACCGATGAGAGTCTTTGCCCAGTTCACACTGCCGATAATGTCGCGGGACGAAAGGAGCAGCCCCGTGATAACCAGCTCCTTCACGCTGTTTGCGTTGGCCCCGGGGGTATTAAAAACGGGAATACCCTTTTCCGCATATTCCGCTACGGGGACATTGTTTGTTCCCGCACCGGCCCGGGCAACGGCAAGAACAGTTTCGGGCAGATCCATGCCGTGCATCTTGTAGCTTCGCAGAATAATTGCATCGGGCTTAGTGATCTCAGAAGCAACTTCATACTGCTCTCTGTCCAGAAGATTCAGCCCCTTGGAGGATATTTTATTAAATGTCTGTACTTTATACATAGCACACCTCTCTTACTTGTTTTCGCTTTCAAATTGTTTCATAAAATCAACGAGGAATTCAACATCCTCTGTACTTACACCGTTATAGATGGAAGCGCGCATTCCGCCGACTGTTCTGTGCCCTTTAATATTGGCAATACCTTTTGCGCCGGCCTCTTTGATAAACTGTGCATTCAGCTCATCCGTGGGGAGAACAAAGGGAATATTCGTAATGGATCGGTTCTCTTTTACCACAGTCCCTTCAAAAAGCTCTGATGCATCGATGTAATCATAGAGCATTGCCGCCTTGGCGCGGTTTATCTTTTCAACTTCTTTCAGCCCGCCCCAGCTGAGAAGCTCTTCAAAAACCAAACCCGCGACATAGATTCCCCAGGTGGGCGGTGTATTGAACATGGAACCCTTGTCGGCATGGGTTTTATAATTAAACATAGTGGGAACATCCTCTTCGGCATTCCCGATAAGGTCGGTACGCATAATCACAACTGTAACACCGGAAGGCCCCATGTTTTTCTGCGCTCCGGCATAAATCACATCGTATTTGGAAACATCCACTTCCCGCGAAAGAATACTGGAAGACATATCAGTTACAATCAGCTTATCTGTTTCAGGAACATCGTAGTAGGTTGTTCCGTAGATTGTATTGTTTTCTGTAAAATGCAGATATTTTGCATCTGCAGAAAACAGAGACGGATCCAGTTTGGGAATATAGGTATAGTTCTTATCTTCGGAAGAAGCGATTACCTCCGCATCACGAAGCTTCTGTGCTTCCTTGATTGCCATGGTGGACCATCGTCCGGTGTTGACGTAATCCGCTTTTTCGCCTTTTTTCAGAAGATTAAGCGGAACCATTGCAAACTGGGATGATGCCCCGCCCTGCAGAAAAAGAACCGTATAATCATCCGGAATATTCATAAGTGTGCGCAGGTTGGCCTCAGCTGCTTCGATGATTTCACCGAAGGATTTTGATCTGTGACTCATCTCCATAACAGACATCCCGGCACCGGGGTAATCCACCATCTGTTCTGCGGCTTTCTTCAGAACATTAATCGGTAACGCAGAGGGTCCTGCAGAAAAATTTCGTACTCGTGCCATACTAACCATCCTTCGGTTTATAGTTTTTTAACTGTAATTAATGCCGACAACAGTGTCAGTTCGCCGGTTATATCCATATTTCGAATTATTATTTTATCGCTTTTCAGAATGAGGGGGGAAAAATTCACTACCCCCTTAATCCCACCGCCAATCAGACGGTCAATACTTTTCTGTGCAGACTCAGCCGGTACCGCCAGAAAAGCCAGTTCGATAGAAAGACGATTGATGATTTCCGCCATATCATAGGACGGATAAATGGGAACATTACTGACAAGGGTATCCACACGGTTGATATCGGAATCGAACCCGGCCACAACATCAAAGCCTGATTTACTGAAACGCCCGTAATCAAGAATCGCTGAACCAATCCGTCCCAGGCCGACCACCGCAGCCTTTCGCGGCGTATCAAGACCCAGCTTTTCCCCGATAAAATCATGCAGATCCTCTACATTGTAGCCCCGTCCGCTGCTGCCGATTTCACCAAGGCAGCTGATATCCTTGCGCACTGTATGAGCGGGATAACCGATATACTCACCAAGCTTTGTGGAGGAGAGATTTGCCACATCGGAGCGAAACCAGAGCAGCCGGGAAAGAACCCGGTAAATACTGGTAAGCCGTTTTAATGATGCATCGGATAATTTCATAGACTCTTCTCTCCTGCGGTTTACTTCGTGATTTTTTTCACTACACAAATATACTTAGTGCTGAGAAAAAAATCACAATTAAATGAAAAAAGAGATATTTTTTTATTATCCCGCTTTATAAGAGCCTTCAATCCTGTTATTATCCGTCTTGAACATTTCACAAAGTTTTACTTGTTTACCGAAAAAATATCAATCGACGCCCATTTTACGACAACACACTCAGATTTCGGTGTAAAAAAGTGTAAAAACGCAGATTTAATCCTTGCAACGTTCCCTTTACTATTATACGGTCTGTATACCACTCGATACTGAGGGGGTCTGCGTTAACAAAACGCTGATCACTATTGTAACTGAATCCAAAGGAGTACCACCTATGGATATTTTTATCTGCAAAGTCTGCGGTCATGTTGAATTCGGTTCCGTCACAGAAAACTGCCAGGTCTGCGGCGCACCGGAATCTCAATTTAAGCAGAACAATGATGTATTTACTGAATCAGCCGCAGCCAGCCCGGAAGCAGACAGCAAACATATTCCCGCCATTACGGTCGAACAGGAGTGCGGTCTCATTCCGGAAAACAACTGCACCGATATTTTTGTGCGTATCGGTAAAACCCTGCACCCCATGACTGCGGAGCATGCTATTCAGTTCATCGACTGCTATGTGGATGACCTTTTTGTAGCGCACATGAGTCTTACTCCGCGAAGCAATCCCTCCGCCTGCTTTCATCTAAAGGAAAAGGGCAGCCGTATTCGTATTGTGGAATACTGTAACAAGCATGGCTACTGGCAGGCTGAAAACACAATCTAAGAAAACAGAAGGTTCGCAATGAATCCGGGACAGAGAACAACCTCTGCCCCGGTATTCGTATTACAATACCGAAAGAGAAATTTGTGATTCAGGAATTTCCTTTCTTCTTCTGCCGGATTTTTCGAAAGAACTCCTGAATAAGGGCCCGGCTTTCATCAAGCATTACTCCGGCAGTTACTTCAGGCCACCGCCGATACGCCGGAAAAGCATACTCCCGATACACGCCGCTTTCCACCGCCCCGAAACGGCTGTCCCCTGCTGCATAGACAATGCGCTCCACACGGGACTGAAGGATTGCCCCCAGACACATCATACACGGCTCCAGAGTAACATAAAGGGTGCATTCGTTCAGACGCCAGGTACCGCGGGCATTTGCCGCAGCGCCAATGGCAACGATCTCTGCATGAGCTGTGGCATCCTGCAGTTTTTCAATCTGATTATACCCCGTGCCGACAATTCTGTTTTCATGAGTAATAACTGCGCCGACCGGTACTTCATCATTGCCGAATGCCTTTAACGCCTGAGCGTAGGCACGCCGCATGAAATGGTGATCCACTCCCAGTCCGCTGCAATTCTCTTCGCGGTTTTCATCAAAATGTATTTCCATATTACCCGTTCAGCAGATAATCCAGAATACAGCGTACGCCGGCGCCGGTACCGTTCCTGGGAGTTGTACCGCGCGCTTCTCTGTCATTCCAGGCCGATCCGGCAATATCCAGGTGAGCCCAGGGAGTATCCTCTACAAAGCTCTCAAGAAATGCCGCAGCCGTAAGAGAACTGGCGTTCCGCTTGTATTTGGAGGTATTACGCAGATCCGCGCGATCACTTTTCAGGGCCGTGCGGTGCTCCTCGCGCAGAGGTAGTTCCCAGATACGGTCTCCGCTGCTCTCTCCGGCTTTAAAGAGTCGTGCAGAAAGCATGGTATCATTGGAGAAAAGCCCGGATACAGTGTCCCCCAAAGCAATAACAACAGCGCCGGTGAGGGTTGCCATATCAATCATCTCATGGGGGGCATAATTCCGCTTACAGTATGACAGAGCATCGGCCAGAATAAGGCGGCCTTCAGCATCGGTATTGAGAACCTCCACGGTTTTGCCGCTGTATGAAGTATATACATCGCCGGTGAAATAAGAATCCCTGCCGATGGCATTATGAACCGTGGGAATAAGGCCGACCACATTTACCGGTGCTTCAAGGCGGCATAAGGCCTGCATGACCCCGAGGGTTGCCGCCGCGCCGCCCATATCAAGACGCATGTTCTCTATGGAGCCGGAAGGCTTGAGATTCTGCCCTCCCGAATCGAAGGTAACCCCTTTACCGAGGACCGCAGTCTTTCCTGCCTCTTTATCGGCTCCTTCATATTCCATAACAATGAGCCGTGGCGGGGTCGGGCTCCCCTTTCCCACGGCATGAATAAGATTCAGTCCGCGTTTAACAATTTCCTTCTCGTCGAGGACTGTCACTTTGCAGCGCGAGGAGATTTTACCCAGTTTGAGGGCCTCATCGGCAAGGTATTGGGGCGTTACATCCCCGGCATTGCCGTTGATAAGATCACGGGCATAGGTTGTTGCCTCCGCAATGATCCCCGCGCGACGGGCCTGTTCGGGGGAGAGATCAGGGCCAAAAAACTCAATTTCACCAATCTCCGGAGCTGGTTCACTCTTATAACGGGTAAACTGGTACGCACCCAGAACAGCACCAATCACGGAGTAATACAGGGCATCCTGAACCTCGGCATCACTTAGAAGAAGATTCTGAATTGACCCCATATCAACGGATACCTCCGTACGTTTGAGGCTTACTGCTTTACGTACTGCCACAGCGACAGTATCCTGTACGGCAAGAATATCCTGATCATCACCGACTGACGCATAAATTGCCGTGTCCGCATTGCCGTAACGGACAGCAACCTCTCCTTTTTCTCCTTCAAAATCCTGCAGGTCCCGGGTGTTTTCGCGGCTGAGTATATGTATAACCGTGGCAAAGCGCGCTTTTTTATTTACAGTACATTTCATAATATCTCCTTAAGGCAGAAGGCAAAAAACTATATTAAAAATAGTGTCAGCTGGACTAAAACCGAACTATTTTCTTATATTTCCGGGGTTTTCATGGTTCCTCACTACCTGCTTATCGCCTTTGTACTCACAGCAATGACCATCCTTTTCCTCGTACTTATCACCACGTTGAACTCTTTCGAGCGATATATCACCAGAATACGCTTTCTCCTCAATACGGAATATGAGTTCCGCCGGGAAGAGGCAGAAGTCAGCCGGGTTCTCTTTGAATCAATCAAGGATGATGAGCTGGAAAATGAACTTGATGAGGAACTTGACGAACTCTGATATGTACAACGGCCAAAGAGCTTATTGCATATTTCTCTCCAGCATTCTATAATATTAGTGTACCGCAAATACCGCGAAAGAAAGCCGGTCGGAAACAGTCAGGTTCTTTATGCCGCGTACAGAACGCATTCTGAATGCATTGACGGACCATAACCCAAAATACAGGAGATACCCATGGCATCTATCGGAATTATCGGCAGCGGCCTTGGCGGTCTGACCGCCGGTGCATATCTTGCGCAACAGGGGCATACCGTGACCCTTGTGGAACAACACAGCAAAGTCGGCGGTGCCGCCACTACGTTTCAACGGAAAGAGTTCACCGCGGAAGTGGGGCTTCATGAAATAAACGGTGTCTTTGACGACCCCCTCAAAAAAAAGATTTTCACTGACCTGGGCGTTTATGATGCCCTGCATTTCTGCAGAGCCCCGGAATTTCTGCGTCTTCGCGGAAAGAATGTCGACTTCACCATTCCCGACGGCCGTGAAGCCGTTGAGAAAGCTCTCATCCGGGCTTTTCCCAAAGAACAACGGGGGATTAAAAAATATCTTTCCACCATCGAAAAACTGAGCAAACAGGCCGGACGCCTTCGCTCTCTGCGCTGGTGGATGTATCCGCTGTTCCCGTTTCTTTTTATGAAAGTACTGCGCTACCGCCGGGAAAACGTGGGCACATTTCTCGACCGAATTATTGCATCACCGAAACTCAAAATGATTCTCAACAGTAATATCAGTTATTATCATGATGATCCATACCAATTCAGCCTTCTCTATCACTCCATTGCACAGCATTCATACCTCTGTCACGGCGGCTGGTATATTACCGGAGGAAGCCAGAAACTCTCCGATCACCTGTCAAAAATCATCACGGACCACGGCGGCAGTGTCATCACCGGGGCCGAAGTCCACACGCTCTGTCGCAAAAACAAAAAAATCACCGGCGCGGAATATCGACACAGGGGAAAAGAGAAAAAACTTGAGTGTGATATAGTTATCTCCAATGCCTCACCTGAAAGCACTTATGCCATGAGCGGCACCGCCTTCTCCGCTCCGAAACGCTGTGCTCCCTCCCTGCTTACACTGTATCTGGGGTTCTCCCGGAACCTTGGCGAACTGAGGGATACAGATGCGGCTTACTCAACGTTCTACTGTGGCAGGGCACAGAATCAGGAAGAATACGGGAGAATGATTCGGGGATCCGTCTTTGAACGCCCCTTTGTTTTCACGGATTACTCCCGCCTTGATGCGGGGCTGGCACCGCCGGGAAAAAGCTTTGCAGTCATTACAGCGGGCGATTATCTGCAGGAATGGCAGAATCTCACAGAGGAAGAATACCGCCGGCGCAAAGACACGGTAATCACCTCTTTTCTTTCGCGCCTGGAAGCAGCAGAACCGGGCCTGACAAAACATATTGAATATAAAGAACTCGCCACAGCCCGTACCATGCAGAATTATTTGCGCACCCCTGCGGGTACTGCCTACGGCTATGCACCGGACGCTGACACATTCTTCGGCCGTCCCCGACCTCAATCCGAGATCTTTGAGAACCTTTTCTTTACCGGAGCATGGGTTATCGGCGGAGGTTTTACCCCAACCATCGCATCGGGGGGACTGTGCGCAAAAACAATTGCAACATATCTGAACAAATAAAATAGAGTAAGAGATGAGAGAGAGTGAACGACTCTCCCTCATCGACCTTTCACACGTCCGTACGCACTCTCACATAGGGCGGTTTCTTCAAGTCTGTACCGTTTTCCAACCAAATCAAAGAATGTGATTTCCCGAAACCATTTGCTGTTACTCCCTTCGTGTAGGCGGGGATTCAGGCGAAAACCGAAACCTGAGTCTGAAAAGATGCGTTCATCGCGATGATTCAGAACCGGATGAATAGCCTGCTGTACCACGGGATCAACCACTGTAAAAGAACCCCGGACGCTCATTGTTCCGTTCGCCCCCGGTACTTCAATCCATCTACAGGCCTGGGATGAGAATAGCCGCTTCCACCTCGCGCTGAAAACCTTGTGCTTCACCTTACGATTCCTCAGCACCCGCCCATGAGATATGTGGTATACCCACCATACCAAAAGGCTGCCCGCAATTACTGCAGACAGCCCTCACCGTTCGCCGCACTGGTGCTTCAAAAAGCTATTTCAGGAGCATCTTTGTTACCAGGGACGTACTGTTATCCAGCCCTTCAAGGGAAATAAAGTAAACCCCCTGGGCCGCATTATCCAGGGCAATACGGTTTGTACCTTCCTGAAGGGAGATTCTGTCCCGGGACAGAATGGTCCGTCCATTTACCCCCATAACAGTCAAACGGAACTCACCGGGTATTCCGCTTCGCAGAGTCAGGGCACGGGCAGTGAGACTCTGGACAGATGCAGCGGAACAACTCTTATCCATGGACTGAATGATTGGAGAATCATACTGGGAAAGAGATCCGTAAAAGGTAATATTATCCACGGCAAAGTCAATCTTCACAGGCTCCGTCCGTTCGCTGTATGATCCGTCATGTTTGTTTTCCGCAGCAAGGGGTTTGATTTCCACTGCAGTAATCTTTTGAGGATCAATAGGGCTGTAATCGAGTTCCCCCTCGTAATACTGATCATAATCAAAGGCCCAGAGGGGAATCATACCTGACTGAACCATACCGGCGGTATTTACATTGTTAAGGATCACCTGCCGGGACGGAGCATCCTCAAGAGTCAGAATAACAGCAAGAGCTGAATTTGACCGGTAATCAAGGGAAATGTAATTCAGCTTATCAACCGAAATATCATGAGCCATAAAGGATGCCCAGGGATATTCTCCATTGGACGGCGCATCCACCGTAACCGATCCATCAAAGGAGCCGGTGAAACTCTCTTCTGTTGCAGATGAGTTGAGGCTTCCATTTTTGATAAAGCTGAACTCTATGGATTCACCGGCAGTTGCATCATACGGCTGCGGTGCCTCATTTACAAGATCACGCATTTTTTCGATCAGCTCCCTGCCCGTGACAAATTCCGCCCCCTCGCCCTGTGACCAATTGACCCATTCTTCCGTAGAAGCTGTTCGGTCATCCCATTCATTCCATCCGTTTACAATACAGAGACCGTACGCATCCAGATTAAAGGAGGTTAACAGAGTGGCGTTATCATAAATGGGGGTATGATAATCCGTATGCATCCCAAAGTGAAAGGGAGCCCGATTTCCTTCAAGACGCTGAGTGGTGGTGTACTTCATGGTTTTCAGCCAATTATCCTTTGTCATTCCCCAGATGATCCACATGTTAAAATCGAATCCTGTAATTTTGCCGGATTTCTGAACCCAGTGGGAACTGTCTGAGCTGGAAGGCGCATCACCTTCACCGCGCAGAACCTGCGCATGGTTTGCCCAGACCTCGGGGCGAATTTCCTCGGGAACCACCACAACATTCACAGGAATCTCCCAAAGCCCGGCATCGGCAGGCATGGAATCGATGGCGCGGGGTTCGCCGACATTGTACTGTGTCCAGCTGTTCATGGCACCGTTATCCACGGTGTAGGGCCATAGAAAGTTGGAGCCGTCACGGTGATACTCATAGCCTTCCTCCAGGCCGCAGTCATAGGTGTATTCGGCATCCGCAAGGCCGTAGAACATACCGGAATTCACTTCCAGCCGGGGTGCGCGAAAACCTGTGATATCGGAACTGCTGACACCGCCCTGCTCCGCAAGCACGGAATGCCCCAGTTCGATCGCACCGCGCCACGCTTCGCGGCTGATATATTTACCGGCATAGACGGTCCACCCCATGTACTGAGCAGAAGCACCGTCAGCCTGACCGAAATGCTCAGCTTCATTGATCACTTCCCCCCAGGGCATGGTGTCGTTCTTATAATAGTCAAAGCCGTCACCACCCCAGGCGGAAAACCCTTCTATTGTGGATTCCCCATCTACATTACCATTGTAGGGATCATTCCCTTTGCTCAGGGGAAGAGGAGAATTTGACTCCATATGGTCAATCGTATGATTCCCGATTTCATGCCCGGCGCTGATCATTTTCTGCGTGGCATTTTTAACAAAATTAGGCTGAATGGATCCACCGTCCACAAGAATTTCCTGCTCCCGTCCCCAGGAGATGGCTATGGTATTATGATCAACCCCATCCTCAGAGCGCGGCTCGTAATACCCGAAATCGGACTCGTAGTTTTTCCACGCCATACCCTGTTCTGCGCCATTGCTGAACATATTAACATACAGCCCCGTAATCATATTAAATGTTACAGGCACTCCAAGATTCATTCCCCAGGAGACCCCCATATCACCTTCTTCGATATTGAGAGGGTTGAGTGATTTCTCCCAGTCGTTTATGGTCTCACCCCCGACACGACCGAATCCGTCCCAGGGTATTTCTCCGGAATCCGGTTCATAGATCGTACCATTCAGCCCTGAATATGCATTATCATCAAAGATAATAGACATATACTGGGTGACATCCTCTGCCGGTTTGCCCGCAGGGTTCACGGGCGAAGGAAAACATTTGTCTGCCCCGTACCCTGTCCATACGGCAAGTACCACAAGCAGAACCGCGTTCACCTGTTTCATACATACGCTCCTTTTTAATTGGGGGATTCCCCCCGGGTTACAATAGCTCTTACTCTTCCGGCATCCCGCAGGAGACCGTACACTCAAAGTAACCAAAAAGTGCTTCGCTTTTTGGACGCCCATCATTTGCATGCTGGAACACTACGCATAAAGCACTGTTTTTAGAAGCTATACAACAACATATCATTTTAATTTAAAACATAACAATAGACAGGTTTCAGTACATCATTTTGTTAGATCATCGATTTCAACAGGATTGTATCTGTTTTTGCAAAAAGGTCTTACGGGGGCATCTTCCTGAAAAACAGGGGATTTATCAGAAGCAGCAAAGAAAAGATGATATACCAAAAATCTGCACCCAATGCAGTCCACGGGATACCCGGCAGGTCTTCCCCCGGGAAAAGAGAATATCTCTGTAAGTCGCCCCTGCATCAGAGAGAACTATCACCGGCTTCAGCCCACGGGGCCCGTAGTCGGTGAACCTGCAGAACCATCGGAAATACGCCAGGACAGGAGAAAATTTCTGTCATGTTCGAAGATAGAAAATATGCATCAAAAGCCGGCGCAATGCGGCCTAAGCATGAGGGCTGTTTCGATACTCCAGGGGGGTGCAGTTCATTTCATTACGAAATGTCCTGCTGAATGAGTTGGGATAATAATACCCAACAGATTTGGCAATCTGCGCAATGGGAAGATCGGATTCGCGCAGCAGTTCTTTGGCTTTTTTCAGTCTGATATGAGTAAGATACTGTTTATAGCGCATACCGAACCGGCTGAAAACGATCTCGTTGATCTGAAAGGGGGTCAGCTTGAATCGCGTGTTCAGACTGTCCAGGGTCAGCATGCAGTCACTGAAATGCGATGTAATATACGACATCACCTCTTCGGCACGCTCATCGGTAATACGCAGACCGCCTCTGTCCGCCGGTGTTCCGTATATTCGACGCTTTATGCGGCGGTTTCTGCCCGACTGCAGTATCCAGACCAATACCCACAGCGGCAGAAGGGCAGCAGCAGCAGCCATCCCCGCCGCCTGAATATCTTCAGAAATATCGCTTTTGAACCGAATCCGGCGTATAACAATGCGCTTTTCATCGGTTCCGGGATGATCTTCCAGCCCCCGAAACGCAATATGGGTCAGACCTTTTTTATAATGGGGAACCTCAAGGGGCAGGCTGTCCCGGGACGCCCAGTAATGCGAAACGCCGAAGTCCCGGGAATGGAGGTCGATATGCCCCTGCCCCGTTTCGGTATGATATCGAAAGGAATGAGGAAACTGCGTTGTGAGACTGTCATGGGAGGAAATGCCCGGAACAAAATAGTAGAGGGTAACAGAAAAATCGTTACTTTTATCGTTATCCACGACCACCTCCAGCCGATCGTATCCCGAGATATCCAGAGAGCGATGCATGCCGATGGAATGTAAAAGCAGGCTGGGATAGCCCCGTGCACAGGAATAGGTATAATCAATGCAGGTATCAGAAACAGAAAGGCGGTAATTGCTGTCGGCACAGGTCTCGTTCAGACCGGAAAACTCAAAGAGTGTATCGTTGCGGGGGAACAGTTCAAGGGGGGAACGATGCCGACTGAGAAACACCGCGCCGCCAATACAGCCGGCAAGAAGAAAAACAATACCACGAACACGCCACGAACGCAACCAGATCCTTTTTTTCATGCTCCCACGCCTTTTTATTCAATATCACAGGATTCATTTTCAATATACACAAAATCTTATACATCGGCATATCTCTTTTGAAATGATAAGTTTCTTTGAGATTTTTGTGCCGCCTCTCAGGGCATATTGCCCATTGATCGCTTTTATCATTATTTGCGC